>NZ_JBFAIN010000018.1:0-159921 GCF_040654735.1 Saccharopolyspora sp. NPDC050642 | reverse complement strand
CTTCCGCACCGCCGACGGCGTGGTGCGCGCGGTGGACGGCGTCTCCTTCACCGTCGACGAGGGCGAAACGCTTGGCATCGTCGGCGAGTCCGGTTGACCGCAGTTTCAATTGAAACTGCGGTCACGGCAGGCGGCCGGCCGCGGGCGGCTCAGCTCATGGCGGTCGAGATGACCGACAGCAGGATGATCAGGAAGCACAGCGCGACGCTGCCGGCCATGATCCCGATGGCCAGGCCCATGCCGGGCGCCTTCTGCGGGGTCGGGCCGATGGCGCCGTTCATGAAGACGATCACCGGCGCCGCGTAGTGGACGTCGACCTGCTGACCGGCGTTGACCGGGATCACCGCGGTCGCGAGGCCGACCTGCCACAGGTAGTTGACGTGGATGCCGATCTGGTACTGGCCGGGCGGCAGGTCGACCGGGTTCTTGCCCCAGGTCAAGATCGGGCCCGGCTGCCCGTTGATGGTGAGCTGCGGCTTGAAGAACATCAGCATGAACGCCAGCCAGAAGTACGAGCAGTCGATCATGATGCGTCCCATGCCGGGCGCGGGCGGCGCCATCGGCTGGCCCTGCGGCGCGGCCGGGGCCGGCGGCTGCGGGTAGCCCTGCTGCGGCATTCCCGGCTGCATCTGCGGCGGCATCGGCTGTTGCGGCATCGGCTGCTGCGGCATCGGGCCGGACGGCGGGCCGTAGCCGCCGGGCGGCGCCATCGGCGGGCCCTGCTGCGGGTACGGCTGCTGCCCCGGCGGGGGGCCGTACGGGTTGGTCATGGAAAGCCTCCTGTACCTGGTGGGACCCCGCACTCGGGGTGATGCGGGAACTCCGCGCCCGGTGTCCGGTCGGCATCTGCCCCCGAGGATCGACGCCCGACCGCGGAAACATCGTCCCGCATGCCGTTCCCGAGGTTGAACCGAGGTGGCGGACGACACCATTGCCCGACCCCCGGGGCTTCAGCGGGAGTCGCCACGGGTCGATGATCTACCCAAGCGATCACCGAGGCTGCGGATGGGGGCTGCGGTGCAGGATCATGCGGATCTGCGGGCGAAGCTCAACGCCTATTCGGCGGGCGTGCTCAGCGACGTCGAATGGCTGACGGTGCGCACCCACCTGTCGGAGTGCGCGGCGTGCCGGACCGAGCTGGGGCGGCCGGAGTTGTGGAATCGTGCTGCGCCGCAGTGGATTTCACCGCGGGATCCGAAGCAGGCCCGCTGGGCGCCGGCCCGGCCGGGCTGGTCGGTGGTGTTCGGCTTCGCGCTGGTGGCGGCGCTCGTCGCCTTCGGCGTCGGCTACGCGCTCGGCACGTCGGCCTGATCTTCGGGCGCCGGATCCGGCTCTCCCGCAACGCTTTCCGACGTCGCCGTGCCGTCCAGCACCGCGGCGACGTCGCCTTCGGGCGGCGCGTCGGGCGCGTCGTCCTTGCGCCGTTTGCCGGAATCGCCGCGCAGGCGCTGGGAAATCACCTGCGTGATGCCGTCGCCGCGCATCGTCACGCCGTACAGGGCGTCGGCGATCTCCATGGTCGGCTTCTGGTGCGTGATGATGATCAGCTGCGAGGTCTCGCGGAGCTGGTCCAGCAGCGTGATCAGGCGCCGCAGGTTGGTGTCGTCCAGCGCCGCCTCGACCTCGTCCATCACGTAGAACGGCGACGGCCGGGCGCGGAAGATGGACACCAGCATGGCCACCGCGGTCAGCGACTTCTCCCCACCGGAGAGCAGCGACAGCCGCTTGACCTTCTTGCCCGGCGGCCGGGCCTCGACCTCGACGCCGGTGGTCAGCATGTCCTCGGGGTCGGTGAGCGTCAGCCGCCCGTCGCCGCCGGGGAACAGGACCTTGAAGACGGTCTCGAACTCCGCGGCCACGTCGTAGAAGGCGGAGGCGAACACCTCAAGGATCTTGTCGTCGACCTCCTTGACCACGCTGAGCAGGTCGCGGCGGCTGTCCTTGAGGTCTTCCAGCTGGGTGGAGAGGAACTTGTAGCGCTCCTCCAGCGCGGCGAACTCCTCCAGCGCCAGCGGATTCACCTTGCCCAGCAAGGAGAGGTCCTTCTCGGCGCGCTTGGCGCGGCGCTCCTGAGTGGCCCGGTCGAACGGCATCGGCGGCGGCGGGCTGACGTCCTCGCCGCGCTCCTTGGCCGCCTCGTACTCGGCGATCTCGGCGGGGCCGGGCGGAATCGGCACGGTGGGCCCGTACTCGTCGACCAGGTCGTCCAGGCCGATCCCGAAATCCTCGATGATCTTGGTTTCCAGCTGCTCGATGCGCAACCGCTGCTCCGCACGCACGACTTCGTCGCGGTGCACCGCATCGGTCAGCTTCTCCAGCTCCCCGCCGAGCTCGCGCACGCGCGCTCGCACGGCGCCGAGCGCCTGCTCGTGCTCGCTCTGCTTCGCCTGCGCGACGTCCCGCTCCTCCGTCGCGGCGCTCAGCGATCGCGCGATGCGCTCCAGCGCCGTCTCGGCCCCGGTGACCACGGCCTGGGTCACGCGCGCTGCGCGTTCCCGGGCCTTGCGAGCCGCTTCCGCGCGGGCACGCGCTTCGCGCTCATGGCGCGCTGCGCGGCGCAGCTGGTCGGCGCGCCCTTGCACGGCCCGGGCGCGCTCCTCGGCGGTGCGCTGTCCGAGGCGGGCGTCCATTTCCTGCTGCCGCACGGCGTTGAGCTCGGTGCCCAGCCGGTCGCGTTCGCCGGTGTCCGGCTCCACCGCTTCGTCCTGTTCGGACTTGACGACGCTCAGCCGCTCTTCGAGTTCGGCGAGCTTGACCAGGGCTTGTTCGCGGGATTGCTCGACCTTCACCCGCTGCTGCCTGATCCGGTCGACGTCGGCGCCGGCGGCGCGGGCGGCGCGTTGCAGGCTGGAAAGCCGTTCGGTGCTGCGGGCTCGCCGCACCTTGGCGTCGTTGATCTGCTCCTGCACGGCCCGCACTTCGGCACGCCGCGCTTCTTCTTCGGCTCGCGCGCCTTCCAGCGCCGCTGAGTGCTGCTCCAGGCGTCGCCCGGCGGCGGCGAGTTCGCGTTCGGCTTCGTCGACGGCGGCCTGCACCTCGATGGTGCTCTGCCGGTCTTCGGAACCACCGATCGCCCAGTGCACGCCGAGCACGTCGCCGTTCGCCGTCACGGCACGGACTTCGGGATGGCGCTGCACCAGTTCCCGGGCGTCGGTCAGCTCGTCGACGACCGCGACCTTGTCGAGCGCGGTGGCCACGGCCCCGCGCAGCCCGTCTGGCGCGGTGACCAGGTCGACCGCCCAGCGCGCCGAGCCGGTCAGCTGCGGCCAGCCCGATCGGTCGACGTCCACGGCGGAACCGATGAGCAGTCCGGCGCGGCCCGCCTCGTCCGCCTTGAGCAGTTCCAGGGCCGTCACCGCGTCCGTGACACCGCGAACGGCGACGGCGTCGGCGACCGCGCCCAGCGCCGCGGCGAGTGCGGCCTCCGCGCCCGGCTCGACGCTGAGCAGCGCCGCGACCGTGCCGAGCAGGCCCGGCACCCGGTCTCCCGCCGACATCAGCGCGCCGGCGCCGTCCTTGCGCTGCAAGCCCATCGACAGCGCTTCGACTCGCGCCTTCCAGGACGCGATCTCCCGCTCCGCGGTCCGCTCGGCCTTCACGAGCTCCTCGACGCGGGCGCGCGCCGCATCGCGCGCTTCGGCTGCGCCTTCGCGGCGTTCTTGCAGCCCGGCGTCGTCGGAGTCGTAGCCGCCGCTCTCCTCCTCCGCGTCGGCCTGCGCGCGCTCCGCTTCCTCGGCCCGCCCAGTGGCTTCTTCCAGCGAATCCGACAGCCGCTCGATCTCGTCGGCCGTGTCGCTGACCTTGCTGCGCAGCGATTCGACCTGGCCGGACAGCCGGGCAGCGCCCTCGCGGCGGTCGGCGATCGCCCGCACCGCGGCGAGGTGCGCCTGTTCGGCCTGCTTCAGCGCGGATTCCAGCTCCGAGCGGCGCAGCACGACCTCGTTGAGCACCTCGCGGGCCTCTTCGACCTGCTCGCGGAGCTCGATCTCCTGCTCCGCCGCCTCTTCTGCCTCGGCGTCGAGCTGATCCGGGTCGCGGCCGGGGCGGTGCTCGTCGGTCTGCGCCGTCAGATGCCGGTGGCGCTCGGCGGCCAGCCGCAGCGTGCCGTGCAGCCGCTCCTCCAGCGCCGACAGCCGGTACCAGGTCTCCTGCGCGCGGGTCAGCCTCGGAGCGTCCGCGGCGACCTGCTCTTCGAGGGTCTTCTCCTCGGACTGCGCGAACTGCAGGGCGCGCTCGACCTCGGTGCGCTTGGCGCGTGCGGTTTCCTGGTCCGCTTCGTCGCGGGCCAGGTCGGCGCGCGCGGTGATCAGGTCGTCGGCGATGAGGCGCAGCCGGGAATCCCGCAGGTCGGCCTGCACTGTCGCCGCCTTGCGGGCGATCTCGGCCTGCTTGCCGAGCGGTTTGAGCTGGCGGCGCAGCTCGCTGGTCAGGTCGGTCAACCGGGTCAGGTTGGCCTGCATCGCGTCGAGCTTGCGCAGCGCCTTCTCTTTGCGCTTGCGGTGTTTGAGCACGCCCGCGGCCTCTTCGATGAGCCTGCGGTTCTCGTCCGGCTTGGCCTGCAGGATGCTGGCCAGCTGGCCCTGCCCGACGATGACGTGCATCTCGCGGCCGATGCCGGAGTCCGACAGCAGTTCCTGCACGTCCATCAGCCGGCACGTGTTGCCGTTGATCTCGTACTCGCTGGCGCCGTCGCGGAACATCCGGCGGGTGATGGAGACCTCGGTGTACTCGATCGGCAGCGCGCCGTCGGAGTTGTCGATGGTCAGCGTGACCTCGGCGCGGCCCAGCGGGGCGCGGCCCGCGGTGCCCGCGAAGATCACGTCCTCCATCTTGCCGCCGCGCAGGTCCTTGGCGCCCTGCTCGCCCATCACCCAGCGCAGCGCGTCGAGCACGTTGGACTTGCCCGAGCCGTTGGGGCCGACGACGCAGGTGATGCCGGGTTCGAAGCGCAGCGTGGTGGCCGAGGCGAAGGACTTGAACCCCTTCAGCGTCAGGCTCTTCAGGTGCACGGCTGCGATCGACCTTCCCGTGTTTCGTCCGGTTCACCGGCGGTCACATCCGGCAAAGCCTACCGCTGCGGCCACTCGCGACTGCGCAGAACCGCTGGTTGCGGCGATTTTCCCCGCGCACCGCGCACTTGGAGATCAACGCCGGGTGCGCCCTGGACCCGTGCGCACTTCTGGTTGCTATCGCGACACAACGTACGCACGGCTTCCGGCCAGGCGAAACCGCTGCTAGCGCTCGACGAAACCGGTCAGCCCGCCCTTGGGCTCGGACCACTGCTCGGCGACGTGGTCGACGTGACCCGGGGTTTCGCCGGAGCGCAGCGCCGCCAGGAGCTTCGCGCAGGCCTCGCGGGACCCTTCGGCGACCACCTCGACCCGGCTCCCCGGCCGGTTGGTCGCGCTGCCCACCAGGCCGAGCTCCAGCGCCCGGGAACGCGTCCACCAGCGGAAACCCACGCCCTGCACCCGCCCGTGCACCCAAGCGGTCAGTCGTGCCTGTTGCGAATCGGTCACGCCCGGCATGATGCCGCACGGCCGCCGCGCGCGCGGTGTTGGCTCGCATCCACGACCGCGCTTGCTCGGGCTGCCGGTATGATCCGCCCGATTCGGCTGGGAGCCTGGGGTTTCGGGGCACCCGGCGCAGGCCGCCCGACGAGCCGACGAGTGGGGCACGCAATGGACCCGATGTTGCCGGAAGACCCGGACGCCCGGCCAAAGCAGCTGGTGATGCTGGCCGCGTCCGGCATCGCGGTGGCCACCGTCTTCGCGACGACCGCCGCGATGGTCGCCGGCGCGCAGCAGCACGACGAGGCGACGCCGGACTTCACGCTGAAGCCGACCGCCACGTCGCGGCCGGCGGACACGTACACCACGCCGCCGCTGCTGCCCCCGCCGCCGCCGAGCGGCAGCGCGACCTCGGAGACGTCCACGACCGCCAGCCGGACCACGTCGTCGACAACGCTGACGAGCACCGGCGAAATCCCCGGCGACTTCCCGGTTCCGCCGCCGCCGGAGCAGCCCGCGCCGCCGACGCGGCCGACGACGACGCCCACCAACCCGCCGACGACGAGCAAGCCGATCCCGACGACGACCCCCACCGAGGACCCGGTGCCGACGGACACCACCGAGTGGGAATCGGCCGGGGAAGACGCGTGACGCTGGCCGTCCACGCGTGCCGGTCGCTGTGCTCGTGGCATCGGACGCCCAAGGAGCTCAACGGGTTTCCGCTGCTGGCCTGTCGCGGCTGCGGCTCCCAGTGGATCCGCAGCGAGCAGTGGACGCCCATCGACCACACCGGCCGGATCCCCGACGACGTGCGGGCGGAACTCGCCGAGCGCTGACGCTGCGCGCCCACCCGTGCACCCATCGTCACGGAATCGTGCTAGTAAATGTCGGGTGGCGGTCAGAACACCAGCGCACGGGCGAGGGCGAACGATGGACGAGGCGGCGGCGAGCACCGGCAAACGCGGCCGGAAGCAGCAGCGCCCCGACCCGGCGGACGGCCCGGTCGCCGAATTCGCGTTCCGGTTGTGCGAGCTGAAGGAGGCCGCGGGCGATCCGTCCTACGACCGGATGCGCGCCGAGTTCGGTGCGGCGGCGTCGAAATCGGCGCTGTCGGCGGCGGCCCGCGGCCGGGATCTGCCGTCGTGGGAGACGACCTGGGAATTCGTCCGCAGCCTCGCCGTGAACGCGCTCGGCCAGGACGCCGAGGTCGTCCGTCGCGAGTGGACGCGGCGCTGGCAGGAAGCCCAGGTGACCGGCGAACCGGAGCCGGTACCTGCTCCTGCTCCTGCTCCGAAGCGGCGCTGGCCGCTGGTCGTGCTCGCGGCCCTGGTCGCGCTGGCGGCGGGTTCTGGCGTGTTCTTCTGGCTGTCGCCGCCCCAGCGCCCGATCCCCGGCGACGCCTCGTTCATGCTGAGCGAGGACCCGCCGGACGGGATCGAGGTCAGGGCCGGCGGGCGCTTCGTCAAGACCTGGGAACTGCGCAACATCGGCCAGGTCCGCTGGACCGGCCGCTACCTCGAGCAGGCCGGTCGCGAAGGCGGATCGCAGTGCACCGCGCCGCACCGGGTGTCGATCGCGGTGGTCGAGCCGGGGCAGGCGGTGCGGCTGAGCGTGCCGGTGGAGGCGGGCAGTGCGCCGGGGCGGTGCAAGATCGCGTGGAAGATGGTCGACGAGAACGGGGTGCTGTTCTACCCGGCGAGCGCCCTGCGGCCGATCTACTTCGACGTGGCGGTGGTGCCGTGAGCCCGCCGCCCGGGCTCACGGCACGCCCGGTCACTTCTTGATCTCGATGCAGGCGTGTTCCGCCCGGACCTTGCCGTTCTCGACCAGCGCGCTACACACCTTGGTGCCGTTCTTGAACTTGCCGCCGCCGGGCTTGAAATCGACCCAGACCCGGCCGAGGCCGCACTTGGCGTGCCCGGTGTCGGAGTACTTCCGGCCGTCCGCGTAGGTGCCCCAGACCTTGAAGTCGGCGTTGCAGGTGTAGTTCTTGATGTCGATCGAGGCCTGGATGTTCTTGACCGTCGTGCTCTCACCGTCGACGGTGGTGCACAGGAGAGCCGGATCGGTGCGCAGATTGGTGCCCGTGCATCCCTGCGCACTCGCAGAAGCAACCGGCGCGACGACGAGCATCCCGCCCAACAGCACAGCACCCGAAGCGCCGATTGCGAAAACGCGAGCCAGCTTGCTGGTCATGATTGTTCACTCCTCGCTGAGACCGTTCACCCGGGAGTTTCACGATTCGGCTTCTCCGCCGAACGAAATCGCTTCTCCTCGGGTTTCCGAAATGCCGTCCGGAACCGGACTGGAACCAACGTAGCCAGCATTCCGACAGGTTTTCCAGCCAACAATGAGTGAATGAATTAACCGATTGACCAGCGGTCAACAATCAATGTCTTCGCAGGCCAACGAGTTGTCCAGCAGACTGTCCGGACATTGCCCACGAGCCGTCCGGCCCACTCCACGGGCCGAACGACAACATCGTACCGCATTTCTGAAACTTATTCAGATGCAATTCGGGTAAATCATTCGGGGTCGCCGACGACGACCAGATCGGCCCGGCCCCGACTGGCCGAGATGATGGCGGCGTTGCGCTCATCGCTGCGGTGCACCCATTCCTCGGCCTCCTCGGGAGTCCGCCCGTGACCGATGTGCCGATCGATGAGCCGCCGCACCCGGACATCGTCATCGGGCGCGAGGAACCACGCCTCGTCGAGCAGTTCCCGGACCGCCGACCACGGTGGCGAATCCAGCAGCAGGTAATTGCCCTCGGTGATCACCAGCGGCACATCGGGATCGACGGCGATGGCCCCGGCGTAGGACTCCTCGATCTCCCGGTGGAACTCGGGGGCGTAAACGGTGCCGGGCCCGCCTTCCCGGATCCGCCGGAGCAGCGCGACGTACCCGGCGGCGTCGAAGGTGTCGGGAGCGCCTTTCCGGTCGGCCCGCCCGAGCCGCCGCAGCTGGCAGTTGGCCAGGTGGAAGCCATCCATCGGCACGAGAACGGCGGAACCGCCGAGCTCCCGGACGACCCGCCTGGCGACGAACCCCTTCCCTGCCGCGGGAGCCCCGGCGATCCCCAAGATCCGCCGCTGCCCGCTGCCGGCCAGCGCCCGAGCCCGCTCGACCAACTCCGAATACCCGACCACACCGCACCTCCGCACAGCCGTCGCCCAGGCTACGCGGGCCCGAACCTGCGGCCGCGGCAAATTCCCGAGCGATCTCCTGCTCGACGGCATCGATCTCCTCCGGCGAGATCGAACTGCCGGTGCTTGGTGCTACGCGGCGGGGCGCAGCAGGTGGCGGCCGATGAAGAAGTTGACCGCGGACAGCACGCATGGCACCAGCAGGAGCAGCAGGTAGCCGATGATCGCTGGCGTGTACTGCACCTCCGGGAGGACCGACGAGCGTCCGGACGAGCGAATGACCATTGCCAGCAGGCCGCAGCTGCCCAGCGACGTCGCGATGGTGCCGCCCCAGAAGACCGCCAGCAACCGGCATGCCTTACCCGCAGCCGTCTTGTTGAGCTGGCCGTTCTTGACGTAGGACCGCCCGGAAAAGACCGTGATGCTGGAGAAGAAGTGGAAGAACGCCGAGATACCGCCGAACATGACGGCGATGCCGGAAATCGGGTGGTGCGCGGTCGGCAGGCCGAACCCCAGCGCGAGGATGGCGATCCCCTCCACCAAGCTGAGCACCAGCGAACCCGCACCGAACCGCACCGCGCCTGATCTGATCCTGCGCGCGACGTCGTCCGGCACGGGGACGTGCTCCCAGTACGGCCGGTGGACGGTCACTGGTTGACCTTCCAGTCCGATCCGTCGCCGTCGCTGACACTCCCGTCGGACAGGTCCTGGTCCGAGCGCGACCACTTGTCGCCGAGGTCGGTGATCTTCTGCTTGATCGCGGTCTGCTCGGTCTCGATGGTGGTGGTGAAGCTGTTCATCGAGATGATCGCGGTCGTCACCAACCCGATGGACACGCCCGCCGCGGTCGCGATCGCGCCGATCGCCGCCGGGATGCCCACGACGGTGCAGGCCGCCGCGATCGCGCCCACGGCACCGACGACGAACACACCCAGGGCGACGCCGATCGCGAGCCAGAACGCATCCAGCGCGCTCGCCAGGCTGTTCAGCGAAGTGCGGATCTGCATCGCCATCAGCTTGACCGACGAAAGCCCGTCGCCCTGCGCCGGAACCAGCGCCTTGTACGCCTCGGCCGCCTTGCCGGTCCACTCGACGTTGGCCTTCAGCTTCTGCAGGTTGATGTCGCCGGCGATCTCCCCAGCCTTGTCGCCGACCTCGGTGGCCCACTTGTCGCTGGTTTCCCGCAGCTTGTCCGAGTCACCGGGCTGCTCGAAGAGCTGGGTGATCCGGTCCCAGAACTCCTGGACCTTCTGGGCCAGCGCCTGCATGCCCTGCTTGATGGGCTCGATGAGGTACGAGAGGAAGTCCGGCACCCAGCTCATCAGGTCGTTGACCTTGTTGAAGAAGTCCTGGATCTTCTCGTTGAGGTCGTTGGACTTGTCGCTCGCCTGCGCGACGAGAGTGTTCGTCATTGCCATCCCCGGATTCAGTACGCGTTCTGGATTCCGTGCTTGCCCTGCTCGTCGTCGCGCTCGTACTGCGCGGCCGCTTCGGTCAGGTCCGAGCTGATCTCGCGGAAGTAGTCGGCAGCCTGCTTCAGCATGTCCTCCAGCGCGCTTCGCGCCTCGTCATAGGTCTTGTCGATCCCCCGGTCGACCGCCCACATCGAAAAGGAACCCGGGTCGATCTGCAACGTTCCGATCGTGCTCAGCGGGCCATCGAGGTCCCCGGCGGCCGTGTCCCAGGTCTTGGCGTCGGAGCGCATCGCCTCCAACGCCACGCCGATTCCAGCACTGGTCATCGTTTCTCACCTCCATGCGTGCGACGACATCGACCGGTCAGGAACCGAGCCCGAGTCGCCGGAGAAGCAGCTGTGGATTGGACGCCAAACCGTTCAACTCGTCGATCGCGCGACTGCGCGGCCCGCCCGCCAGATCCGTCGGCGTCGACTTGCTCTGCAGCGTTGCGAGCAACGATGCGAGCTCGGTCTCGATCTCCGAGTTCCGCGCCGCGGAAGCCCAGTTCGGGTCGAGCGATAGTTGCAGGATCTGACCTCGCTGGGCCGTGCCGCTGACGTTGCGGCCAGGGCTTTCCGCGGTGACGGTCTGGTCGGCGATGGCGGTGAGCTGTTGCGTGAAAGCGTTCAGACCCGCGGTGACCTCGTCGAGCAGCCTGGTGATGTCCTGCGAGCTCAGCGGCGAATCGTCGTAACCGGGTGCGGCTTGGAGTTGATCGGTCCCTTCGAGGTCCGCCGACTCCAGCTTCTTGCCCAGCGCCAGCATCGTTGCCGCGTTCGCGGCCGCGACGACGCCGACGTGCAGTTGCCGGGGGTCGATGACCTGTCGCCAGTTGTCCGCCAGCGCCACCGACACGACCTCGGCGTCGAATGTCGAGCTGACGGAGACGACGCCGGACGGGTCCTGCCCCACCACGGTGTCGACGGCCGTCGATGCCCGGGTCGGTTCGTCGGCCTGAGCCAGCCAGTCGGTGTCGTCGTATTCCCAGTCGTCGGGTTGATGCCGACCAAAACTCATCCCGCAATACCTCCCGTTCTTGGGGTACGACGGTTCCAAGCCGCCGATGGTTCCCACTCGTGCCCGATCGGCAAGCCGGCGTTCTCAGTCGTCCCAGATCTCGGCCAGGAGTTCCCGGGCGTACTCCGCGATCCTCGCGTTGTCCGCCGGGGCTATCGTGCTCCAGCGGCGGCCGTCTCCGCTGGGGCGGACCACGTGGCTGTAGCGGCCCTTGTCCGTGTCGTGGAACGCCACCACCCTGTTCGCCCGCTCCGGCCTGCCGCCTCGGTTCGGGCAGACCTCCACGCCGAACTGGCCCCGGATCCCCATTCCGTCCGCCATGTTCGCCACGTCCGCCGCGTCGTCCGGGGCGATTCCCAGGGCCCGGAGTTCGTCGGTGAGCAGCAGCGGGTTGTTCGGGCCCGCGTAGTCGCTGGCTTCGCGGAGGACCTCGTTGGGCAGGCTCACCGCCCGGCCCGGTCCCGGCGGCATGTCGCCCGCCACCGACACCGCCGCCTCCACCAGCGAGCTCGCCCGGATCGGGGTCAGCTCGACGATGTCGCCGTCCACAATGGTCAGCAGGCCGGTGCCGCCGTTCGCCGAGGCCAGGGCGCGAATCGACCGGTCCGCCCAGATCCGCACGTCGATGCTGCGCTGCGGCCGGTCCAGCAGGCCCAGCAGGTCCGCGAAGTCGACGTCGACCCGGTCGCGGTGGGGCTCCGCCAGGCGGCGCTCGCGGAGCCCGGCCCACACGTCCGCGACGAGCTGCGCGCGCTCCGAGTAGGTCGCTCCCGGGCTCGGCACGTTGAGGATGATGTGCCGACGCTCGGTGAGCTTCTCCGCCTCGCAGACCACATCGAATTCCAATGCGGACAGCACGATCGGATCGGCTTCTGCTCCAGGGCGCAACGTCAGTCCCGCTTCTTCGGCTCGTCGTCGGGGGATTCGTCGTCGGCTTCGTCGTCGGGCTCGAAGTGCCCGAGCACCGGCGGCGCGACCAGCCGCTCGTCGTCGAACGGGGTTTCGTCGGCGACGTACTTGTTCTCGTGCTCCGCGTCTTCGCTGCGCTTCTCGCCGCGGGTCGCCGCCGGTCCCATCATCGAACCGGCCGCCGGGCGGCTGCCCGGCGTGTTGCCCGCGGACCGCCCGGCCATCGTGTCGCCGGGTCCGCCGCCGATGCCGGACGAACCGCCTCGGCTCAGCCCGGAAGCCGAGCCACCGCCGGCCGATGCCGCGGCCGGGCCCCGGCCGCCGAGCATCCTGCTCGCGGCGTAGGCACCGATACCCGCGACCGCCGCACCACCTGCGGCGATGCCGAGCACCGTGCCGGAGTTGATGCCGCTGCTCGTCGCGGCGGCCTCCGGCGTCTGGTCCGCCTCGCCGCCGGTCTCCCGCTCGTCCGGGTGCCGCCCCGTGCCGCTGCGGTCACCGGGATCCTGCGCACCCACGCCATCGCCGCGCTTGATTCCGCCGCCGATGTTGCCGCTGCCGACGTTCCCGCCGCCCACGACGACACCGGGCGTGCCCCCGTCGACCGCCGAGCCGCCGCCGTAGTAGCCGCCGCCGACCGAACCCACGCCGACGCCCGGCATGCTCGTGCCGGACGCCGACTGCGCGGACACCGTGGCGGGCGGCATCTCGGGCAGCGGCTGGTACGAATCGGCCTGGCTGACCGAGGTGTTGCGGTACGAGCTGAGCGCGGCCTGCGCGGCCTGCTTCTGGCCCTCGATGTTCTTGGCTTCTTCGTCGTAGTCGCTCTCGTAGCCGAAGGCACCGCCGGCCCATTCGAGCGCGTTCTCCGACTGCTTGTGCTTGAGCTCGTCGTTGTTCGGCAGCCCGTTGCGGGCGGACTCGTAGCCCCGGCCCTGCGCGTCGACGCTGTCCGCGGACGCCTTCAGGGGATCCGGGGCGTCGGCCATGAAGACGGACTGCTGCTGGGTCGCCGCCGCCGCGAGGCTCCCGGCGTTGCCCTCCCACGCGATCTGCAGCTTGCCGAGCTCGCGCCGCAGCGTCTCGTCGAGATCGACGACCACCTGCACGCACTCGTCCAGCGCGCGCACCGCGCCCTGCATCGACTCCGCGCCGCGCCCCTGCTTGATCTGGGTGATCCATTCCTGGAGCTGGGGGATGTCCATCCCCTCGAACCGGATGTCCCGGATCGGATCGATGCTGGTCACGACTCCCCCTAGCTACCCTGCAAGGTCGTCACGGCCGCCTCGGCGGCCTGCTTCGCCCGCTCGCACATCTGGTCGTTGTTCATGCCGCCGGGAGTGGTGAGGCTCAGGTCGACGTAGAGCGTCTGCCCTTCGGCAGCATCGACGAACACCGCACAACCGAGGCTCTCGCCACCCGGAACCTGCGCTTGCACCGCACCGAAGCCGTTGACCTCATACGTCTTCGCGGTCTTCGCCTTCACGGCCGCGATCTTCGGCGCGAAGGCGTCCAAGCCCTCGGGCACCACCCGGAGCGAGATCCCGAAGTTGACCTTGCCTGCGGCTCCAGCGAAAGAACACCCGTTGTAGTTGTTTCCGTTCTTGACCACTGGGCGACCACCACCCACCTGGAGCGGTGCCTTCTGCTCGGGAGACAGCCAGGTGCAGATCTCCGCGTCCTGCTTGCCCGCGATCGCGAGCTCTTTCGGGCGTTGCGGAAGGTCCAGCGAAGAAGATGACTCGGCCTCCGAAGTCGGAGCCGAGCTCGGCGGCTCCGGATCCGGGCCGTTCACCGTGCACCCGGCAAGCGCGAAAACAGCGGCCAGCCCGATCAAGCCATGCCCGAAGCGCAACCGCACGGGACTCCCCTCACACCTGGTTCTGCTGCAGCTGGAAGGACGCAGCGATCTCATCGTCGGTGAAGCCATACTGCTTGGCGGCTTCTTCGAGTTGCCTTCCCAGTTCAAAGACGTTGTCCACGTACTGCATGAGACGCGCGTAGTGAGAGTCCGGATTTCCCAGCAGGTTCGCCGACCAGACCGCTGCGGAGGTCGAGCTGATCTCGTCGTCGGCCGGAGCGTTGACAGCCAAGTTGTGCGCGAGGCTGAACAGCTTGAACTGCGCGTCCTCGGCCGCCGCGAGGATGACCTTGCGGACCTCGAGGACGTTGTCCTTGTTGACGGTGATGGTTTGACCGGCGCCCCCCGGAACCGGCGGCGGTGGTGGTGCTGGCGTCGTCATCGCGGGAAACCCCCAGGTCGCGGCGTCTGATCACCCGGTCGAAGGCCGACCCTAGCAGCGCGACTTCCCGCCCCGCACCAACTCTCGGAAACTTCACACCAACCCAACGCACCCATGCGCGGATCCGCATGAGGGCCACGAACAGCGGAGAACACCAGCACACCGCCGCAGGCTCCGAACCGCTTGTGCCGAAACAAGGAGCGCGTCACGGTTCGAAGCGGTAGCCCATGCCCGCTTCGGTGATCAGGTGGCGGGGGTGGCTCGGGTCCAGTTCCAGCTTCCTGCGGAGTTGGGCCAGGTAGACGCGGAGGTAGTGGGTTTCGTTCGCGTACTGGGGTCCCCAGACCTCCTTGAGGAGCTGCTTCTGGCCCACCAGGCGGCCCCGGTTCCGGGCCAGGACCTCCAGCATGCCCCACTCGGTCGGCGTCAGGTGCACCTCGATGCCTTCGCGCAGCACCTTCTTCGCCGACAGGTCGACCGTGAACGTCGCGGTCTCCACCACCGGTTCGTCGGCCGCTTCGCTGGTGCTGGCGCGCCGGACCGCCGCGCGCAGGCGCGCCAGCAGCTCGTCCATGCCGAACGGCTTCGTCACGTAGTCGTCCGCCCCGGCGTCCAGGGCGTGCACCTTGTCCGTGGAGTCCGTGCGCGCGGACAGCACGATGATCGGCACCGTCGTCCAGCCGCGCAGCCCCGCGATCACCTCGTTGCCGTCCATGTCCGGCAGGCCGAGGTCGAGGATCACCACGTCGGGTTTGCCGTCGATGGCCGCGCGCAGCGCGGACGACCCGTCCGTGGCCGTCAGCACCTCGTAGCCGCGCGCGGTCAGGTTGATCCGCAAGGCGCGCAGCAGCTGCGGCTCGTCGTCGACAACCAGGACCCTCGTCATCGTTTCCCCTGTCCGTCAGCGGCGACCACCGGGAGTGAGAGCACGATCGTCAACCCGCCGCCGGGGGTGTCCTCGGCTCGGATCGTGCCGTGCATCGCCGTCATGAAACCCTGCGCCACGCTCAGGCCGAGCCCGACCCCGGCCACCCCGGTGTCGCCGCGCTCGCCGTGCTCGCCCAGCCGCTCGAACGGCGCGAACGCGGACTCGGCCGCGTCTTCCGGCAGTCCCGGCCCGTGGTCGACCACGCGCAGCTCGACCCGCGCCGCGTGCTCGCTCGCCCGCACCCTGATCCGGTCGCCGTTCGTTCGCCCGTACTTCAGCGCGTTCTGCACCACGTTGGCCACCACGCGCTCCAGCAGCCCGACGTCGGCGAGCACCGGCGGCAGGCTCTCGTCGATGTCGACGTCGATGTGCTGCCGCCCGTCCAGCCCGGCCAGCGCGCCCGCGACGACCTCGTCGTAGCTCACCGGGCGAAGCCGCGGGGCGATCGCGCCGGTCGCCAGCCGGGAGGAATCCAGCAGGTTGTCCACCAGCTCGGTCAGCCGGTCCGAGGATTCCTCGACGCCGGCGAGCAGGTCGGCGGTGTCCTCTTCGGACAGCTGCAGGTCGGCGGCGCGGAGGCTGCTCACCGAGGCCTTGATGGACGCCAGCGGGGTGCGCAGGTCGTGGCCGACCGCCGACAGCAGCGCGGTGCGCAGCTGGGTGGCGTCCGCTCGCCGCTGGGCCTCCTGCGCTTCCGCGGCCATCCGCTGCTGGCGCAGCGCGACCAGCGCCTGCCCGGCCGCGCCTTCCAGGACGGTGCGCTCCGCGGCCGGCAGCGGCCTGTTGCCGGGGCGCTTGAGCACCAGGTGGACGTCCGGGTTGACCTCGATGTCCACATCGGACTGCTCGGGTCTCGCGCAGGGCCGCACTCCGGTGGAGGCCGCCACGTGCCAGCCGTCCTTGGTGCGTTCCAGCAGCGCCGCCGAGGTGAGGCCGAAGTTCTCCACCACCTTCTCCAGCAGCCGCGCCAGCGGATCGGGATGGGTGAGCACGGTGCGGGCGTAGGACGTGAGCAGCGCGGCTTCGGTGCGGGCGTTGGTGGCCTGCTCCGCCAGCCGCGCGGCCCGGTCGACCATGATCGCCACCAGCATGCCGACGATCATCATGGCGACCAGCGTCACGAGGTTCTGCGGCTCGGACACGGTCAGCGTGTACAGCGGCGGCGTCAGGAAGAAGTTCAGCAGCCCGCCGGAGAGCAGTGCGGCGACTATCGCCGGGGCCATCCCGCCGACCAGCGCGACGATGACGGTGGCCAGGAAGTAGCCGACGACGTCCGTGGACAGCGCGACATCGCCGAAGAAGTAGGCCACCGCGGTGACCGCGCTGGGCACCAGCACCGACAGCACCCAGCCCCACAGCTGGCGGGCCGACGACAGCGGATTCCTGGTGATCTTCCGGAGGAATCGCCGCCCGCCGGCCTCGGCGTGGGTGACCATGTGCACGTCGATCGGCCCGGACTTCTGCACCGTGGCGGCGCCGATGCCCTCGTCGAACAGCCGCGCCCAGCGGGACCGCCGCGAGGTGCCGATCACCAGCTGCGTGGCGTCGGCCGCCCGGGCGAACTCCAGCAGCGCCTCGGGCACGTCGTCGCCGACGACGCTGTGGAAGCTGGCGCCCACGGCGTCGGCGAGCTTGCGGGCGCGCGCGATGCCGGTCGGCGACGCCCCGGCGAGCCCGTCGCCGCGCAGCACGTGCACCACCTGGAGTTCCGCGCCCGCGCGGGCCGCGATCCGGCGGGCCCTGCGGATCAGCGTCTCGCTCTCGCGGCCACCGGTGACGGCGACCACGACGCGTTCGCGGGCCTCCCAGGTGTCGGTGATCTTCTTCTCCGCGCGGTAGCGGCGCAGCGCCACGTCGACCTGGTCGGCCAGCCACAGCAGCGCGAGCTCGCGCAGCGCCGTCAGGTTGCCGGTGCGGAAGTAGTTGCCCAACGCGGCATCCACCCGGTCCGCCGCGTAGACGTTGCCGTGCGCCATGCGGCGGCGCAGCGCTTCCGGGGTGATGTCGGCGAGTTCGATCTGCTCGGCGCGGCGCACCACCTCGTCCGGCACGGTTTCCTGCTGCCGGACGCCGGTGATCGTCTCCACCACGTCGTTGAGGCTCTCCAGGTGCTGCACGTTGACCGTGGACAGCACGTTGATCCCGGCATCGAGGAGTTCGTCGATGTCCTGCCAGCGCTTCTCGTTGCGGGAGCCGGGAACGTTGGTGTGCGCGAGCTCGTCGACGATGGCGACCTCCGGCTTCCGGGCCAGCAGCGCGTCGAGGTCCATCTCGGTGAGTTCGACGCCGCGGTGGCTGACGCGCCGGCGCGGCAGGACCTCCAGTCCGTCGAGCAGCGCGGCGGTCTTGGCGCGGCCGTGGTCCTCCACGAAACCGACGACCACGTCGGTGCCGCGCTCCGTGCGCCGCTGCGCCTCGTTGAGCATCGCGTACGTCTTGCCGACCCCGGGCGCCGCACCGAGGTAGATCCGCAGCTCGCCGCGCCTTCGCCCCTTCTCCGCCACGCTTCCAGTCTCCTACGAACCGCTGTTATTAGCGGTTGCCTTCACCGAATACCGCCTCCGGCCCGCGCGTACTTTGTGCCGCTGTGGCAACCAAAAGTACGCACGGCCCTGACCAGGCAACTTACCCCGTCGGCATCACCCTGCCCGGTGGACGGCGACGTTGAGGGTCGGCACGTTCACCACGCGCTCGGCGACGATCCCACCGCTGGTGTTCTCGGCGATCAGGCGCCGGACCTCCTCCAGCGGGATGCCGGTGACGCGAGCCACCCGGGCCGCCTGCAGCTCCGCGTAGGCCGGGCTGATGTCCGGGTCGACGCCGCTGCCCGACGCCGTCACGGCGTCCGTCGGCACCTGCTCGGGCCGCACGCCCTCGCGGGCGGCGATGGCGTCGCGCCGCTCCTGCACGGCGGCGAGCAGATCCTCGCTGGCTCCGCCGTAGTTGGAGCCGCCGGTGCTCGCCGGGTCGCCCGGGCCGAGCGCACCCTCGGCGGACGCCGCGGGGCGGGTGTGGAAGTACGGGTCGTGGGCCGGGTCGGCCGGGACCGGGTCGATGCCGATCAGCGACGAGCCGACGACCTTGCCGTCCACCACGATCTGCGAGCCCTCGGCGTTGGCCTGCAGGCCGGGGATCCGGCTGATGCCCCAGATCGCCAGCGGATACGCCACGCCGAGCACGACGGTCGCCACCAGCAACAGCCGCAACCCCGCCAACGCCTGCCGCAGCAGTGTGCTTTTCATCAGTGCCTCTTCGGTTCGGGTCGGCCGCAATTTCAATGGAAATCGAAGGTCCGATTTCCATTGAAATTGCGGGAAGTTGTCCACAGGTCCGGGCGTGTCGGGACCTGACACGCCGGAGGAGCGCAATTTCCATTGAAATTGCGGACCAACGGGATCCTCGGCATGTCCCGGGCCCTCTCAGCCGATGCCCGGGATGAAGCGGATGACCAGGTCGATCAGCCAGATCCCGAGGAACGGCGTGACGATGCCGCCGAGCCCGTAGACCAGCAGGTTGCGCCGCAGCAGCGCGCTCGCCGTGGTCGGCCGGTAGCGGACCCCGCGCAGCGCCAGCGGGATCAGCGCGATGATGACCAGCGCGTTGAAGACGACGGCCGACAGGATCGCCGACGTCGGGGTGGCCAGCCGCATGATGTTCAGCGCGTCCAGCTGCGGGTAGATCGCCACGAACATCGCGGGCAGGATCGCGAAGTACTTGGCCAGGTCGTTGGCGATGCTGAAGGTGGTCAGCGCGCCGCGGGTGATCAGCAGCTGCTTGCCGATCTCGACGATCTCGATCAGCTTCGTCGGGTCGGAGTCGAGGTCGACCATGTTGCCGGCCTCTTTGGCCGCCGCCGTGCCGGTGTTCATCGCCACGCCGACGTCGGCCTGCGCGAGCGCGGGCGCGTCGTTGGTGCCGTCGCCGGTCATCGCGACCAGCCGGCCGCCTTCCTGCTCGGCCTTGATCAGGGCCATCTTGTCCTCGGGCTTGGCCTCCGCGAGGTAGTCGTCGACGCCGGCCTCGGCGGCGATGGCCTTGGCGGTGAGCTCGTTGTCGCCGGTGACCATCACGGTGCGGATGCCCATCGCGCGCAGCTCGGCGAACCGCTCCTTCATGCCGGGTTTGACCACATCGGACAGCCGGATCACGCCGACCACGCGGGTTTCGCCGCCACTGCGCTCGGCGACCACCAGGGGCGTGCCGCCCTCCGAGGCGATCTCCTCGGTGAGTCCCTCCACTTCGGACGAGATGCCGCCGGCCCAGGCGCGCACCGCGCTGGTGGCGCCCTTTCGGATCTCGCGGCCGTCGATGTCGATGCCGCTCATCCGGGTCTGCGCGGTGAAGGCGACCTCTTCGGCTTGCAGCTCCGAACCGCGCGGCCGCGTGGGCAGCCCGTACTGCTCGGCGCAGTACGCCACGATGCTGGTGCCCTCCGGGGTCTGGTCGGCGAGGCTGGACAGCCGCGCGACCTCGGCCAGCTCGCCGAGCGTGGCGCCGCCGACGGGCAGCAGCTCGGTGCAGCGCCGGTTGCCGAAGGTGATCGTGCCGGTCTTGTCCAGCAGCAGCGTGTCCACGTCGCCTGCGGCCTCCACGGCGCGGCCGGACTTGGCGAGCACGTTGCGCTGCACCAGCCGGTCCATGCCTGCGATGCCGATCGCCGACAGCAGCGCGCCGATCGTCGTCGGGATCAGGCACACCAGCAGCGCGGTCAGGGTGATCACCGACAGCAGCGAGCCGGAGTAGCCGGCCATCGGCTGCAGGGCGACCACCGCGAGCAGGAAGATGATCGTCAGCGTGGAGAGCAGGATCGTCAGCGCGATCTCGTTCGGCGTCTTCTGCCGCTGCGCGCCCTCGACCAGCGCGATCATCCGGTCGACGAACGTTTCGCCCGGGTTGGTGGTGATCTCCACGACGATCCGGTCGGAGAGCACCGTCGTGCCGGCCGTGACCGCCGAGCGGTCGCCGCCGGATTCCCGGATCACCGGGGCGGATTCGCCGGTGATCGCCGATTCGTCGACGGTCGCGATGCCCTCGACGACGTCGCCGTCGCCGGGGATGACCTCGCCGGCCTCGACCACGACCCGGTCGCCGATGCGCAGCGCCGTGCCCGGCACCTGCTCCTCGACGCCGTCGACCAGCCGCCGCGCGACCGCCTCGGTCTTGGTGCGCCGCAACGATTCCGCCTGCGCCCGGCCGCGGCCTTCGGCGACGGCTTCGGCGAGGTTGGCGAACAGCACGGTGAACCACAGCCAGGCGGCCACCGAGATGCTGAACGCGTCCGGTTCGGCCGCGGCGAGCACGGTGGTCAGCACCGAGCCGGCCCACACCACGAACATGACCGGGTTGGCCAGCTGGTGCTTCGGGTTCAGCTTGCGCAGCGCTTCCGGCAGCGACGTCCACAGCTGGCGCGGGCTGAACGCGCCCGCGGTCATCTTCCGCGGCCCGGTTTCCTGCTGCGATTCCTGGGGTTTCTCCAGCGTGGTTGTCATGCGAGGGCCTCCGCGATCGGGCCGAGGGCGAGCGCGGGCAGGAAGGTCAGCGCCGCGACGAGGATGACGGTGCCGCCGAGCAGCCCGGCGAACAGCGGGCCGGTGGTGGGCAGCGTGCCCGCGGTGGCGGGAACGCGCTGCTGCTGGGCCACCGCGCCGGCCAGCATCAGCACCGCGAGGATGGGCACGAACCGGCCGAAGAGCATCGCGATGCCGAGCGCGACCTGGAAGAAGTCGCTGCTCACGGTCAGCCCGGCGAAGGCGCTGCCGTTGTTGTTGCCCGCCGAGGCGAAGGCGTAGAGGACCTCCGACAGGCCGTGCGCGCCGGTGTTGTTCAGGGCGTCCTCAGTGGACGGCAGCGCGAGCGCGGTGCCGGCCCCGAGCAGCACCATCGTGGGCATCACGAGGATCGACAGCGCGGCCGCGGTGACCTCCCGCCGCCCGAGCTTCTTGCCCAGGTACTCCGGCGTGCGGCCGACCATCAGCCCGGCCAGGAACACCGCGATCACGGCCAGCACCAGGATGCCGTACAACCCCGCGCCGACGCCGCCGGGCGCGACCTCGCCGAGCAGCATGTTCAGCAGCGGCACCAGACCGCCGAGCCCGGTGAAGCTGTCGTGCATCGCGTTGACGGCGCCGGTGGAGGTGCCGGTCGTGGCGACCGCGAACAGGCCGGAGAGGAACAGCCCGAAGCGGGTTTCCTTGCCTTCCAGGGCACCGCCGGCGGCCAGCGTCGCCGGGCCGTTGGGGTGGCTTTCGGCCCACCAGACGACCGCGGTCATCACGGCCATGATCGCGACCATCACCGTCAGCAGCACCCGGCCCTGGCGGCGGTCGCCGACCATGGTGCCGAAGGTGCGGGTCAGGGCCAGCGGGATGACCAGGATCAGGAAGATCTCCAGCAGGTTGCTGATGCCGCCGGGGTTGGAGAACGGGTGCGCCGAGTTGGCGTTGAGCACGCCGCCGCCGTTGGTGCCGAGCTCCTTGATGACCTCCTGGCTCGCGATCGGCGCGGTGGCGATGATGTGCTCCTGGCCGTCCAGGCCGATGACGTGGATGCCCGAGGCGAGGCTCATCGCCCCGCCGAGCGCGACCAGCAGCACCGCCGCGATGACCGCGATCGGCAGCAGCACGCGGGTGCAGCCGCGGGTGATGTCCACCCAGATGTTGCCGATGCGGCCGGTTCCGGCGGAAGCGAAGCCGCGCACCAGCGCGATCGCCACCGCCATGCCGACAGCAGCCGAGACGAAGTTCTGCACGGTCAGCCCGGCCATCTGCACGGTGTGCCCGAGCACCTGCTCCGGCACGTAGGACTGCCAGTTCGTGTTGGTCACGAAGCTGACCGCGGTGTTGAACGCCGTCGCGGGGTCGACCGCGCCGCGGCCGAAGCTCAGCGGCAGCAGCGGCTGCAACCGCTGCATCAGGTAGAGCAGCGCGACGGACATGACCGAGAAGCCGAGGACGCCGGCGGCGTAGGTGGTCCAGCGCTGCTGGGCGTCGCCGTCGATGCGCACCAGGCGGTACACCGCCTTCTCGACGCGCCAGTGCTTCTCGCTGGTGTAGACGTGGGCCAGGTAGTCACCGAGGGGCCGGTAGACCACTCCGATGGCCAGGATCAGGAGGCCGACCTGCACCAGGCCGACCATGGGGGAACTCATCAGAACTTCTCCGGCCGGATAAGCGCGACGAACAGGTAACCGATCAACAGCAGCGCCAACACGCCTCCGGCGACGTTGGCTAGCAAGGTGCTCACAAGCGCTCCAAACCGCGGAGGGTCAACGCCAGGACGAGGAACCCGCCGATCAGCAGCACGGCGTAGGCGAGATCAGCCACCGCTGCGCACTCCTTCACTCGAAATCGGGCCACCGGCTCGTGGTGACCGCCTACGTCCAGCGAAATCCCCGCGACGGGCGCGGCCAAGGCCCATGACGGCTCCTTGACACCCGCCCCGAACGCATTGATGCGTTCTTGATGCGCCCGATCGAGTGAGGCGGCGGCGCCGGTTTTCGGGCGGTTTCGCTGATCCGCACGTTTTGTGAGTGGCTGACTTCACTCCGTGAGTTGGTTTCGTCGATGCAACGATCTCGTTAACCTGGCTAATGAAAGCGCGTGTGGCTCGGACCACCCGGAACCCGGCGCCCGCGGCCCGACGCGAGGTCAAACCGACACGGAGGAGAACCCGAAATGTGCGGCATCTCCGGCTGGATCGACTTCCAGCGCGACCTGACCGGCGAACAACCCGCCATCGACGCCATGTGCGCCACCATGACCTGCCGCGGCCCGGACGCCGGCGGCACCTGGGTGCGCCCGCACGCCGCCCTCGGCCACCGGCGGCTGGCCATCATCGACCTGCCCGGCGGGGCTCAGCCGATGGAGGCCGCGACGCCCGACGGCGAGGTCGCGATCGTCTACAGCGGCGAGGCCTACAACTTCACCGAACTGCGTGACGAACTGCGGCGCCGCGGCCACCGCTTCGACACCGACAGCGACACCGAGGTCGTGCTGCACGGCTACCTGGAGTGGGGCCCGCAGGTCGCCGAACACCTGAACGGGATGTTCGCCTTCGCCGTCTGGGACACCCGCAGCGAGCAGCTGCTGCTGATCCGCGACCGGATGGGCATCAAGCCGCTGTACTACTACCCGACCGAGCAAGGCGTGCTCTTCGGTTCCGAGCCGAAGGCGATCCTGGCCAACCCGCTGGCCGAGAAGGTCGTTGACGTCGGCGGGCTGCGCGAGATGTTCACGATGGTCAAGACGCCGCGGCAGGCGATGTGGTCCGGCATGCGCGAGGTGGAGCCGGGCACCGTCGTCACCGTCGACCGCAAGGGCCTGCGCGAGCACACCTACTGGCGGCTGCGGGCCGCGGCGCACGACGACGACCAGCAGACCTCCGTCGCGCACGTCCGCGAGCTGCTCGACGACATCGTCGCGCGGCAGCTGATCTCCGACGTGCCGCGCTGCGTGCTGCTCTCCGGCGGCCTGGACTCCAGCGCCATCACCGCGCTGGCCGGCCGCCAGCTGGCGCGCAGCGGCGAGCAGGTCCGCAGCTTCGCGGTCGATTTCCTCGGCCAGGCCGACAACTTCGTGCCCGACGAGATGCGTGGCACGCCCGACACGCCGTACGTCCACGACGTCGCCGAGCACGTCGGGTCGTTGCACCAGGACATCGTCCTGGACCCCGACGCGCTCGCCGATCCCGCCGTGCGCCGCGCCACCGTGCAGGCCCGGGACTTCCCGCTGGGGATGGGCGACCTCGACCAGTCGCTCTACCTGCTGTTCAAGGCGATCCGCGGGCACTCGACCGTGGCCCTGTCCGGCGAGTCCGCGGACGAGGTCTTCGGCGGCTACAAGTGGTTCCACGACCCGCAGGTGCGGCAGGCCGAGACCTTCCCGTGGATCGCCGCGGTGCGCGCGCACTCCACCGAGCGGGCGGAGATCCTCAGCCCCGACGTGGCGGCGGCGCTGGACCTGGAGTCCTACGTGGCCGACAGCTACCGCGACGCCATCGGCTCGGTCCCGGTGCTCGACGGGGAGGGCGACTTCGAGCGCCGGATGCGGGAGATCTGCTACCTGCACCTGACCCGGTTCGTCCGCGTCCTGCTGGACCGCAAGGACCGGATGAGCATGGCGGTCGGCCTTGAGGTGCGGGTGCCGTTCTGCGACCACCGGCTGGTGGAGTACGTCTTCAACGCCCCGTGGTCGCTGAAGACCTTCGACGGCCGGGAGAAGAGCCTGCTGCGGCACGCCACCGCCGACGTGCTGCCGAAGTCGGTGCTGGAGCGGGTGAAGAGCCCGTATCCGTCCACACAGGACCCGAAGTACGCGGCGGTGCTGCAGCGCCAGGTGGCGGACCTCGTCGCCGCGGGAGACCCGGCGCTGTCGCTGCTCGACGAGCGGTGGCTGCGCGGAGCGCTGGCGCAGGACCCGGCGCGGATCGACCCGATGGCGCGCTTCACCTTCGAAAGGGCCCTCGACCTGTCGGTGTGGTTCGACATCCACAACCCGACGATCAAGCTCTGACCGGAACCCCCGGAAGAGGGAACCCCGTCTCGGAGGGACGCAATTTCAATGGAAATCGGAGGTCCGATTTCCATTGAAATTGCGGAAGTGGAACCGGAGTTCCGCGATGCGGGACGGCACGATCGGTCCCGGGGCGTTGTGTCCCGGGTGGGCGGTCAGGTCAGGGGCAGGAGGAGGCGGAAGGTGCTGCCGCCGTCGGGGTTGGCGTGCAGTTCCACCCTGCCGTTGTGGGCCTCGGCGATCGCCGTCGTGATCGCGAGGCCGAGGCCCGTTCCGCCGGCGTCGCGGTGTCGGCCGTCGTCGACCCGGTAGAAGCGGTCGAAGATCCTCGGTGCGTGCTCCGGCGGGATGCCCGGGCCGGTGTCGGTCACCGAGATCAACGCCACCGGGGTGCCCGCCGGCAGCTCCGCGCCGGCCGCCGCGAGCGCCCCTCCCCCGGCCGAACCCCGCGCGACCTCGACGGTGACCGGCGAGCCCGGCGGGGTGTGCATCAGGGCGTTGTTCACCAGGTTCGTCAGCACCTGGCGGATCCGGGGGCTGTCGGCGAGCACCCGCAGCGGGCGATTCCCGTCCCGCAGCTCGATCTCCCGCTCGGGGTCGCGCGCCCGCCCGTCCTGCACGACGTCCTGCACCAGCGGCACCACATCGACGTCGACCAGGTCTATGGTGCGTTCCCGGTCCAGCCGGGCCAGCAGCAGCAGGTCGTCGACGAGGCCGCCCATGCGCACCGCCTCGGACTCGATGCGCCGCATCATCATCCGCACGTCCTCCTCGCGGTGCTGATCGCTGCGCCGGTACAGCTCCGCGAAGCCCCGGATCGACGTCAACGGCGTCCGCAGCTCGTGCCCGGCGTCCGCGACGAACCGCCGCAACCGGAGCTCGGAGTGCTCCCGCTGCTGCAACGCGTCCACCAGCCGCCCGAGCATCGTGTTCAGCGCCGCGCCGAGCCGGCCAGTCTCGGTGCGCGGGTCCTGCTCGGGCACGCGCCGGTCGAGCTGCCCGGCCGCGATGGCGTCGGCGGTGTGCTCGATCCGGTTCAGCGGCCGCAGGCTCAGCCGCACCGTCAGCGCCGCCGCGACGGCCAGCACGAGCAGCACCGCGCCGCCGACGACCAGCTCGATGACGATCAGCTGGCGCACGGTCGCCTCGACGTTCGCCAACGACAGCGCGAGCACCACGAATCGCCCGTTGGGCAGGCCGACCGTCCGCACCCGCCAGTCCGAGCCGCCCGCCCGGTCGGGCACGGTCTTGATCGCCGGGCCGTGCTGCGGATCCCGCAGCACCGGGCCGCCCTGGTCGGTCTGGGGCTGCCCGATCACGGCGCCGACCTGGCCGCCACCGGGATCGAACATCAGCACCCGGAACTCGGTGGGCAGCTCGCCGCGTTCGAGCGCGGGGTCCGGTGGGGGCCGCAGCGGGTCCGGCGGCGCGACCAGCCCGTGCTCCCACGGCTCGGACAGCGCCGCCAGCCGGTCGTCGGTGCGCTCGACCAGCGACCGGCTCAGCAGGGCGGTGCTGGTCACCCCCATCAGGAACAGGCCGACCACCAGCGCGCCGACCAGCACGAGCACCAGCCGCCCGCGCAGCGTCCGCAGCACCGTCATCGCTGCTCCGGCGGCAGGCGCAGCACGTAGCCGACGCCGCGGATGGTGTGGATCAGCGGCGGCGCGGCGGAGTCGACCTTGCGCCGCAGGTAGCTGATGTAGGACTCGACGATCCTGCTGTCCCCGCCGAACTCGTAGTTCCACACCCGGTCCAGGATCTGCACCTTGCTGACCACCTTCTCCGCGTTGATCAGCAGGTAGCGCAGCAGCTTGAACTCGGTCGGCGACAGGTTCACCAGGCTGCCGCCGCGGCGGACCTCGTAGGTCTCCTCGTCCAGCTCCAGGTCGTGGTAGCGCAGCCGCGAGTCGTTGGCCTGCGCGGGCTGCACCCGGCGCAGGATCGCGCGCAGCCGCAGCACCACCTCGTCGAGGCTGAACGGCTTGGTGACGTAGTCGTCGCCGCCGGCGGTCAGCCCGGCGATGCGGTCCTCGACGGCGTCCCGGGCGGTCAGGAACAGCACCGGTACGGCGTTGCCGTTGGCGCGCAGCTCGGAGGCGACCGAGAACCCGTCCCGATCCGGGAGCATCACGTCGAGCACCACGATGTCCGGCCGGAACTCCACGGCGGCCCGCAGCGCGTCGGCACCGGTGCCCGCGCCGTGCACCTCGAATCCGCTGAGGCGCAGCGCCGCCGTCAGCAGCTCCAGGATGTTGGGCTCGTCGTCGACGACCAGGACGCGCGCGCTGTTGGTATCCGCCACGCCGTCAAGCATCGCCCACCTCCCTGGGAAAAGCCTGGAAGAAGTCTGGGAACCGGATGGGCCGGTGTTTCCGCAGGTGCGGTGCAGAACAGTACCCACCTCAGAGCGCCCCCAAGGGGTGGGTGCGCGACCTCGGCCGCGCACCCACCCGCGGGTCAGTTGCACCGGTAGAGCTGCACCGATGTGTCCGCCGCGCCTCCCCAGGCGGCCGGGTCGACGGGGGTGCAGTTCTGCTTCACCCACTCGTCGCGTTCCTGCCTGACCTCGCCGCCCGGCATGCCGCCGGGAGGCTGCGCGCCATCCGGTGCGCCGTCGCCCATGCCGTCCCGATCACCCATGCCGCCGCGACGCGGCATGCCGCCCGGGCCGCCCATGCCGCCGAGCTGGACGAAGCCGAGCTGACCGGTCCGCTTCCACTCGGTCAGCCGGGCCACCGACGGGGCATCGTCGCCGCCGCTGAATCCGCCCATGCCGACCACGGTCACGTCCGATTCGATGATGTACGACGAAGCGCCCATCGAGCCGCCCTCCACCGCCAGCGGCACGTCGAGATCACCCGCATTGGCCTGGACGTAGTCGAGCATCTTGCGCTGCTCCGCGCTCAGCGACTCGGCGCCGCCCACGCCGCCGACGAACAAGATCGGCCCTTGCTCGGCGTCGGCCGGCTCGACCGAGTTCTGCCCGCCGTCCTGGCTCTGCCCGTCCGGGGGCACGGCGTCGCCGCCCGCACCCGGGAACCGCGTGGCGCCCGGTGGGCGCATGCCCGTCTCCGGCCCGGCCATCGGGTTCGCACCGCCCATGCCCTTCTGGGCGCTGACCGCGCCGATCGCGGACCACGCCGTCGGCACCGCCAGGGCCGCGGCCAAGCCCAGCGCCAGGCCGGTTCTGGCCAGCGCCTTGCCGCGCCGGCCGATCACGAGCACGACCAGCGCGAGCACGCCCAACCCGACGGCCGCGAGCCCGGCCCACGCGTGCCAGCTCAGGTCGCGCGCGACGATGGCCACCGCCCAAGCCACCGTGATCGCGACGCCGACCGGAAGCAGCAGCCACGCCTTGCCCTGCGGTTGGCGGTACCAGCGCCAGAACCGGACGACGCCGGCCCCGACGATCGCGCCGACCGCGGGCGCGAGCATCGTCGTGTAGTAGGGGTGCATGATGCCCTGCGCGAAGCTGAACATGAGGCCGATGACCACCAGCCAGCCACCCCAGAGCACCCAGCCCGCGACCTGCTCCCGGTCCAGCGGCCGACCGCCGCGCCACCGCCGCACCCCGGCGACCAGCATCGCGACCAGCACCAACGCGCACAGCGGCAGCAGCCAGCTGATCTGACCGGCGAGCTGCTCGTTGAACAACCGCAGCACGCCCGACGAGCCGGAGAAACCGCCGCCACCGCCCGGCGGCTGGCCGCCGCCACCCGGCGGTTGGAGCCCGCCGCTGGGCGGTTGGAAGCCCCCACCACCGCCGAAGATCCGCCCGAAGCCGTTGTAGCCGAACACGAGATCCCAGGCGGAACCGTCCGCGCTGCCACCGATGTACGGCTTCGGCGACGGCCACAGCGCGGTCGCGACGACCCACCAGAACGAGCCGACCAGGACCACCGCGGCCGCCACGCCCAGGTCCAGCAAGCGCCGCCCCCAACCGGCGCGGCTGCCGACCAGGTAGGCCGCGATGAAGGCGGGCAGCACCATCCACGCCTGCAACATCTTCGTCAGGAAGCCGCAGCCGACCAGGAACGCCGCCAACGCGACCCACCCGGTGGCCTTGCGGGACTCGAAGGATCGCGTCATCGCGTACGCGGCCGCCACGACCAGCAGCACGAGCAGCGTGTCCGGGTTGTTGTCCCGGTTGATCACCACCGTGATCGGGGTCAGCGCCAGCACCAGCGCGGCGATCAGCGCGGCGTGCTCCCCCGCCCACCGCCGGACCGCGCGGTGCAGCAGGAAGATTGCGGCGACACCCGCCACCACCTGCGGGAACAGCACGGCGAACTGGTTGAACCCGAACACCTTCACCGAAAGCACCTGCAGCCACAGGGCCATCGGCGGCTTGTCCACGGTGACCACGCCGGCCGGGTCGAAGGAGCCGAAGAAGAAGTTCTCGAAGCTCTGCGACATCGACTTCACGGCCGCCGAGTAGTACGAGTTCCCCCAAGACCCGCCGATTCCCCAGCCGTACAGCACCCCGGACAGCACGCAGATCGCGGCCAGCGAGATCCGCTGCCACGGCGCGGCCGCGCGCCGCGCGTTCGTCGCATCGACCGACATCATCCCTGTTCCTCTTCCTCCGGCAGTGCCGCGGGCCGGAAGACCCACGACCTCAGCAGCACGAACCGCAGCCCGGTTCCGATCATCGAAGACACCACGAGCACGAGAACTTCCAGCCACCGCGACGAATCCGGCTGCCAGGCGTGCAACCCGAGCAGCGCGCCGGAGGTGACGACGTAGTAGAGGGCGAACACGACCAGCCCCTGCAGGTGCACGCGGCCGGACGAGCTCGCCCCGCCGAGGAAGGTGAACCGGCGGTTGGCCTCGGTGTTCCACAACGTGGTGACGGTCAGCGCCACCAGGTTCGCCAGCAGCGGCGGCCACCAGGAGCGCAGCAGGGCGTACAGGACCGAGGTGAGCACTGTGGACACCAGGCCGATCACGCCGAACGAAACCAGCTGCCACAGCAGGCCGTTCTCCCGCTTCGCCAGCACCGCCTGCGGGTGCGCGGCGCGCGGCGCGGGCCGCTGCGGCAGGCCGGGAACCTTCGCCGCGCCGGTGATCTTGGCGCGGGCCACCCGGACCAGGCCCGCGACGTCGTCGACGGCGGTCCGCACCACGTTGACCCGAGTGTCGACGTCCTCGACCCAGTCCACCGGCACCTCGTGCACCCGCAGCCCGTTGTGCTCGGCCAGCAGCAGGAGTTCGGTGTCGAAGAACCACGAATCGTCGCTCACGCGCTTCAACAGCGGCTTCACCACGTCCGCGCGCGCCGCCTTGAAACCGCACTGCGCGTCGGTGAACCGGGCACCGTGCGTCCAGCGGATCATCTTGTTGTAGCAGCGCGAGATCACCTCCCGCTTGCCGCCGCGGACCGTGCGGGCGCCGGTCGCCAGCCGGGAACCGATCGCCAGGTCCGAATGCCCGTTGACCAGCGGGGCGACCAGCGGGAGCAGCGCGTCCAGGCCGGTCGACAGGTCGACGTCCATGTAGACCACGACATCCGCGTCGCTGTAACCCCACGCGGTGCGCAACGCCAGGCCGCGCCCCTTGCGGTCCAGGTGCAGCACCCGCACGCCGTCCATCGAACGGGCCAGCTCGCGGGCGACGCCCAGCGTGCCGTCCGTGCTCGCGTTGTCGACCACCGTGATGGTCCAGGCGAACGGAAAACCTTCGGACAGGTGCTCGCGCAACACCTCCAGACATCCCGGGAGCGTTCGTTCCTCGTTGAAGACCGGGATCACCACGTCGATCGTCGCGGTCCGGCGAGCCACGCGATGCGCGTCGACGCCGAGCTGCGGCACAGCATTCATCTCCCACCACCTCGCTTCCGGCGTCCATCAAGCCGGGGCGAGGTGCGAGTGCCGTGGAAACAGGCTGGGAAATCCCTGGGAATCGGCGGCCGCGACCGGACCCGATCGCATTTCCGCAGCTCAGCCAGGACCGTTCCAGCCGCGATCAGCGGACTTCCGGCAATTTCCCGAAGATTTCCCAGAAGCGACCGCGCGCCGCAGGATCCGGCAACGACCACTGTGGACGCCGAATCGGCGGACCGGAAAGTTCCCGCCCGCGGAAGTCAGGACTGGCGGGCCCGGTGGGCGTTCACCTTGTGGCGGTTGCCGCAGCGCTGCATCGAGCACCACCGGCGGGAGCCCGGCCGGGAGGTGTCGAGGAAGAGCAGCGAGCAGTCGTCCGCCGCGCATTCCCGGAGCCGCTCGACTCGATCGCCGCCGAGCAGCTCGATGGCCTCGCGGGCCGCGGCGCCGAGGATCTGGCTGCCGGTGACGGGCGAGGCCCACTGCCGGAAGCCCGTCGCCTGGTTCAGGCGCGGCCGGGGCGGCGGCTCCGCGCTGTCGTTGAGCACCTCCAGGTCGGCGCTCGACGGGCGCTCGCCGTGCGCCACGGCCTTCGCGACCGACCACATCGTGTCCCGGAACCGCTTGATGCGGCGGAGTTCGGCGGGCTGGATGCGGATGTCGTCGCCGGACAGCGGCGCGGCCTCGGCCAGCCGCGAGCCTTCCAGCCAGCGCACCAGATCCGCCGGCTCGTGCAGGATCTCGTAGCGCTGGTACGGCCCCGGCCCGCCGGTGATCAGCAGCTCCAGGCAGAAGCACCCGGCGTCGAACCGGAACCGTTCGCCGGTCGCCGCGGTCAGCAGCCTTGTTCCCACCCGCATGTAACCACTATATTCGGTTTCTCTTCCACTTTAACCGGTTACATCGAGGGCGGGGCGCACATGATCGGGCAGACCAAGGACGTCGGCTTCCAGATCGGGGTCTCCAAGACCGTGCCCCACCCGCCGGAAGCGGTCTGGCGCTTCCTCACCGGCCCGGCGGGCATCGCGCTGTGGCTCGGCGCGGGCGCCACCCTGGAGAAGGGCGCGACCTACCGGACAGCGGACGGCACGACCGGCGAGATCCGCAGCCACCGCGAGCTCGACCGGGTCCGGCTCACCTGGCGACCGGCCGACTGGGACCACGACACGACGGTGCAGGTCGCGATCGTGGGCAAGGGCGACCGCACGCAACTGCGCTTCCACCAGGAGTGGCTGGCCGACGCGGACGAGCGCGCCCGCCAACGAGACCACTGGCAGCGCACGATCACCGCCGTGACGACCGCCCTGACAACGGAGCCGTGAGCCCTTGCGGGGCCGCCGTTTTCGCGCGAGAACGGCGCCCAACGAGCCTGTCAGAGGTGGGCGTTGCGGGGCTTGGGTTGGCACACCGGGCAGGTGTAGGACGAGCGGTTCATGAACGGGTCGCGTCGCACCGACGCCCCGCACCGCGGGCACGGGTGCCCCGCCTGCCCGTACACCGCCAGCGACCGGTCGAAGTAGCCGGATTCGCCGTTCACGTTGACGTACAAGGCATCGAACGAGGTGCCACCCGCGTGCAGCGCCTGCTGCATGACATCGGTGACGGCGCCGAAAAGCTCGCGGATCTTGGGCCGGGTCAGCGTCGCCGTGGGCCGGGCCCAGTGCAGCTTCGCCCGCCACAGCGCCTCGTCGGCGTAGATGTTGCCGACGCCGGACACCAGGCTCTGGTCCAGCAGCGCCCGCTTGATCCCGGTGCGCCGCGTCCGCAATCGGTCGGCCACCGCCTCGAGATCGAACACCTGCTCCAGCGGGTCGGGCGCGATGTGCGCCACCGGCTTCGGCAGCGCGATCCCGTCCACCTCGACCAGATCGGCCAGGTGCAGGCCGCCGAAGGTGCGCTGGTCCACGAACCGCAGCTCCGGACCGTCGTCGGAGAACCTCATCCGCACCCGCAGGTGCTTCTCGTCCGGGACGTCGCCGGGCTGCACGAGCAGCTGACCGCTCATCCCCAGGTGCACCACGAGCGCTTCGCCGCCGGACTCGGGTGCACCGGCCTCGTCGCCGAGCTCCAGCCACAGGTACTTGCCGCGCCGCCGCGCCGCGCTCAGGCAGCGACCGGCGAGCCGACCGGCGAAATCATCCGGACCGGGCACGTGCCGGCGGACAGCGCGCGGATGCAGGACCTCGACGCCGGACAACGTCCGGCCGACAGCATGGTCGGCGACACCGCGCCGGACGACCTCGACCTCAGGCAACTCGGGCACGAAAACATCTTCGACCACCCGCGCCGGACCCCGGCGCGCGGCCCCGGATTCCGCTACGCGGAAGGGGTCCCGGCGTCTTCGGTGGTCTGTTCGGAGAGCTGGCGCCAGGCCGCTTCGGCGGCCTTCTGCTCGGCTTCCTTCTTGGTGCGGCCATCGCCGCGACCGTAGGTCTGCCCGCCGACCGCCACGAACGCGCTGAACTCCTTGCGGTGGTCCGGGCCCTGCTCCTCGACTCGGTACTCGGGCACGCCGAGCCCCGTCGACGCGGTCAGCTCCTGCAGGCTCGTCTTCCAGTCCAGCCCGGCCCCGCGCTGCGGCGCCTCGGCCAGCAGCGGCTCGAACAGCCGGTGGACGACGCCGCGGGCGACGTCGATGCCCTCTGCCAGGTACACCGCGCCGAGCACGGCTTCCAGGCCGTCCGCGAGGATGCTCGCCTTGTCCCGGCCCCCCGTGAGCTCCTCGCCCCTGCCCAGCAGCAGGTACTCGCCCAAGCCGCCCTCACCGAGCCCGCGAGCGACGCCGGCCAGCGCGTGCATGTTGACCACGCTGGCGCGCAGCTTCGCGAGCTGCCCCTCGGGCAGGTCCGGGTGCTCGGTGTACAGGTGATCGGTGATCACCAGGCCGAGCACCGCGTCGCCGAGGAACTCCAGCCGCTCGTTGGGCGGCAGGCCACCGTTCTCGTAGGCGTACGAGCGGTGGGTGAGGGCAAGGGTGAGCAGCTCGGCGTCGAGCTCGACGCCGAGCGCTGCCAACAGCGGAGCCCGATCGACCTTCCGGACCCGCGACTGCTTTCCCCCCACTGCGCGACCGCCGATCAGGCGGGCTGGACGATCTGGCGGCCGTCGTACTGGCCGCAGGCCGGGCAGACGACGTGCGGCAGCTTCTGCTCGCGGCAGGAGCGGTTGGAGCACTGCACCAGCGTCGGCGCCGAGGTCTTCCACTGCGACCGGCGGTGACGGGTGTTGGCCCGGGACATCTTGCGCTTCGGGACGGCCACGACTACTTCTCCTCCTCGGTCCCGCCGAGCCGCTCTTGCAGCGCAGCCCAGCGAGGATCAATGGTCTCATGCGTGTGATCCGGGGCGAGTTCGGCCCACTTCACGCCGCACCCGGAGCACAGCCCCTGGCAGTCCGGCGAGCACAACGGCGCCGAGGGCAGCGACAGCAACATCGCGTCCCGCACCACCGGTTCGAGGTCGATCAGGTCGTGCACGACCCGCTCCACCTCGTCGTCATCCGTGCTGACGTCCGTGGCGCTGTCCGGGTAGGCGAACAGCTCCCGCACCTCCACCTCGACCTCGTCGGAGATCGGGTCCAGGCACCGGACGCACTCGCCGGCCAGGGTGGCCACGGCGGTGCCGGACACCAGCACGCCCTCCACCACCGACTCGGCCAGCAGGTCGAGCTGCACCGGATCGCCCTCCGGCACCTTGATCATGTCCAGCCCGAACCCGGTCGGCGCCGGGGCACTGCGCGTGTAGGCACGGCTGCTGCCGGCCCGGTGGCCGATCTCCCGGGTGTCGATCACCCAGGGGCCGACGTGCGCGATGTGCGCTGCATGGTTCTGAGACATCACAAGTTTCGGTGGTCAATTCGACAGGGCGGTGCGGCATAGGCGGATGAGAAACTGCGCATCATCCCCAGCCAGCTTTCCCAGGGTACGCGACACCCTTCCAGCCGCGACACCAGGGCCTTCCACCACCGGGGACCGCCTCCGGCGCGGGCCCGGTGGCGCGGAGATCAGTTGGCGCCGGTGTTGTTGCCGGCGTGCCACTCCTCGTAGTCGAAGGGGGCGCCCATCGGGCTGCGCAGCTGCTGGCGACCCTTGCCGACCGTGCGCAGCGTGCGGCTGAGCAGGTCCTCGAAGTCCGCGAGCCGGGAGTCGACGTACGCGTCGCACTCGCTGCGCAGGCGCTCGCCGTCCTCGTTCGCCTCGTCGACGATGCGCTTGGCCTCGGCGTTCGCCGCCTGCACCACCTCGGTGTCGGCCACCAGCCGGGCCTGCTCCGCCTTGCCCTCGTGCACCGACTGCTCGTAGGCGGCCCGGCCGGCCTGCACCATGCGGTCGGCCTCGCTCTGGGCGCGGCCGACGTACTCCTCGTACTCGCGGCGGCCCGCGGTCACCGCCTGCTCCGCCTGCGCCCGCGCCTCGGCCAGCAGCTCGTCGGCCTGCTCCCGGGCGTCGGCGAGCAGCTGCTCCGCCTCGGCGCGCGCCGAGGCGACCGTGCGGTCGGCCTCGTTGCGGGCGTCGGCGACCGACTTGTCGGCCTGCGCCGCCGCGGTGGACACCACCTCGTCGCGGTGGTCGAGCACGTCCTGGGCGTCGTCGAGTTCCTGCGGGATCGCGTCCCGCACGTCGTCGAGCAGCTCCAGCACGTCGCCGCGGGGCACCACGCACCCCGAAGTCATGGGCACGCCACGCGCTTCCTCGACGATCGTGACCAGCTCGTCGAGCGCCTCGAACACCCGGTACACCTTGATCTCCCTGCCGTCGTAGCCGCCGCAGCGGCAAGCATCTCAGAACACCCGCAGCCGCCGATCATGGGTTTGTCCTGCTACCAGTCTGCCCGGGCCGGGCAGACTGGCGGGGGAAATCCAGTTCCGCGTGTCAAGCCCCCGAACGCGCCCGTGCGCGTCCCGGACGGCCCGGAACGCGCACGGCTCGCAGTGGACTAGGTCGTGTTTGATAAGCGGCGAAGCCGCTTGCGGTGTGGGACGCAACTCGCACCGCCGCGGGTTCTCAGATGGCTCCTCGCGAGGACAGCCCCGACGTGGTGAATTGGTCATTCATGATGTCGGGGATCCCACAGCGAGGGGGCGTCTGAGGTTCCGCCACCCGCACCGCTACGCAAACCAATTTCGAAACATCTCTACGCGTTGATGTTGGTCAGCTGGAAGCTGTCGTAGTGGTCCTGGGTGTAGAAGTACTCGCCGCCGTTGCCGACCACGAAGCGGCGGGCACCGCGGTCGTCGCTGCCGGGGGTCTTGACGGTGTACTCGTGGTAGTAGCCGCTGTCGCACTGCGGCAGGATGCCTTCCCGGTTCTGGAAGACCGTGCCGTCCTGCGGGTACGGGTAGGGGCCGCCCTTCTTGATCAGGTTGACCGTGTCGGTCGCCTCCTTCGGCAGCGCCGAGAGGTCGACCTTCTGGAAGCCCGAGGTGTCCCCGCACGGCGCCTGCGCGACGGCAGCCGTCGGCGCGGCGGACAGGGCGCTCGCCTGGAACCCGACCAGCCCCACCACGGCGATCAGACCGGCCAACAGGACCTGGAGTGTCTTCGACGTGATCCGCTTCATGGTCGAGCACGCTACGTCGATGACGTGTTCACGCACTGAAGCTGACGTGAACCCGAAATGTCACGTGGCACCATCGTGCGACACGCGTTGAACCGATCGGCCCAATCTCGGTCAGTTCTGCTCGGCGAGCCGGTCGAGGAGCCGGCGCTCGATCGTCGGCGGCAGCAGGTTCGACACGTCGCCGCCGTAGGTGGCGACCTCCTTGACCAGCGAGCTGGCCAGGAAGCTGTACAGCGGGTTGGTGGACATGAACATCGTCTCGACCCCGGACAGCTGCTGGTTCATCTGCGCCATCTGCAGCTCGTAGTCGAAGTCGCTGACCGCGCGCAGGCCCTTGACGATCGCGCCGATGTCGTGCGCCTTGCAGTAGTCCACGAGCAGGCCGTGCCAGGCGTCGATGCGCACGTTCGGCCACTGGGCGGTGACCTCGCGCAGCATCTCCAGCCGCTCTTCGACGCTGAACAGGCTCTTCTTGTTCTTGTTGATGAGCACCGCGACGACGACCTCGTCGAACAGCTTCGACGCTCGCTCGATGATGTCCAGATGACCGTTCGTCACCGGGTCGTAGGAGCCAGGACACACGGCACGCCTCATGAGCTGGCACGTTAGCAGCAGGCCGGGACTGTCCCCACGATCACGTGGCGCGGGTCACCGCATGGGTCGCGAGTGCGAAAACGGGCTCCAGCCCGGCTTCGCCACTCACGACTCCTCGTGCGCGGCCCAGTGGACGGCGGTGTCGCCGTAGCGCTTGGTGCGGAAGGCCCGCAGCGGCGGCGGCCAGTCCGGTTCGCCGCTGCGCACCGCGCGCTCGACGATGACGAGGCTGCCCGGCGCGGTCCAGCCGTTCGGGGCCAGCCCGGCCAGCACGCGCTGCAGCAGCTCGGGCGCGAGGTCGTAGGGCGGGTCGGCCAGCACCACGTCGAACGGCTGCGCCGTCGGGGTGCCGATCAGGGTTTCGGCCTTCGCCTGCTCCACCCGGACGTCGCGGAACCCGAGCGATGCGGCGTTGCGGCGCAGCAGCAGGGCGGCGCGCCGGTCGGATTCGACGAACGTGGCGTGCGCGGCGCCGCGGGAGAGGGCTTCGAGGCCGAGCGCCCCGGAGCCGCCGTAGAGGTCGAGCACCCGCGCGCCGGCCAGCTCGATGGCCGATTCGAGCGCGCTGAACAGGGCTTCCCGCACCCGCTCCGAGGTGGGTCTGGTGCCTCGCGGGGGCACGTCGATGCGCCGCCCGCCCACGCTTCCGGCCACGATCCGAGTCACCCGACCATCGTCGCGCACCCGTGTCCGACCGGTGCTCCGCGGGCCTGGCAAGCGGCACCGCGGCGCAAAACGCCCGCCAGGCGCTCTCGCGCGGCGGGCGTTGGTGTTCTGCTCAGTTTACGCCTGGGTATTCGGGTTCTTAGCTCCTGGGAGCAGCAAGCAGCCGCCGCGACGGGCCGTAGGCTGATTGGTCTGCCCACTGCGCCACACGGGAGAACGACACAGGTGTCCGAAGCGTCCACCAAGCAGGCCGAGATCGCGGTCGAGCAGCAGCACGTCGACCGGGTTTACGCCCGGCTCGACGAACTGCGCGCCGAAGCCGAGGCGATGCGCGACAAGAGCTACGAGTACGGCCTGGAGGCCACTCCCGAAGCGCTGAACGAGCGCGACGTGATGCTGTACCACGCGAACCGGACGCTGCAGGCGCTGAACGCGGAGTCCGAGGGGCTGGTGTTCGGCCGCCTGGACTTCGCCGGCGGCGACGCCGTGCACATCGGCCGGCTGGGCATCCGCGACCCGCAGTTCGACAACCTGCTGGTGGACTGGCGGGCCCCGCTGGCCGCGGCGTTCTACCAGGCCACTCCCGAGCAGCCGCTGGACGTCGTGCGGCGCCGGGTGATCCGCTCGTCCCGCGAGCAGGTCGTCGACCTCTCCGACGACCTGCTGGACCCGGACCGCGCGCCCGCGGACATGCGGGTGATCGGCGACGGCGCGCTGATGGCGGCGCTGACCCGGTCGCGCGGCGACTCGATGCGCAACATCGTCGCCACCATCCAGAAGGAGCAGGACGACGCGATCCGGGCGCCCGAGGGCGGCGTCACCGAGATCACCGGCGGCCCGGGCACCGGCAAGACCGCGGTGGCGCTGCACCGCGCCGCCTACCTGCTCTACCGCGAGCAGCGCCGGCTCGGCGGCCCCGGGGTGCTGGTGGTCGGCCCGTCCCCGGTGTTCATGTCCTACATCTCCCGCGTGCTGCCGTCGATGGGCGAGCACAACGTCGAGCTGCGAGCCCTCGGCGAGGTGCTGGACGGCATCGGCACGGCCAAGATCGACGATCCGCGCACGGCGGAGGTCAAGGGCTCCTCGCGGATGGTCAAGGTGCTCCGGCGGGCGCTGCGGCTGCCGCCGCCGGACGCCCCGGACCACCTGCAGATGTTCTACCGGGGCACGGTGCTGAAGCTGCAGGCCGACGAGCTGAAGCGGATCCGCCGCTCGCTGCACAACAAGGGCGGGCAGCCCAACCGGTACCGGATGCGCGCGGCCGACGCGCTGCTGGAAGCCCTGTGGCAGCAGGCGAAGCAGGCCGCCGACGAGGACTTCCAGCCCGACCGGGAGCGGCTGATCAGCGAGATCGGCGAGCGCATCGAGTTCCACCGGTTCCTGGTCGCGTGGTGGCCGCCGCTGTACCCGATGCAGGTGCTGCGCTGGCTGTCCGACCCGGCGCGGCTGTCCCAGGCCGCCCGCCGGTTGCTGTCGGCCGAGGAGGTCGACCTGCTGGCGAAGTCGTGGTCCGAGGTGACCGAGTGGACGGTCGCCGACATCGCGCTGATCGACGAACTGCGGGTGCTGGCCGGGCCGCCGCCGAAGCGCCGCCGCACCGATCCGGAGGCGGAGCAGTCGCGCCGCGCGGTCAACTACGACGAGTACGCGCACGTGGTGGTCGACGAGTCGCAGGACCTCTCGCCGATGCAGTGGCGCATGGTGGGCCGCCGCGGGCGGCACGCGAGCTGGACGATCGTGGGCGACCCGGTCCAGTCGTCGTGGCCCGATCCGGCGGAGGCCGCCGCGGCACGGCAGGAGGCGTTGAGCGCGCAGCGCACGCACCGCCGGTTCACGCTGCGCACCAACTACCGGAACTCGGCGGAGATCTTCGCCGTCGCCGCCGACGCGGTCCGAGACCTGGTGCCGGCCGACGACCTGCCGGTCGCGGTGCGCACGACCGGCATCGAGCCGGCGGTGCGCGAGGTGGCCGCCGACGAGCTGCCGCAGGCGGCGCGGTCGGCCGCGGTGGAGCTGGTGGCGGCGGCCGAGGGCACGGTGGGCGTGGTCACCACGATGGCCCGCCGCGACGAGGTCCGCGAGTGGCTGTCCACTGTGGATGGGTCCGACTCGGACCGGCTCCGCGTGGTCGGCAGCCTGGAGGCCAAGGGCATGGAGTACGACGCGGTGGTGGTCGTCGACCCGGACGGCCTGGCCGCGGAATCCAGCACCGGCCGCCGGGCCCTCTACGTGGCGCTCAGCCGGGCGACCCAGCTCCTGACGGTCCTCAAGACGCCGTAGTCCGCGAAGATCTATCGAAAGTTGGACGCCAGGCCGCCCGGGTTCCCGAAAGCCTGGGCGCATGAAGAAACTGCTCACCATCGTGCTCGGCGCGGGGCTGCTCGCGGCGGGGACGGTGCACGTCGCGTCCGCCGAACCGGGGCCGTCCTGGCAGGACTGCGGGGACGGCCTGCAGTGCGGCCGGATCGACGTGCCGGTCGACTGGGCCGATCCCGGCGGCGACCGGATCGACCTGGGACTGGCCAGGCTCCCCGCGCAGGATCCGGCCAACCGCAAGGGCACGCTGCTGGTCAACATCGGTGGCCCCGCCCAGCAGATCTCGGTGCTGCGCCAGTCGAAGGCCGCCTTCGCCGACCTCACCCGGTGGTTCGACGTCGTCGTCTCCGACCCGCGCGGCTTCGAAGAGAGCGCCGGGGTGCGGTGCCCGGATCCGATGCCCATGCCGGAGAACGCGGAATGGGTGTTCCCGGACCGGGCCACCTACGACGCCTACGCCGCCGAGAACCGGCGTTTCGGCACCGGCTGCACCGAAGCGGCCGGGCCGCTGGCGGGCAGGCTGAACACGTGGCAGGTCGCCCGCGACATGGACGCGATCAGGACCGCGTTGGGCGAGGAGAGGCTGAACTACTACGGCAACTCCTACGGAACGGTCTTCGGGCAGGCCTACGCCGAGTTCTTCCCGGACCGCATCGGCCGGATGTACCTGGACAGCGTCATGGACCACACCAACCGGTCCTGGCCTTCCTGGCTGCTGCCGCGCGCGAAGACCATGGAGGCGAACCTCGACCGCTTCGCGCAATGGTGCGCCGCGGAACCGGAATGCGCGCTGCACGGCCGCGACGTGCTCCAAGTGTGGGACGAGGTGCTGGCGCGCGCCGAGCGCGATCCCATCCCGGCTCCCGGCGCGGGGCCGGGCGCCACCGCCGGCGCGACCCTGATCGTCTCGCGCGCCAATCCCGGTTACGAGGGCCGGTGGCCCGAACTGGCCGCATCGCTGCTGGAGGCGCACGCCGGTGACGCCACCAGATTCGCCAAAACCCCCAGCGGCGGGATGGATCCCGCGCTGAGCCGGATCATGTTCTGCGCCGATTTCCCGTATCCGACCGAGTACGACGAGGTCAAGGCGCTGGAAACCGCGCTGCGGAGCCGAACTCCGCGAATCGGCTGGGCCACCGCGTGGCAGATGTCCTACCACTGCGCCGGTCTCCCCGAGACGACGAACTTCCGGCCGCATCCGATCCGCCCGCAGGGCCTCCCGCCGATCCTCGTCGCGAGCGGCGAATACGACAGCACCACCCCGCCGCAGGACGCGCGCCGGGTGACCGCACAACTCGACGGCGCCCGCTACCTCCCGGCCGAGGGCGCTCACGCGCTCTACCTCAGCGGGCACCCCTGCGTGCGGGACCGGGTGCACCGGTACCTGACCACCGGCGAACTGCCGCCGGAAGGCACCGCGTGCGGTGCTGCATCCTCTTGACATGCGCTACGTGCGGGAAATCCTGCTCATCGCGGGCGTTTCGGCCGCGCTGATGCTGGTGGCGTGCCTGGAGCGGCGGGTCCCCGTGGACCTGCCGCTGCTGGCCGCCTTCAGCATCGGCGTCTGCCTCCCGTTGCCGGCCCGCCGGGCGCTGCCGCTGACCGTCGCGGTGGCGTCCGCGATGATCGCGCTGCTGGGCATGGCTTTCCTGCCGAACTGGCCCGGAATGCTCGTCGCGATGGGGGCGTTCTGCGCCGCCGTCTACCACCGGCCGCGAAACCCGTTGCTGGTGCTGGCGATCGCCACCTGCTGGTCGGTGGGCACGCTCCTGATCGCCGGCGGGCCGGTCCAGGTCTTCACCGCGACCGACCTGATCGTCATGGCCATCGCCCCGGTCGCCACGGGCTACGCGTTGCGGCTGCACCGCGAGCGGGCGGGCCAGGCGCTCCGGCTGCAGCGCGCCGAGTCGGACCGCCTGCTGGCCGAAGAACGGGCGTGGCTCACCAGGAACGTGCACGACAGCGTCGGCCACCACCTGACCGCGATCAGGTTGCAGGCCACCGCGACCCGCCGGGCGCTCGACGGGGCTTCGCCGGTCGCCGACCGAGCGCTGGGCACGATCTCGGAGCTCTCGCGGACCGCGCTCGGCGAGGTGCGGAACCTGCTGCGGGAATTGCGGGAGGAACCGACCTGCGGTCAGCCGGGCCTGGCCGACCTGGACCGGCTCGCCGACCGGCTCTCCTCCCCGGAGCGCAAGGTCAGCCTGCACCGCACCGGCATCGCGGCCGGGCTGCCGCCGGCCGTCGACCGGACCGCGTACCGGGTGGTGCAGGAGGCCCTGACGAACGCCGCGCGCCATTCCGGTGCGGCGGAAGTCGTCGTCCGCCTGCGGCGGGACGAGCGGAGCCTGTGCATCGAGGTCACCGATGACGGCCCGCCGACCGCTGCGGGAGCCGAGGGCCAGGGCATCCGCGGCATGCGGGAACGCGTGCACCTGCTCGGCGGGACGCTGTCGGTGGGCCCGGCCGCTCCGGGCGGCTGGCGGGTGGCGGCCGAACTGCCCGTGGAGAGGACGGACTGGTGACGATCCGGGTGCTGGTGGCCGACGACCAGGAGGCGGTGCGCGACGCGCTCCGCCTGGTCCTGGACGGCGAGCCGGACATCGAGGTCGTCGACGTGGCGGCCAACGGAGCCGAAGCGGTCCGGCTCGCGCAGTGGCGACGGCCCGACGTCGTGGTGATGGACCTGCGGATGCCGCACCTGGACGGGATCGCGGCGATCCGCCGGCTCATGGGCGCGCAACCCGCGCCGCGGGTGCTGGCGCTGACGACCTTCGACCTCGACGAATACCTCTTCGGCGCGCTGCAGGCAGGCGCGGCCGGTTTCCTGCTCAAGGACAACGAACCCGACGTGCTGGTGGCAGCGGTCCGCGAGCTGCACCAGGGCCGGGGGCTGGTCGACCCGCAGGTCACCGGGCGCCTGATCAGCCGCTTCGCGGCGCTCTCGCCGCACCCGGCGACCCCGGAACTGGACCGCCTCACGCCCCGCGAGCACGACGTGCTGCGGCTGGTGGCGCGCGGGATGAGCAACGGCGAAATCGCGGCCGCCTGCACGATCGAGGAAGGCACGGTGAAGACCCACGTGAACCGGATCCTCGCGAAACTCGGCCTGCGAACCCGCGTGCACGCGGTGATCTACGCCTACGAACACGGCCTCGTCTCCCTCGACCGGTGAGAGCCTGCCTTTCCGGGGTTCCGGTGTTCCCGTTTTCCTCCTGCGCTGAATGGGAATTCCACACTTTCTCCAGAAGGTGCGCCGATCAGGCGGACTTGCTGGAAGGCGGGCGCGCCCGGGAGTAGCGTCGCCTTTCGAACGCGGGGCGAATCCGCGTTGGGGTCCGGAGAATTCGGCGGCGCGACCGCACTCAGGTCCGTACTTCGCACGAGTCCGAATTCGCTTCTTCCACCCGCGCGTCCGCACGCCACCGGTTCGGTTCATGCACCGCCTTCTGATCACGTGAGCGATGGGAGGTCCGCCATGTCCTACGTCCACTGACAACAGTCGCGAAGCTGAGCAATGGTCGGTGCCTCCGCGAAGCGCGGGAGGCACCGGCTTTCCAGTCGTGCCGAGGAGTGCCGATGACCGCTTCGCCCACCGACACCGATGAGATCTTCCGCCCGCTGTCCCCCGAGATGCTCGCCGACCCCTACCCGGTCTACGCGCGGCTGCGGGCCACCGACCCGGTGCACTGGCACGAACAACTGCAATCCTGGGTGCTGACCGGCCACGACGACTGCTCTCGCGTGTTGCGCGAGCCGACCGTCTTCGGGTCCGACCCGCGCCGGCTCGGGCTGCCGATCCCGGACTCGGTGATCAGCCTGCAGACGATGGACGCCCCCGAACACCCGGAAGTGCGGCACCACTTCGTGCGGGCGTTGCGCGGGCAGGACCTGGACCGCTGGGCCGCCGAGGTCCGCGCGACCACCGACGAACTGCTCCGCCGCGCCGCCGGCGGTCCCTTCGACTTCGTCGCCGACATCGCCGAACCGCTGGCGCTGCACGCGATGTGCCTACTGTGCGAGGTCCCGTACCCGGACGACGACCGACCGCTGCGCGGAGCGTCCCGAACGATGGTGCTAGGCATGGATTCCGGCCTGGACCCGCAACGCCGGGAACCGGCGCTGGCGGCCCGCGAGGTGCTCAACGACATCGTGGCGCGGTGGGTTTCCACCGCGCGGACCGGGCTGTTCGCCGGGTTCGCCGAAATCGGTTCGATCGACCGGCGACACCTGGTGAACTCGGCGAAAGCGGTGTTCGACGCGGGCTATTCCTCGACCAGCAACATGCTGGGCAACGTGGTGCACCGGCTGGTGCGCCGGCAACCGCTGGAAACGGAAAGACTGCGCGGGCTGGGCACCGACGGGGTCGCCGAACTCGGCCGCCTCGACCCGGTGGTGCAGGCGGTGAGCCGGTTCTGCCTGGCGGACGTCGAACTGGGCGGACGCCCGCTGCGGCGCGGTGACGTCGTGATCGCCATGCTCGGCGCGGCCAACCACGACCCGGCGGTCTTCCCGAACCCGGACGAGCCGGACCTCACCCGCCCCGCAGGCCCGAACCTGCTGTACGGGCGCGGCGCTCACTCGTGCCTGGGCGGACACCTCGCCAACCGGATCGGCGTCGCGCTGCTGCACGCGATGGCGGACGCATTCGATCGCATCGAACCGGCCGGAGCGGCGCGGCAACGCCCCACTGCCACCCAACGCGGCCTGGACGAACTGCCGCTGCGTGCGAGCTGATCAGCGCCCGGATTCGGCGCGGACGTCCGCGGCGTACACCGCGAACCGGCCGACTGCCCATGCCACCGCACCGGCGCTCTGCCGCATCGCATCCCGGTTGATGTGCGCCAGGTCGTCGCACGGCTGGTGGTAGCACGGGTCGTAGAACTGCCCCGCGGTACCGCCGAAGATCGCCGCCTCCTCCGGCGTCTTGATGCCGCGGATGCCACCGTGCGCCCCGCCCGAGGGCACCCCGGCCGCGATGAAAGCCTCGCTGTCGGACGGCATCGTGGCGAAGTCGGCGCTGAGCACGGGCGCGTGCTGCACGCGGTACCCCTGCGTCATCACGCCCTCCACCGCACCGGAACCGGGCGGCGCGCCCGGGCCCCCGGTGTCCGGGTGCTCGCTGTCGTCGCCGTCCATCACGAAGTGCGCGTAGTTGCCCGAGGCGAGCATCTCGAAGTTCAGGTACAGCGCGATGTCGCGGATCTCCTCCGGCGTGAGCGAGTCGACGTAGTGGTGCGACCCGACGTTGATCAGCTCCTCCGCGCCCCAGAACGCGAACCGGACCTTGTTCGGCACGACCTGCTGGTAGGGCGCGAGCCGCAACGCCGCCTGCAACACCGCCGCAGCGCTGGACCCGTTGTCGTTGACGCCCGGGCCTTCCGGCGCGCTGTCCAGGTGGGCACCGACCATCACCACGTTGTCGGCAGCGCCGCCGGCGGTCTCGGCGAACACGTTCACCGTCGTGCCGTACTCATCGTGCCCGCGCAGATCCACTGTGACCGGTCGCCCCGCCTGGCCCGCTAGTTCCTCGGCGACGAGCTGCGTGACGTGCCCGACGGGGATCGCCGAATCCGGTGCGCGCAACCGCAGGACCGCCCATGGCGCGGGCGAAACGTCGTGCAGCACAAGCGCTGCCGCACCGGCCGCGCCGGCGGCCCGGGCCTTGTCCGGGGTGGTGCAACCGCCGGTGCGCACCAATGCGACCGCGCCTCGGACGTCGGGCGGGAAATCGGCGGCCTCGCAACCGGGGGTGGCGTCGTCGGCGGCGCCGAGCGCGAACAGCGGCGCGGTGATACCGCCTTCCGGGGTGGACGGCGCGTACTGGGACATCAGGATGCGCACCGCCGATCCGTCCGGCGCGGTCAGACGCTCCACATCGGCGCGGAACCCGTGGTACGGCACGTCCTGGTAGGTCACTTGGTACCCGGCCGCGCGGAGCTGGTCGGTGAAGTAGCGCACCGAAGCGTCGTACCCGGGGGTGCCCGTAGCGCGGTTCCCGCCGTTGGCGGCGGCGATGCCGTCCAGCGCGGCCAGGTGCGCCACGCTTTCGTCGTCACCTGCGGCGATCCGGTCGGCGAGCCATTCGCGGTCCACCGCACCTGCGCTCGGCGCCGTCGCGAGGACCAGCAACACCGCCAACGCAACACCCAGCCGTCTCATGCCGAACCTCCCGGATCAGTAACCGGATCATGGCACGGAGCCGATCTCCCCGGCAGCGACGAACGGACCAACCCAGCCCACCCCGTCCGGTCGACCCGAAAGACCAAGCTGTCCCGCGAAACCGCGCGCCAGGTAGTGGCGAAGACGCCGAGTGGGACCCGGTTCGCACCGACCCGCTGTTGATCGTCTTGGCCGGCAAGCTGGAAGAGGACCACACGATCGCGTTCTACGACGCGCTCATCGTTGAAGCAGCCTTGCGATCGGGCGCAACGAAGCTGCTTACCGAGGACATGCAACACGGCCGGCACTTCGGGAACCTGGTCATCGAGAACCCGTTCCGGCCCTGAAACGCCGAGCGGGCCGCCTCCTGGAGGAGACGGCCCGCCTTCGGTTTCCGGATCAGCCGAGTTCGATGATCAGGTCGCCGCCCTCGACCTGCTGGACCGCGCCGATCGCCAGGCGCTTCACCCGGCCGCCCTGCGGGGCCGTGATCGCCGCCTCCATCTTCATCGCCTCGATGGTGGCGATCGTCTGGCCCGACTCCACCGCGTCGCCTTCGCCGACCGACAGCGTCACCACGCCCGCGAACGGCGCCGGCACGTGGCCGGGGTTGGACCGGTCGGCCTTCTCCGCGACCGGCAGGTTCGTGGCCACCGAGCGGTCGCGGACCTGGATCGGCCGCAGCTGCCCGTTGAGGATCGCCATCACGGTGCGGATGCCGCGCTCGTCGGGCTCGCTGATCGCTTCCAGGCCGATCAGCAGCCGCACGCCCGGCTCCAGGTCCACCGAGTACTCCTCCCCCGCGCGCAGCCCGTAGAAGAAGTCCTTGCTGCGCAGCAGGGAGGTGTCGCCGTACGCCTCGCGGTGCTCGGTGAACTCCTTGGTGGGCTTGGCGAACATCAGCCGGTTCAGGGTGTTCCGGCGGTCCGAGACGAGCCCCTCGCGGTCCTCATCGGACAGTTCCGCGAGCTTGCGCACCGCGGTGCGGCCCGCCAGCGCGCGGGTGCGGAACGGCTCCGGCCAGCCCGCCGGCGGCTCGCCGAGCTCGCCCTGCAGGAACCCGATCACCGAGTCCGGGATGTCGAACTTGCGCGGGTCGGCCTCGAAGTCGGCCGGGTCCACGCCGGCGCCCACCAGGTGCAGCGCCAGGTCGCCGACCACCTTCGACGAGGGGGTCACCTTGACCAGCCGGCCGAGGATCCGGTCGGCCGCGGCGTACATCGCCTCGATCTCCTCGAACTTGTCGCCCAGCCCGAGCGCGACCGCCTGGGTGCGCAGGTTCGACAGCTGGCCGCCGGGGATCTCGTGCTTGTACACGCGCCCGGTCGGCGACGCCAGGCCCGCCTCGAAGGGCTGGTAGACCTTGCGCACCGACTCCCAGTACGGCTCCAGGTCGCACACCGCCTGCAGGTCCAGCCCGGTGGCCTGCTCGGTGTAGTCGGTGGCGGCCACCACCGACGACAGCGCGGGCTGCGAGGTGGTGCCGGCCAGCGACGCCGTCGCGGCGTCCACCGCGTCCGCCCCGGCCTGGACGGCCGCCAGGTAGGTGGCCAGCTGGCCACCCGGCGTGTCGTGGGTGTGCACGTGGACCGGCAGGTCGAATTCCTCGCGCAGCGCGGAGATCAGCTTCGCCGCCGCCGGCGGGCGCAGCAGCCCGGCCATGTCCTTGACCGCCAGCACGTGCGCGCCGGCGTCGACGATCTGCTCGGCCAGCCGCAGGTAGTAGTCCAGCGTGTACAGCTTCTCGTCCGGGTTGGACAGATCGGCCGTGTAGCACAGCGCGACCTCGGCGACCGACTTCCCGGTGGCCCGCACCGCCTCGATGGCCGGGCGCATCTGCTCGACGTCGTTGAGGGCGTCGAAGATGCGGAAGATGTCGATGCCGGTGTCGGTGGCCTCCTGCACGAAGTGCTCGGTCACCTCGGTCGGGTAAGGCGTGTAGCCGACCGTGTTCCGGCCGCGCAGCAGCATCTGCAGGCAGATGTTGGGCACCGCCTCGCGCAGCTTCGCCAGCCGCTCCCACGGGTCCTCGGCGAGGAACCGCAGCGCCACGTCGTAGGTTGCGCCGCCCCAGCACTCCAGGGACAGCAGCTCCGGCGTCAGCCGCGCCACGTGCGGCGCGACCGCGAGCAGGTCGCGGGTGCGTACTCGGGTCGCCAGCAGCGACTGGTGGGCGTCCCGGAAGGTGGTGTCGGTGACGCCGACGGCCTTGGATTCCCGCAGCCAGCGGGCGAAGCCCTCCGGGCCGAGCTCGGTGAGCCGCTGCTTGGAGCCGGCCGTCGGCGGCACCGACAGGTCGATCTCCGGCAGCTTGTGCACCGGGTCCGGGGTGGTCGGGCGCTCGCCGTTGGGCCGGTTGACGGTGACGTCGGCGAGGTAGTTCAGCAGCCGGGTGCCGCGGTCGGCCGAGTGGCGGGCGGTGAGCAGGTGCGGCCGCTCGCCGATGAACGATGTGGTGACCTTGCCCGCGGCGAAGTCCGGATCGTCCAGCACCGCCTGCAGGAACGGGATGTTCGTGGACACGCCGCGGATGCGGAACTCGGCGACCGCGCGGCGGGCGCGGGCGACGGCGGTGGCGAAGTCGCGGCCCCGGCAGGACAGCTTCACCAGCATCGAGTCGAAGTGCGCGCTGACGCTGGTGCCGGCGAACGCGGTGCCGCCGTCGAGCCGGATGCCCGCGCCGCCCGGCGAGCGGTAGGCGCTGATCATGCCGGTGTCCGGGCGGAACCCGTTGGCCGGGTCCTCCGTGGTGATGCGGCACTGCAGGGCCGCGCCGCGCAACCGGATCGCGTCCTGCGTCATGCCGAGGTCTTCGAGCGTCTCGCCGGCGGCGATGCGCAGCTGCGACTGCACCAGGTCGGCGTCGGTGACCTCCTCGGTGACCGTGTGCTCCACCTGGATGCGCGGGTTCATCTCGATGAACACGTGGCGGCCCTGCTCGTCGACCAGGAACTCCACGGTGCCCGCGTTGACGTAGCCGATCTTGCGGGCGAAGGCGACGGCGTCGGCGCAGATCCGCTCCCGCAGCTGCGGGTCCAGGTTCGGCGCCGGGGCGATCTCGATGACCTTCTGGTGGCGGCGCTGCACGGAGCAGTCGCGCTCGTAGAGGTGGATCACGTTGCCCGCGGCGTCGGCGAGGATCTGCACCTCGATGTGCCGCGGGTTGATGACCGCCTGCTCCAGGAAGACCGTCGGGTCTCCGAAGGCCGATTCGGCCTCGCGCATCGCGGCTTCCAGCGCCTCGCGCAGCCCGGCGGGGTTGTCGACGCGGCGCATGCCGCGCCCGCCGCCACCGGCGACGGCCTTGACGAACACCGGGAACGTCATGCTCTCGGCGGCGGTGAGCAGCTCGTCGATCTCGCGGGACGGCGCCGAGGAGTCCAGCACCGGCACGCCGGCCTCGCGGGCGGCGGCGACCGCGGTCGCCTTGTTGCCGGTCATCTGCAGGATCTCGTGGCTGGGGCCGACGAAGGTGATCCCGGCTTCCCGGCAGGCGCGCGCCAGCTCGGGGTTCTCGGAGAGGAAGCCGTAGCCGGGGTAGACGGCGTCCGCGCCGGCCTCCCGCGCGGCCTTGACGATCTCCTCGACGGACAGGTAAGCGCGGACGGGATGCCCAGGCTCGCCGATCTCGTACGACTCATCGGCTTTCAGGCGGTGCAGCGAGTTGCGGTCTTCGTGGGGGAACACCGCGACCGTGCCCGCGCCTAGTTCGTACGCGGCGCGGAACGCGCGGATCGCAATCTCGCCGCGATTCGCGACGAGGACCTTGCGGAACATGCCGGCTCCTCCTGGGCAGGTGTCGGTCGGTGTGAGCACCGTACCGCGAAAATTCCCCTAACCGGGAGAACCTCTCAGGTGATGGACACCTCGGTACCTTTATGACCTGCCCAAATACCGGATCAATGCAAGGTCTAGACCAAAAGAAATCGGCGAAAATTTCGCTTGAGTCGAATTTTCGATCTCTTACTGGAGCCCAGGCGTGGCGCCCGCTCCGGATCGCCGCCCGATCGGCGGCTGCCGGCCCCAGAAGACCACAAGACCGTGGATGGCGCCGGAAAGCTCGAACGCTTCGCCCGACCTGGTACTGGCCGGGCGCTCTGCCGGATCCGACCCTCGCGGTCCCACCGACGGGACTGCGACCGGTGACGTCGTTCCGCTCCAACGACCACCGAGAACTACCAGTCCGCCTGACGCCCCAACGTGGGGAAGCCGCGCGCAAAGCCCGCGCGACCGGCCCGTTCACCTCGCCCATCGAGACGAACGGGCCGTTCGCTCAGCTCTTCTCCAGGTACTCCGCGCGTTCGGCGTCGACGACCTCCGCGACCATCCGGGCCAGGCCCGGGTGGTTCCGCAGCCGTGGGTCCTCGCCGACCACCCGGTCCGCCTCCTCGCGGGCCTGGGCGATCACGTCCTCGTCGCGCAGCAGCGACAGCATCTTCAGCCCCGACTTCCGGCCCGACTGCGCCGCGCCGAGGATGTCGCCCTCGCGGCGCAGTTCCAGGTCCAGGCGGGCCAGCTCGAAGCCGTCCGTGGTGGAGGCGACCGCGTCCAGCCGGTCCCGCGTCGTGGTACCCGCCGTCGCCTCGCTGACCAGCAGGCACAGGCCCGGCGCGCTGCCCCGGCCGACGCGGCCGCGCAGCTGGTGCAGCTGGCTGACGCCGAACCGGTCGGCGTCCATGATCACCATGACGGTCGCGTTCGGGACGTTGACCCCGACCTCGATGACGGTGGTGGCGACCAGCACGTCGAGCTCGCACGCGGCGAAGGCGCGCATCACCGCGTCCTTGTCGTCGGCGGGCAGCCTGCCGTGCAGGATGCCCAGCCGCAGGCCCGCCAGCGGCCCGGCCGCGAGCTGCTCCGCGACGTCGAGCACCGCCAGCGGCGGCCGCCGCTCCTCGCCGTCCTCCGGCGGCGGCTCCTCGCCGCCGCCGTCGCTGTCGTCCACAGCGGACTTCGCCGCTTTCTTCTTGCCCTTGCCCGGGTTCTCCTCGTCGTCGCCGATCCGCGGGCACACCACGTAGACCTGGTGCCCGGCCGCGACCTCCTCGTGGATGCGCGCCCAGGCCCGGTCCAGCCAGGCCGGTTTCTCCGCCACCGGAACGACGCTCGTGCTGATCGGCGAGCGGCCGCGCGGAAGTTCCCGCAGCGCCGAGGTTTCCAGGTCGCCGTAGACCGTCATCGCCACCGTGCGCGGGATCGGCGTCGCGGTCATGACGAGCACGTGCGGCGACGCGTCGTCCCCGCCGCGCGCCCGCAGCGCATCGCGCTGCTCGACGCCGAAGCGGTGCTGCTCGTCCACCACGACCAGGCCGAGATCCGCGAACGACACCCGGTCCTGGATCAGCGCGTGCGTGCCGACGACGATCCCGGCTTCGCCGGAAGCCGCCTCCAGCAAGGCCTTCTTGCGCTGCGCCGCGTTCAGCGAGCCGGTCAGCAGCGTGACGCGCGTGGCGTTCTCCGCGCCGCCGAGCTCGCCGGCCATCGCCAGGTCGCCGAGCAGTTCGCGCAGCGATCGGGCGTGCTGCGCGGCGAGCACCTCGGTCGGCGCGAGCATCGCCGCCTGCCGGCCGGAGTCCACCACCTGCAGCATCGCGCGCAGCGCCACCACCGTCTTGCCACTGCCGACCTCGCCCTGCACCAGGCGGTTCATCGGGTGCTCGGTGGTCAGGTCGGCGGCGATCTGCTCGCCGATCTCCTGCTGCCCCTTGGTCAGCTCGAACGGCATCCGCTGGTCGAACGCCGCCAGGACGCCGTCGTCGCGCATCCGGCACACCGGCGCCGGGTGCGACTTCGCCGCGCCGCGCAGCTGCGCGAGCGCCAGCTGGACCGCCAGCGCCTCGTCCCACTTCAGCCGGTCCTGCGCGGCCTGGACGTCGCCGAAGTTCTGCGGGCGGTGGATCTTGCGCAGCGCCGACTCGAGATCGGCCAGCCCCATCCGGTCGCGCAGCTCCGCCGGCAGCGGGTCTTCGGCGCCGTCCCAGACGTCCAGCACCTGGCCCACGCACCGCGCGATGGACCACGACGGCAGGCCCTGCGCTGCCGGGTAGACCGGGAGCACCGCGGAGGCGAATTCCTCGGCCGCCGAACCGAGATCGGTCTTGTCCGCGTCGAAGAGCTGGTACTCGGGGTGCGCCAGCTGCAGCTGGTCGCGGAAGGCGGTGACCTTGCCCGCGAACATGCCGCGCCGCCCCGGCAGCAGCTCGCGCTCCCGCCACGCCTGGTTGAAGAACGTGCAGCTCAGCGAGCGGTGGCCGTCGGTGATCCGGGCCTCGACGATGGTGCCGCGGCGGGACTTCATGGTGCGCTTGCTGACCCGCTCGACCTTCGCGAGCACCGTGGCGTGCTCGCCGAGCTCCAGCCCGGCGATCGCGGTCAGCTCGCCGCGCTCGGCGTAGCGGCGCGGGTAGTGGCGCAGCAGATCCCCCACCGTGACGAGGCCCAGCGCCGAATCGAGCGCCTTGCCGGTCTTGGCGCCGAGCACCCGGTCGAGCTTCGCGTCCAATGTGGTCACTGCATGTCCTCCGCCGTGCGCATCGTCACCGGTCGTCCCGCCGGGCAGGCACCCGCAAGCTATCGGACGGCACCGACGAGTCGATCAGTCGGTGGTGGCGACCCGCGCGCTCTGGCTGCCCAGCCGCCAGCCGAGCCAGCCCGCGAGCGCACCGCCCAGCAGCAGCCAGCCCTGCGCGTGGAGATCGACGGTGTCCCGGAAGTCCGTGGCGTCCAGGTTGGTGAGCGTGGTCAGCACGACGGTGCCGAGCATCAGCGAGCCGAAGACGCCCAGCGCCGCCCCGGCCCAGGCCAGGCCGCGCCGCCGCAGCACCCCGCGGACCCCGAACACGCTCCACACCGCGGCTACCGCCAGCCACCAGACGAGCTTGTCGAACAGGAAGTCGCGCAGCGAGCTGGAACTCTTCGGCGACCCCGACGACGTCCACTCGATCGCGATGGGCTCCGGCAACCTGGCGCGCAGCAGCAGCGGGACGGCGATCATCAGCAGCGCTATGAGCACGGTCCAGCCACCGACGAACCACAGATACCGGCTTCGGACACTCACTGGACGCTCCCGGGACAGTCGACGACCAGTAACGACAGTAGCGCCAGGCCGCCGCCACCGGTCGGCCCGGCCGGGCATCGCCGACCGGGCCGGGGCTGGTCAGGCGGCCGTGACCGGCTGCGGGGCCCGGTCCAGGCGCCACCGGCGCGTCACGAACAGCGCCAGCGCGGCCATCAGCACCCAGCCGACCAGGCCGGTGATCCCGGCGATGACCACGTTCGGCGGCTCGGCCGCGGAACCCAGGATCATCGGCAGCCCGGCGGACGCGTTGAACGAGCCGTGGCACAGCACCGCGGGCCAGACGCTGCCCGAGTACAGCCGCAGCCAGCCCATCAGCACCCCGTAGATCACGCAGAACCCGGTGAACAGGACCGCCGCCCAGGGGCCGAGCTGCGGGTAGTTGTAGCCGAGCAGCGTCAGCGGTGCGTGCCAGACGCCCCAGATCAGGCCGGAGAGCAACAGCGCGGGCCAGGTGCCGAACTCCATCAGCCGCGGCAGCAGCCAGCCCCGCCAGCCCCACTCCTCGCCGAAGGCCGGCACCGAGTTGATCAGCGGCGCGAACAGGACCATCGACACCAGCTGGATCAGCACGATGGTCCCGACGCCGATCGGCGGGGCGCCGCCCATGCCCTCGCGCATCAGGCTGAAGTCGAAGTCCACCGCGAGGACCCCGACGGCCGCGCTCAGCGCGACGGCCGCCGCGCTGATCAGCGGCGGGCCGAGCCAGGCGGCCAGCAGCAGCACGACCGTGCGCCCCTTGCGCGGCCCGAAGGTCAGGCCGGTCGCGCGGGCCCATTCGCGGGCCGGCACGCGGCGGTCCAGCAGCCGCACCGCGAGCACGCCCAGGGTCGGCGTGAACATCATGACTCCGGCGAGCCACGGGAAACCGCTGCCCAGGCCGCCCGCGAGCCACAGCGGCAAGGCCACCAGCCACGCGCCGCCCAGCGCCACCAGCAAGTACACCCACAGATCGCGACGTCCCACGTTGTCTCCCCTCACAGCGCCGAGCGTTCGGTGATGAGCGCGTTGACCAGTTCCGCGCCGCGTTCGGCGTGGCCGACGCTGATGTAGAAGTCGCGGCCGGAGGTCAGCCGCAGGACCAGGCATTCGCCGCCGCGCAGCATGATCGCGGTGCTGTTCGGCAGAACCCGGTAGCCCCAGCCACCGACCTCCAGCGGACGCCGGGTCTCGCCCCTCGCGCCGTCGATCTTCGTCAGCGGGATCAGCCGGGCCGGCCAGCGCTGCGGCCCGAACGCGACCCGGACCCCGCGCTCGTCGATCTGCACCCGCGCCGAGGACAGGGCCAGGCAGGCCGCGCCCGCCAGCAGCGGGGACAGCACGATCGGCCAGGGCTGGAGGACGGCGGTCGCGGCCGCGACCAGCAGCACGAGCCAGCCACCCGCGCGGAGCGCCGGGCTCGACACCGACGCCAGCCACACCGCCCGCTGGCCCGGCTTCAGCGCCAGCTCCGGTCCCTCGGCCGTGTCTTGCGCGCCCTCGTCCGGCCCCCGGTGGCAGGCGAACCAGCCGAGCCGGCCGGCGAGCGCCCCGATCAGCAGCACCGGGATCACCTGCCAGTTCATCGACCGCGCCTGCCGCCACTCGGCGACGTCGAGGTTCGACCACACCGTCAGCGCCGCCAGGCCGATCATGAACACCGCGCCGGCGGCGAGGATGGCGCCCGCGGCGGCACGGGTGCGGCGTTGCCGCCAGCCGCGCGCGGCGTACCCGGCGACGGCCAACCCGAGCACCAGCCAGCCGACCGGCACGAAGATCAGGAAAGCCGCGACCGACGTCGAGTCGTTCGGCGCGCCGGCGAAGCCCCAGTGCGACGCGATCGGATCGGGCAGCCGGTCGCGGAAGGCCTGGATGCCGACGAAGAGCACTGCCGTCACGGCCACGACCCAGAGGCCCGAGGCGGCCAGGAACCGGGTGCGGTAGGTCATTTCGCCTCCTGCGTCTGGTGGGCCACCCGACTCCGGCCCGGATGAATCCCTCAACTCTCCCCCTGCCTGATCCACTCGATGACGTCGTCCGGCCGATAGCCGTGGCGCTCGGCCTCGGCCAGCAGCTCGCCGACCTTCCGCTGCAGCGCGGCCTTCGCATCCGGGCGGCGCAGCACCGTGACGCCGCGCCCGCGGCGGAACTCCAGCAGCCCCTCTTCGCGCAGCTCGCGCAGCGCGCGGAGCACGGTGTTGGGGTTGATCTGCAGCGCGACCGCCAGGTCCCGCGCGGGCGGCAGTCGATCGCCCGGCGCGACCTCGCCGTCGGTGATGGCGCGCCGGATGGCGTCGGCGGCCTGCTCGTGCAGCGGCCGCTGATCGTGCAAATCCAACGAAAGCAACATGGTGCTAATGACACTAGCACCATTCATTTCTTACCTGCCAGCAGCCTCACCGTTCGCGCAGGTCAGGACCCGTGCGTACGTTTTGTCGCCATAGCAGCAAGCAGTGCACACGGGCCTGACCAGGCAAAACGCGACCGCATCGGAGCGATGCCGGCGCCGGCGGAGGTGCTACTCGACGCCGATGAGGAGCAGGGCGTCGAGGTTCCCGCCCGGGTAGTGGGCGAACTCGACCTCGGGATGGGCGTGGCGGAGGTGCCCGGCCAGCGCATCCGGCAGGCCGTCCGGGGCATCGGCCCGGACCAGCGCCGTGAGCAGCTCGCCACCAGTGGCGAGCATCCTGGTGGCGAGGTCACGGGCCGCGGCGGGCACGTCGTCGCCGATGAGCACGACCTCGCCGTCGATCAGCCCGAGCACGTCGCCGGGCAGGCAGCGGCCGACCCAGGTCAGCGCCTCGGCATCGGCGATGCGCAGCTCGCCGCGCCGCGTCGCGGCCGCCGCCTCGGCCATCGCCACCTGGTCGGCGGCCCGGCGCCGGGTCGGATCGTGCACCGCGAGCGCGGCCAGCCCCTGCACCGGCGACGCCATCGGCACCACGACCACGTCCTGCCCCTCGCCGATCGCGCCGACCCGCTCCACCGCGGCGGCCGTCGCCGCGTCGTTGGGCAGCACGACGACGTGCGCGGCGCCGGTCGCGACGAACGCCTCGCGGAGCCGCTCCTCGGTCAGCTCCGCGCCGCCGACCAGCACATCCGCGCCCTCGGCGGCGAACAGCTCCCCCAGGACGTCGTCGGTGACGCAGGCGAGCACGGCGACGTCCCGCGCGAACGCGGCCTGCTGGTCGGCGAACCGGGTGACCTTGATCTTGTGCACGCGCCCGGTCCCGATGCCCGACTCGATCGCCGCCCCGATGTCGTCGCAGTGCACGTGCACGGCCCAGGAATCCGCGCCGTCACCGACCACCGACACGCAGTCGCCGAGCGCGCACAACGCATCGCGCAGCGCCGCGACCCGGTCCTGATCGGTGTCGGCCAGCAGGTACATGACCTCGTACTCGTGCTGCGACTCGTGCTCCAGCACACCCGAATCGCCCGGCACCGGCGCCTCCGGCGCGAGGCGCTCGCCGTCGCGCACCACCGCGTGCAACGCGTCGAGCATGATCACCAGGCCCCGCCCGCCGGCATCGACGACGCCGGCGTCGGAGAGCGCCGCGAGCTGGCCCGGAGTAGCGGCCAACGCGTCGACAGCCGCCCGGGTCGCGCGGTGCACGACAGCGTCGAGCTCGCCGGAACCGGCCGCGAGCGCCGCAGCGCGCAACACCGACAGCACCGTGCCTTCAACGGGCTCGGCGACGGCGTGCCTGGCCAGCTCGTCCGCGCGGGCCAACGCCGCACCGAACGCCCGGCCGTCGGCTTCGGCGACGTCGCGCAACGACTCGGCGATACCGCGCAGGGCCTGCGAGAGCAGCACGCCGGAGTTCCCGCACGCGCCGCCGAGCGCACCCTTCGACAACGCGGCGAGAACACCGCCGAGCGTGTCCGGCTCGACCGCGTCGAGCGCTTCCACCGCCGCGCGCATCGTGTGCAGCAGGTTCGTGCCGGTGTCGCCGTCGGCGACCGGGTAGACGTTGATCCGGTCGATCGCGTCGCGCTCGGCCGCCAGCCCGGCCAGCGCCAGGTCGGCCCACCGGCGGGCAGCCGCCGCAGTCAGCGTCCGCAACACCCGCGACCTCCCACGCAGCCACCTACGATCGGATTGTCCGAGACTAGTCGCTGTGCGCGCCGGGTTCGGCACGCATCGGCACTCGCCCCCACCGCCGGGAGCGCCTCCGCCGGTGGGCTACACTGATCCGGTCCCAGGGTGGCGATGACCCCGGGCAACCGGGTTCTCCGGGCTGAGGCCGCCGGTCACGGCGGTGGACAGTGAGCGCTCACGCGAGGCTGATGCGGCCGTGGTGCGCTTGCGGCTCTCATCGCTGTAACCGTCAAGCAAAGTTAAGGGGTGTCTGACGTGGCTGCCGTCTGCGACGTCTGCGGTAAGGGACCAGGCTTCGGCAACTCGGTCTCGCACTCCCACCGGAAGACCAAGCGCCGGTGGAACCCGAACATTCAGACCGTGCACGCCAAGATCGGCCTTTCGCAGCGCAAGCGCATGAACGTGTGCACCTCTTGCCTGAAGGCCGGCAAGGTCGTCCGCGGCTGAACTCGACTGCGCGCAAAACCCCGGGGCCCAGCGCCCCGGGGTTTTCTGCGTTCACGGCCTCACGAAGCATGGTTGCGCCATTGCGGGCCGACCTTCTCCCACTCCGCGGCCCAGGCCGCGAGCCGCCTGCGGGTCACGATCAACCGGGCCCCCATCAGGGCGACCGTGGTGACCAGCGCAGATCCGAGCAGCACGCTCGCCCCGGCCATCCCGGCGGCCTGAGTCGCCTCGGCGCGGGTCAGCGGCGGCGAGGTCGGCCGCCCCTGCTGGTCCAGCCACACCGGCACGGTTCCGGCCGCCGGGGCGCGGGCCGGTAGCTCGATGACGGCGAAGCGCTCGTCCGGCGACTGCCCCCAGCGCACCGCGACCGGTCGGTGCGCGTTCCCGGCGCCGGCACCGAGCTCGGCGACGACCGTCGCCACCACCTGGTGCTTGGCCGCCTGCTCGCGATCCACATCGGCGAGCCGGCCGCGCAGCTCGGACTGCGCGACGAACAGGGCCGCCACCACGGTGGCGACCGCGATCAGCGCGACCAGCAGCAGCGCGGCGGGCTCGAAGTAGTCGGTGCGCCGCCGCATCGGGTTCGCGCCCGGGAAAATCCTGCGGATCAGGCACCGCAGGTCGCTGCCGTTCCGGCCGGCTCTCATGGCGAGCCTTCTTCCGCCCTGAACGCATCATCCGGCAAGGGCCAATGTACGACCGGGCGGAACCGAAATCCATACGCCGCGAGCAGGCAAAACGCACCTGCGCCGGGACTACGGCAGCTTCCAGTCGATGGGGTCCATGCCGCGGCGTTCGAGGATCTCGTTCACCCGGCTGAACGGGCGGGAACCGAAGAAGCCGCGGTCGGCCGACATCGGGCTCGGGTGCGGCGATTCGACGCACTCCACGCCGGGCATCAGCGGGCGCAGGTCGCGGGCATCGCGGCCCCAGAGGATCGCCACCAGCGGCTCCTCCCGCGCGGCCAGCGCGCGGATGGCCTGCGCGGTGATCTCCTCCCAGCCCTTGCCCCGGTGCGAACCGGGGTTGCGGGGCCGGACCGTCAGCGACCTGTTGAGCAGCAGCACCCCGCGCTCGGTCCACGGCGTGAGGTCGCCGCCGGAAGGCGTGGGGTGACCGAGGTCCTCGGTGTACTCGCGGTAGATGTTGACCAGGCTGCGCGGCGGCGCGACGCCGGGCGCGACGGAGAAGCTGAGGCCGACCGCGTGCCCGGGCGTCGGGTACGGGTCCTGGCCCACGATCAGCACCCGCACGTCGTGGAACGGCTGCTGGAAGGCGCGGAGCACGTGCTCCGGGGCGGGCAGGTACGTCCGGCCCTCGGCTACCTCGGTGCGCAGGAACTCGCCCATCTTCTTGATCTGATCGGCGACCGGCTCCAGGGCTTTCGCCCACCCGGCCTCCACGAGTTCGTGCAACGGCTGTGCGACCATCCGAGCACCCTAGCGAGCTACCAAGATCGCCCTCCGGACAACCCCCGAGATCGACTTCGAGCGATCAATGTGTCGCACGTCACACTCGATGGAAGTAACATGCCGGGCGATATGGCGCACACCCGTATCCGACCGTCACACGAAAGCACCATTTCCGCTAGTCATCCGCCGAATTCGGCTGTCAAATCGGCGACACTCCGACACAACGCGCGGACCGCTCGATCGGTGACCTTTTGCATATAGGAAATAACATCGGAATAACGCAATCCACGTCTTTTGGTGGCCTCCTCAAGGCCGCTCGGCTAGGTTCACCGGAGTTCTGAAGACCGCAAGGGTGGATGGCATGACCCGGAGGTGGGCCGCAAACTCATGACTTCGCAGGAATCAGCCGAAACATCAGCCGAGCAGCGCTCCCTGCTCCGTCGCGCGGTTGGCGCAGCGGCAATCGGCAACTGCACGGAGTGGTACGACTTCGGCGTATATGCATATGTGGCCGCATACGTGGGCCACCAGTTCTTCCCCGGCCCGCTCGAGACCATCTCGGCCTTCGGCGTCTTCGCGATCTCCTTCCTGTTCCGGCCGCTGGGCAGCCTGTTCTTCGGCCCGCTGGGCGACCGGATCGGCAGGCAGAAGGTGCTGGCGCTGACGATCCTGCTGATGTCCGGATCGACGTTCGTCATCGGCCTGCTGCCGACTTACGAGGCCATCGGCGTCTTCGCGCCGATGCTCCTGCTGCTGTGCCGGTTGCTGCAGGGCTTCTCGACCGGCGGCGAATACGGCGGCGCGGCGACCTACATCGCCGAGTTCGCGCCCGACCGCCGCCGCGGCTTCTGGGGTAGCTGGCTGGAATTCGGCACGCTCGTCGGATTCGGATTCGGCGCGCTGGTGCCGACGATCCTGATCTTGAACCTGGACAGCGCCTCGATGGAAAGCTGGGGCTGGCGCATTCCGTTCCTGATCGCCGGTCCGCTCGGCGCCGTCGGCCTCTACTTGCGGAGCAAGCTGGAGGACACCCCGGCGTTCAAGCAGTTGGAAGCGACGCACCAGGTGGCCAAGTCGCCGCTGAAGGACCTGATCAAGGAATGGTGGCGGCAGCTGCTGATCCTGATGGGCATCGTGGTGCTGATCAACATCGCCAACTACACGATCCTGACCTACATGGAGACGTACCTCAAGAACACGCTCCACGTGGAGGACGGTCAGGAGTACCAGGTCCTGGTCCCGCTGCTGCTCACGGTGCTGTTCATGCTGGTGATCATCACCCCGGTGGGCGCGCTGTCGGACCGGATCGGCCGCAAGCCGCTGTTCCTGTCCGCGGCGATCTGCTTCATCGTGCTGCCGATCCCGGCGTTCATGCTGATCTCCCAGGGCACCGTGCTGACCACGATCCTGGGGCTGGGCCTGCTGGCGATCGGGCACGTGCAGCTGATCGGGCCGCTGGCGGCGACGCTGCCGGCGATGTTCCCGACGAAGGTCCGCTACGCGGCCTTCTGCATCGGGTACAACATCTCCACGGCGGCCTTCGGCGGGACCGCGCCGCTGGTCAACGACGCCGTGGTCACCTCGACCGGCAACACCATGTTCCCGGCGTTCTACCTGATGGCCGCGGCCCTGGTGGCGCTGGTGCCGATCCTGCTGATGAAGGAGACGGCGAACAAGCCGCTGATGCAGGACGCGCCTGCCCCGGCGGGTTCCTCGGCGAGCTAGTCGCACCGAACGCGGAGAACCCCGATGCGCCAGTGGCGCATCGGGGTTCTCCGCGTTCGGGGAAGTCCTCGGCGATCCCGCCTCAACGCCAGTGCTCCCAGCCCGCGGGGCCCTCGTACTCGCCGCCGTCCACCGTGACACCGGCGCCCTCGGCGACCACGCCGATCGCGCGCCAGCCCTCCGGCAGCGGACGTCCCGGCGGGAACGTCGCGGCCAGCGCCTGGTCCTCGCCGCCGGTGAGCACCCAGTGCCGGGCGTCCGCGCCCAGCGCCGAGGCGACCTCGGTCAGCCGCTGCGGCACCTCGACCTGCTCGGTGCGGACGTCGATGGCCACCTGCGACGCCTCGGCGATGTGCCCGAGATCGGCCAGCAGCCCGTCCGAGGTGTCCACCATGGACGTCGCGCCCGCGACGGCCGCCTGCGGCCCCGCCGCGTACGGCGGCTCCGGCACGCGGTGCGCGCCGACGACCGCGACCGGCGAGCGGAAACCCCGCCCCAGCACGGCCAAGCCGGCCGCCGACCAGCCCAGCCGGCCGGCCACCGCGACCACGTCCCCCGGCCGCGCGCCCGAACGCGTCACCGGCTCCCGGCCCTGCAGGTCGCCCAGGGCTGTGATCGAGATCGTCAGTGAGGTCGCCGACACCATGTCGCCGCCGACGATGCCGATGCCGACCCGCTGTGCTTCTTCCCACATGCCCGCGGACAGCTCGTCGGCCACGCTCGTCGGCAGGTCCGGGGAGCAGGCCAGGCCCACCAGCAGGCCGGTCGGCACCGCGCCCATCGCGGCGATGTCCGAGAGGTTTACGGCGACGGCCTTGCGGCCCACCTGCTCCGGTGTCGACCAGTCGAAACGGAAGTGCACCCCTTCGACCAGCACGTCGGTGGCGGCCACCACCCTGCCGTCCGGGGCCGCCAGGACCGCGGCGTCGTCACCCGGCCCGATTAACGTGCCAGGTGACTGCGGCCGCCCGGCCGTAACCCGATCGATGAGGCCGAACTCACCCAACTGGGAAACGGTCTGTGCGTCCTGCGATGAATCAGGACCCAACTGGGACCTTCCTTCCTTGAGCATCCGCTCGGTCCGATGGGGTAGCTTTCTGCCAGTTTCCTACCCCGAGCACATCGGCCACACGAAGGGGCACGCCGTGGTTCAGGCATACATCCTCATCCAGACCGAAGTCGGCAAGGCCGCCGCGGTCGCCAGCGAGATCCAGGACTTCGCCGGCATCATCAGCGCCGAAGACGTCACCGGCCCGTACGACGTGATCGTGCGCGCCGAGGCCGAGAACGTCGACCTGCTCGGCAAGATGGTCGTGGCGAAGATCCAGAACGTCGAAGGCATCACCCGCACCCTGACCTGCCCCGTGGTGCACCTGTGACGATCCGTCACTGAACTGGTTCCGCGTCGCCGGAGATCTCCCGCAGCGGCGCGAGCCACCCCGGGCGGCGGCGCCGCTCGAGGAAAGCGCGGATGGGCAGCCCGCACCAGAGTGGAGCACGGCCGGGCCGGTGACCGCACCCGGCGGCGGCCGTGCTGTAGTGGACGACGTGGTTCACCAATCAGCGCCCGGATTGCCCCGGCCGGTGTTGATCGTGGCGATCACGCTCGGCGCACTCCTCGCCCTGGCGGTCGCCGGCGTCGGCGCGTACGGCTGGTACGGCGAGCACCAGGCGCAGCAAGCCCAAGCGCAAGCGGAGGCGGCCCGGCGAAGCGGGCCGCTTCCGCTCGCGCCCGTCCCGGCGCCGAAGGCGTCGTCGCCGGAGTGCGCGGCGGTGCTCGAAGCGCTGCCGCGCGAGCTCGCCGTGGGCGACGCGCGCGTGCCGCGCCGCGCGCTGGCGGAGCCGGCGCCGGCCGGAACCGTCGCGTGGGGAGATGCGAAGCACGACCCGCTGACCGTGCGGTGCGGCATCGACGCCCCGCAGGAGCTGACGCCGACGGCGCAGCTGCTGGACGTCTCCGGCGTCAGCTGGCTGGAGATCAACCAGGGCGGCGACACCTCGTGGCTGGCGGTCGACCGCCCCGTGTACGTCGCGCTCACCGCCCCGGAGGGCACCGGGACCGGCCCCATCCAGGACCTCTCCGAGATCCTCCGCAACACCTTCCCCAAGCAGCCGGTCTTCCCCTGACGCACCAAAAAGGCCCGTGCACGTTCTGTGCTGCTCTAGCGACACAAAACGCGCACGGGCCTTGAGCTGTGGAAACCGCGTGCTCAGCGGAGGCCGGTGCCCCGGGAGACCGCCGTTTCGACGAGGGTGGTCAGCAGGGTCCGGTAGTCGACGCCCGTGTCCGCCCACATCCGCGGGTACAGCGAGATCGCCGTGAAGCCCGGCATCGTGTTGACCTCGTTGACGATCAGCTCGCCGTCCTCGGCGAGGAAGAAGTCGACCCGCGCCAAGCCCTGGCAGTCCAGCGCGCGGAAGGCCCGCACCGCCGCGGCGCGCAGCTCCTCGATCGCGTCGTCGCCGATCTTGGCCGGGATGTCGAACTCGGTGACGTCGTCGAGGTACTTGGACTCGTAGTCGTACCAGTCGGATTCGCCGGTGACCCGCAGCTCGGCGGGCAGCGACGCCTCGATCCGGCCGTCCGGGAACTCCAGCACGCCGCACTCGATCTCGCGGCCCACCACCGCCGACTCGATGATCACCTTCGGGTCGGTGCGCCGCGCCTCCGCGATCGCCGCGTCCAGGTCCGCCCAGTCGGTGACCTTGGTGATGCCCAGCGACGATCCGGCCCGCGTCGGCTTGACGAACACCGGCAGCCCGAGCCGTTCGCGCTGCCGCTCGTCCAGCGTGGCCTGATCGCGGCGCAGCACCTCGAAGCGCCCCACCCCCAGGCCCTCCGCGGCGAGCAGCTTCTTGGTGTACTCCTTGTCCATCGACACGGCGCTGGAGAGCACGCCCGCCCCGACGTAGGGCACGTCGGCCATCTCCAGCAGCCCCTGGATGGTGCCGTCCTCGCCGAACGCGCCGTGCAGCACCGGGAACACCACGTCGACCGACGACAGCACCTCGCCGCCGCGGCCCGGCTCCAGCAGCACCAGCTCGCGGCGGGTGGGGTCGCCGGGCAGCGCGAGAGCGGTGTTCGGCGCGACCTCGGGCGCCTGGCGGTCCCGGATCTCCAACTGCTTCGGGTCGTCGGTGCCGAGCACCCAGGCGCCCTCTCGGGTGATGCCGACCGGCAGGATCTCGAAGCGGTCCTGGTCCAGGTGCGCGAGCACGCTACCGGCGGACACGCAGGAAATGCCGTGCTCGGTGCTGCGCCCGCCGAAGACGACGGCCACCCGGGTCTTGCGCTGTGTCATGCGCCGGACCCTACCTGCCGTGCCGAGAGCCCGTTTCACAAAGGTTGACCGGTTCGCAGTGGAACCGATCGACTCCCCCGCCGCGAACGAGCTGTTTCACGCGTTCCCGCACAGCCGGGCCAGAATCGGCAGCGCGCGCTCCAGTTCATCGCGCGAACACGCGGCGTAGCCGAGCGCCAACCCGAACCACTGCTGCGGACCGCAGTGGTGCCGCCGCAGCCCGTCGAGCACCAGTCCGTGCTCCGCGGCCATCGCGACCACGTGCTGCTCGGTCTCCGCGTCCGGCAGCGGCAGCACCACGTGCGCCCCAGCGCGGTCGCCGAACACCTCGACGCCTTCGGCGGCGAGCTTCTCCACCACGAACGCCCGGCGCTGCGACAGCTCCCGCCGCAGGCGTCGCAGGTGCCGTCCGAGGTCGCCGTGGCGGGCGAGCTCCACCAGCACGCGCTGCCCCGCCGGAGCCGGGCTGGTCCCGGTGCGATCGCGGTGCTGCAGCACGCAAGCCGCGACGTCGTCGGGCGCCAGCATCCATCCCACGCCCAGGGTCGGGGTGAGGATCTTGCTCGTCGTGCCGAGGTGCACGACGACGTCCGGGGCCATCGACGCGAGCACCGGCAGCGGCGCCACGTCGTAGCGGAGCTCGCCGTCGTAGTCGTCCTCGATGATCAGCCAGCCCTCGGTGCGCGCCCGCTCCACCAGCGCGATCCGGCGCTCCGCCGGCAACCGGCCGCCGATCGGGTACTGGTGCGCGGGCGAGCAGTAGACCGCCTGCACGCCGCGCGGAATGGCATCGACCACGATGCCCGCGTGATCGACCGGTGCCGCCACCACCCGCACGCCCACCGACCGCAGCGCGCCGACCGCCCGCTGATATCCGGGCTCCTCCACGGCGACCGTCGCGCCGCGGCGGAGCACCGAGCCGGCCAGCTCGACGACCGCCGCGGTGGTGCCACCGGTGGCCAGCACGTTGTCCACCGTCAGCCCGCCGACGACCAGACCGCGGTGGCGCAGCAGGTGTTCGGCGATGGCTTCGCGGTATTCGATCGACCCGCCGCGATGCGGCTTCGAGTCGGGCGGGGTGTCCGCCGCCGCGCGCCAGGCCCGCCGCCACGCCGCCCGGTCGACTCCGCCCGCCCAGGGCACGCCGGGCGTCAGCACCACCATCGGCTCGTCCGCCTGCCGCGCGCCGCGGTCGGCGCCGGCGGTGGCCCCGGTCCGCGATCCGGGCGGGCTGGTCGTGACGTAGGTGCCCGAGCCGTGCCGTCCGGCGATCCAGCCCTCGGCGTGCAGCTGCTCGTACGCCGCGGCGGTCACGGTGCGGCTCACTTCGAGGTGCCGCGCGAGCGCGCGCGTGGACGGCAGGCGGTCGCCGCCGCGGAGCTGGCCGAGGGTGGCGGCGTGCCGCAACGCGTCGGCGAGCTGAACGGCGAGCGGGCGCGGATCGTCGCGACGCAGGTCGATGGCCAGCTCCAGCAGCGGCGAGCTGGCCGCGGGCACGGAATGTGGCATTTCGAAATTCTCCCTGATTGGCACTTCGATAATGCCACTTGCTGAAAGATCCTGTTCCTCGTGACCCGACAGCTCTCCACCACAGAACGGACCACCATCCGCCGCGGCAGCGACCGGGCCCGCACCGAGCGCAGCGAGCTGCACACCGCCCTGGACGCCGGCCTGATCTGCCACCTCGGCCTGCTGGTCGACGGCTCACCCCGGGTCGTGCCCACAGGCTACGGACGCAGCGACGACACGCTCTACGTGCACGGCTCGACCGGCGCGCGGAGCCTGCGGGAGGCCGCCGAGGGCGTCGAGGTGTGCGTCACGGTGACCCACCTCGACGGGATCGTCTACGCGCGCTCGCTGTTCCACCACTCCGTGAACTTCCGCTCCGCGATGATCCACGGGCGCGCCCGGAACGTCGTCGACGACGACGAGAAGCTGCGGGCGCTGCGGGTGATCACCGAACAGCTCGCGCCCGGTTCGTGGGACCACGCGCGGCAGCCGAACAAGCGGGAACTGGCCGCGACGGCGGTCCTCTCCGTCGACCTCGCCGAAGCCGCGGTGAAGGTCCGCAGCGGCGGCCCCAGCGACGACACCGAGGACGTCGAGGCGGGCAAGGCGTGGGCCGGGGTGCTGCCGCTGCGCATGCACTGGGGCGCGCCGGAATCCGCGCCGGACCTGCCGGCGGGGTTCGAGGTGCCGCGGCACGTCGGCGAGCGGCAGTACCGGCCATGAGCGTCGTGGAGCTGGAAGACGTCGAGCCCGCCTACCCGGTGCTCCGCGAGCTGCGGCCGGATCTGGCTTCGCCGGCGGAGTTCCGGGCGCAGGCGGAGCAGCAGCGGGCGGCGGGTTACCGGCTGATCGCGTCGCTCGACGGCGACGGCGAGGTCGCCGCCGTCGCCGGGTTCCGCACCGGGCAGTCGTTCGCATGGGGGGCCACTACCTGTACGTCGACGACCTCGTCACCCTGCCGACGGCCCGGAAGCAGGGGCACGCGAAGGCGCTGCTCGACTGGATCGACGCGGAGGCGCGCAGGCTCGGAATCGGGGAAATCCACCTGGATTCGGGCACGCACCGCCACGACGCGCACCGCCGCTACCTCGGGACCGGATTCGCGATCGCGTCCTTCCACTTCTCGAAACCCGCGCCCGGGGCCTGAGCCGCGGCCGGGTCGATTGTGGACACGGCGCGAAAGCCGTTGCGGCGCGGGGCGCCCGGTCTCCCGGGTGCCCCGCGCCGTCACCGCGCCTGGTGGAGGCCGGTGACCGGGTCGTGGGTGTAGAAGGTCATCCGGGCCCGGGCCGGGCGGTAGACGTGGACGCTCACCGCCGGGTCCGGCCCGTTGTTGTGCACCTGGTGCACGTAGTTCGGGCCGAAGACGCGGGACTGGCCCGCGGTCAGCGGGTGCAGCACCTCGGTGCCCCGGGGTTGGACGACGCGCTCGGTCAGGTTGCCGGTGATCACGGTGAAGGCGCCGGTGGCGCCGCCGTGGTCGTGCAGTTCGGTGTGCTGGCCGGGCAGCCAGCTCAGCAGCCACGCCTCGTAGCTCTCGGTGCGCGCGAGCAGGCCCGACCAGCGCTGGTCCGGGTCGTAGCGCAGCAGGTGCGTCCACGAGCCGCGGTCGGCGGCGAGTTCCCGGGCGATGCGGACCGGGTGCGCGATGGAGAGATCGGCAGGTGCGGCAAGGGTATTCGGCGGAACGGCGAACACGGCGGACGTCCTTCGGGATCGTGATGAGCCCCGGGCCGTCGGCGCGCGTGCGTGCGCGCCCGGAAACGCCCGGGGATTACGGGAGAACGATCAACACGAAGAACACAGACAGAGCGCGCTGGCGACGCGGCGCAGGTCGATGTGACCCCGTCGATCAGTCATAGCACGCAGCAACACGTGGAGAACTGAACCAGTCCGCGGGGACCCGCGTCAACTCGAACCCGCAAGATCTCACACCACGGTGACGAATCCCGCCCGCCGATGATCACTTCTGGGGTTCTGGAGGCCGTTTGGGATTCGGGAAGTCCGGTAGGGCGGGTTGTGGCCTTCGAAGCGGCGCAGCCGCTTAGCCCACCTAAGCAACTCTCACCGCCGCGGGTTCTCAGGCGTCTTCTCGCGAGGACAGCCCCGACTGGCATTCATGACGTCGGGGATCCCACAGCGAGAAGCCGCCTGAGGTTCCGCTACGCAGGACGAGCCTGGAAATAGCCCCTACAGGGCTTGGAGGACGTCGGCCACCAGGTCGTCGGGGTCTTCGCAGCCCGCCGAGAACCGGACGAAGCCCTCCGGCACCGGATCGCCCCACTGGGCCCGGCGGTCGACCGTGCTGTGCAGGCCGCCGAAGCTCGTCGCCGCCACGACCAGCTCGCTGCGCCGGACGAACTCCTCGACCGCCCGCGCATCGGCCAGCTCGAACCGGAACACCCCGCCCCAGCGGCGCATCTGCCGCCGGGCGAGCTCGTGCGACGGGTCGCCGGGCAACCCCGGCCAGCGCAGCCCGGACACCGCCGGGTGCTCGCGCAGCGCCTCGACGAGCGCCGCCGCGTTCTCGGCCTGCCGCGCCAGGCGCAGGTCCAACGTGCCCATGCTGCGGTGCGCCAGCCAGGTCTCGAAGGGGCCGGGGATCGAGCCGGAGAGCGTCCGCGCCCGCACCAGCCGCTGCGCCAGCTCCTCGTCGCGGACCGACACGTGCCCCATCAGGATGTCGCTGTGCCCGGACAGGGCCTTGGTGTCGCTGGCCACCACGATGTCCGCGCCCAGCTCCAGCGGCCGCTGCCCGAGCGGCGTCGCCGTCGTGTTGTCCACCGCCAGCAGCGCGCCCGCCGCGTGCGCGCGCTCCGCGAGTTCGGCGATGTCGCAGACGTCCAGACCCGGGTTCGACGGGGTTTCCAGCAGCACCAGGCGAACCCCTGCGAAGACGTCGTCGTGCCAGGGGCCGGGCGTGTCGATCTCGCGGACGTCCAGCTGCAGCTCGGCGAGCTCGTCGCGGACGAACTGGCGCGTCGCGTAATACCCGTCGCTGGGCAGGATCAGCGCGTCGCCGGGGCGGAGCACCGCGCGCAGCAGCGTGCTGATCGCCGCCATGCCCGACGGCAGCAGGACGCAGTGCCCGCCGTCCAGGTCGCCGATGGCCGACTCCAGCGCCCGCCAGGTGGGATTGCCCGCCCGGCCGTAGAAATCGGCGGCCTGGACGTCCTCGCCCAGGTGGAACGGCGCGGCGAAGACCGGGCCCGGCAGCAGCGGCGTCCCGCCGGCCGGCTCCGGGTGCCCGCCGCGCACGCAGCGCGTGCCGTCGCCAAGATCCGATGTGCTCACAAGTTCTCCCATCGCGAGTTCGGTGCCCCCTCGCGGTAACGGTTGTCGTGAGTGGTGGTGGCCGCTCCGGCGACCACGGCCGCTCACGACCTCGGGAAGCCGCCCGTCACTCCGGCTTGCGCTCGCGGCCGAGCAGTTCGGCGGCCGCGGGCGCGGGCGCGAGTCCTTCGTGGCACACCCGGTGCACCACGTCCGTGATCGGCATCTCGACGCCGTGCCGCGCCGCCAGCTGGCGGATCGACGAGCACGACTTCACGCCCTCGGAAACCTGCCCGTGCGCGGCCTCCTGCGCCTGCGCCAGGGTTTCGCCGCGTCCCAGCCGCTCGCCGAAGGTCCGGTTGCGCGACAGCGGCGACATGGCGGTGGCGACCAGGTCGCCCAGCCCGGCCAGGCCCGCGAACGTCATCGGGTCGGCGCCCAGCGCGACGCCGAGCCGGGTCGTCTCGGCCAGGCCGCGGGTGATCAGCGAGGACATCGTGTTGTGCCCGAAGCCCAGCCCGGCGGCCATCCCGCAGGCCAGCGCGATCACGTTCTTGCACGCCCCGGCGATCTCGATGCCGACGAGATCCGTGTTGGTGTAGGGCCGGAAGTACGGCGTCGAGCAGGCGTGCTGCAGTGCGACGGCCCGGTCGTGGTCCGGGCAGGCCACCACGGTCGCGGTCGGCTGCTCGGCGGCGATCTCCTTGGCCAGGTTGGGGCCGGAGACCACCGCGACGTGCTCCATCGGCACGTCCGCGACCTCGCCGATCACCTCGCTCATCCGCTTCAGCGTGCTCAGCTCGACGCCCTTGGCCAGGCTCACCAGCGTCGCCTCCGGCGGCAGCAGCGGCTGCCAGCCGGCGAGGTTCTCGCGCAACGTCTGGCTGGGCACCGCGAGCACCACCGCGCCGGCGCCGTGCACCGCCTCGGCGGCGTCATCGGTGGCGCGCAACGTCGACGGCAGCCGGATGTCCGGCAGGTAAGCGGCGTTGCAGCGGGTTTCGTTGATCGCCGCGGCGACCTCCGCGCGCCGCGCCCACAGGACTACGTCGTTGCCGGCGTCGGCGAGGACCTTCGCGAACGTGGTGCCCCAGGATCCTGCGCCGAGGACGGTGATCCGCTCAGGCCGCGCCATCGTCGCCCCGGCTCTTGCGAGCGCTGCTGTAGAACTCGTCCGGCGGCTGCTCACCGCGGATCTCGCCGAGCAGTTCCCGCACGCGGGCCATCGCCAGCTGCGTGACCTCGCGCAGCGCGTGCGTGTCGTGCTCCATGCCGCGGTAGGCCGACAGGTCCAGCGGCTCGCCGAAGACGAGCTCCACGGACTTGCGCGGGAACGGCCGGAACCGCTTCTCGTAGTGGTCGTAGATGTCGCGGGTGCCCCACCGGGCGGCCGGGATCACCGGGATGTCGTGCGCCAGCGCCAACCGCGCCACTCCGACCTTCGGCGTCATCGGCCAGCCGTCCGGGTCCTTGGTGATGGTGCCGTCGGGGTAGATCACGATCGCCTTGCCGCGCTCCAGCGCGTTGTGCGCGTCCTGCAGGCTCTTCTGCGCGTCGGCGGTGCCGCGGTAGACGGGGATCTGCTCGACGCCCACCAGGACGCTCTTGAGCACCGGCACGTTCCAGAGCGTGTTCTTCGCGAGGAACCGGGGCACCCGGCCGGCCCGGTGCACGGTGACGGCGTCGAAGATCGGGTCCAGGTGCGAGACGTGGTTGAACACCAGCAGCGCCGGGCCCTCGGCGGGGATGTGCTCCAGCCCGGTCACCTTGGTGCGGGCCAGCGCGGCGGTCAACGGGTAGAAGACACCGCGGGCGAGGCCGAGCCAGAACTTGCCCATGCCCTGCGCCTTTTCGCTGGTCTGCCTCCGCTGGCGCCGGAGGCTCTTCGGTTCCGCCACGGCATCTCCTTCAACTGGTCGCAAGCGCCCCGACAAGTTACCTGCCGGGCCGGGCCGCCGGACATCCCGCACGGCGGAAGCCGAATGCCGCCGGAGCGGTGCCGGTCCGGGGCCGCGCGACGGCAAGATGGCAGACGTGACCGCAGGTTTGTACCTCATAGTGCCGATCAAGCCGCTGCACCTGGCGAAGTCGCGGCTGCTCGGCGCCGCCGACCGGGGCGCGGCGCACGCCGACCTGGTCACGGCCGTGGCCTTGGACACAGTGACGGCCGCGCGCCGGGCGGCCGGTGTCGCCGGAGTCGTCGTGGTGACCTCCGACCCGACGCTCACCGAGACGTTCGCCGCCGAGGGCGTCGAGGTGCTCCCGGACACCCCGGCGGACGGGCTGAACGCCGCGTTGCGGCACGGCGACGCCGAGTTGCGGCGGCGCGGGATCGCGACGCGGATCGGCGCGCTGCAGGCGGACCTGCCCGCCCTGCGCCCCGTCGAGCTCGCCGCCGCGATCGCCGCCGCCGGTGACGACCGCTCGTTCTGCCCGGACCGGCACGGCACCGGCACCACGCTGCTGCTGGCGGAGCCCGGCGGGCCGCTCGCGCCCCGGTTCGGGCCGGGCTCGGCGGACGCGCACGCCGACTCCGGGGCGAAAACGCTCCTGGGGCAGTGGGACTCGCTGCGCTGCGACGTCGACACGGAGGCCGACCTGACCGCCGCGGCGGAGCTCGGCCTCGGCCCGCACACCGCCCGCGAGACGCGACGTTAAGCGGCTCGTATGTGAATGTTCATCCACAACCGTGAACATCACACGCGCACGTCAGAAGTCGAGGAGAACCGCCCGGATGAGCGACAATGGAAGGGTGAGCACCGACAGCAGCGACCGGATCCCGAAGCAGCCAGCCAAGCGGGCCTCCAGCGGCCGGGCACCTCGCGCGCCTCGCGCGGCCCGCCGCACCGGAAACCCGGTCGCTCCCGAGGCGCCGGCGACCGCCGACCGCGCCGTCGACACCACCGACGGTGCCCGGGTGCCCTCCGCCCCGCCCGCGGTGACCCGCGCGGCGGCCACCACCGACCTGCCCGAAGACCGGTACCTCAACCGCGAACTGTCGTGGCTCGACTTCAACGCGCGGGTGCTGGCGATCGCCGAGGACCAGTCGCAGCCGGTGCTGGAGCGCACCAAGTTCCTCGCGATCTTCGCGTCCAACCTGGACGAGTTCTACATGGTCCGGGTCGCCGGGCTGAAACGCCGCGAGGAGACCGGCCTCTCGGTGCGCAGCGCCGACGGGCTCACCCCGCACGAGCAGCTGGTGCGGATCGCCGCCCGCAACCAGGACCTGATGGAGAAGCTGAGCCGCGTCTTCCTCGACGAGCTGCTGCCGGAACTGGCGGCGCACGGCGTCCGGGTCCTGCGCTGGGCCGAGCTGGAAACCGCCGACCAGGACAGGCTGACCCGCTACTTCGAGGACCACATCTTCCCGGTGCTCACCCCGTTGGCGGTCGACCCGGCGCACCCGTTCCCGTACATCTCGGGGCTGTCGCTGAACCTCGCGGTCACCGTCGCCGACCCGGACGCCGGGCTGCGGCGCTTCGCGCGGGTCAAGGTGCCGGACAACGTGCCGCGGCTGATCCGCGTCGAAACCGACCGGGAGAACGAGCACGCCACCTTCCTGCCGCTGGAGGAACTCATCGCGGCGCACCTCGGGAAGCTGTTCCCCGGGATGCGGGTCGCCGAGCACCACATCTTCCGCGTCACCCGCAACGCCGACCTGGAGGTCGAGGAGGACCGCGACGAGGACCTCCTGCAGGCCATGGAGCGGGAACTCGCGCGCCGCCGCTTCGGGCCGCCGGTGCGGCTGGAAGTGACCGAGACGATGAGCGAGAACATGCTCGAACTCCTGCTGCGCGAGCTGGAGGTCGACCAGCACGACGTGGTGGAGGTCAAGGGACTCCTGGACCTGTCCTGCCTGTTCCAGCTGGACCGGTTGCACCGCCCGGACCTCAAGGACTCGCCGTTCGTGCCCGCGACGCACCCGGCGTTCGCCGAAGGGCAGACGCCGAAGAGCATCTTCTCCACGCTGCGCGAGGGCGACGTGCTGGTGCACCACCCCTACGACTCGTTCTCCACGTCGGTGCAGCGGTTCATCGAGCAGGCCGCGGCGGATCCGCACGTGCTGGCCATCAAGCAGACGCTGTACCGGACCTCCGGCGACTCCCCCATCGTCAACGCGCTCATCGACGCCGCCGAGGCGGGCAAGCAGGTGGTGGCGCTGGTGGAGCTGAAGGCGCGGTTCGACGAGCAGGCCAACATCCAGTGGGCGCGGACCCTGGAGCGCGCCGGCGTGCACGTCGTCTACGGCCTGGTGGGGTTGAAGACGCACTGCAAGACGGCGCTCGTGGTGCGCCAGGAGGGTTCCACGATCCGCCGCTACTGCCACCTGGGCACCGGCAACTACAACCCGAAGACCGCGCGGATCTACGAGGATCTGGGCCTGCTGACCGCCTCGCCGGAGATCGGCGCGGACCTCACCGACCTGTTCAACGTGCTCACCGGCTACGCCCGGCACGGCGAGTACCGCCGGATCCTGGTGTCGCCGCAGGGCATCCGCAACGGCATCGTGGAGCGCGTCGAGGACGAGATCGAGCGGGCCCGGCAGGATTTGCCGTGCGGCATCAGGATGAAGGTGAACTCGCTGGTCGACGAGCAGATCATCGACGCCCTCTACCGGGCTTCGCTGGCCGGCGTGCCGGTGCGCGTGGTGGTGCGCGGGATCTGCTCGCTGAAGGCCGGTGTGGAGGGGCTCAGCGAGAACATCGAGGTGCGCTCGATCCTGGGCCGCTTCCTGGAGCATTCCCGGGTGTTCCACTTCGTCGGCATCGACGAGCACTGGCTCGGCAGCGCTGACATGATGCACCGGAACCTGGACCGGCGGATCGAAACCCAGGTCCGGGTGACCGACGTGAAGCTCACCCGCCAGCTCGACGCGATGCTGGATTCGGCGCTGCACCCGGCGACCCGCTGCTGGGTGCTCAACGCGAAGGGCGACTGGGAGGCGTCGCCGCGCAGCGGGGAGCAGGTCCGCGATCACCAGGTGGAAATGCTGCGCATGCACGGTGCGAAGGTGTCCTGAGGAAGATGAGCATTACCGAGAACCAGCCGGTGCCCGGCGGAATCGACGAAGAAACGTCCGCACCGGTCCGGGCGGCCGGTGCCGTGCTGTGGCGCGCGGGCGCCGGCGGTACCGAGGTGGCGCTGGTGCACCGGCCCCGCTACGACGACTGGTCGCTGCCGAAGGGCAAGCTCGACCCGGGCGAGCTGCCCGCGCACGCGGCGGTCCGCGAGGTGGCCGAGGAGACCGGGTTTCCCTGCGTGCTGTCGCGATTCCTGACCCGGGTGGACTACTCGGTGCCGGTGGCCGGCGGCGGCCGGGCCCCGAAGGTCGTCGACTACTTCACGGCCCGGGCCGGCGACGGGTCGTTCGCGCCGAACGACGAAGTGGACGAGCTGCGCTGGCTGCCCACCGGCCGGGCGCGGGAGCTGCTGAGCTATCCGCACGACGCCGGGGTGCTCGACGCATTCGAGGAGTCGCCCGCCGAATCCGCGACCGTGTTGCTGGTGCGGCACGCGAAAGCAGGCAAAAGGTCCGAATGGGCCGGAGACGACGACCTGCGCCCGCTCACCGAAGCCGGACAGCGGCAGCGCGACGCATTGCATTCGCTGTTGTCGTTGTTCGGTCCCGCCCGCATCTATTCCGCGCCGCGACTGCGCTGCGAACAAACGGTGGCGCCGATCGCGGCGGACCTCGGAATCGGGATTGCGACCGAGCCGCTCTTTTCCGAAGAGGGCTATCTCGGCGATCCGGACGCGGCCGCCGACGTGCTCCGCAGGGTGGCCGGCGGCCCCGGCACGGCGGTGGTGTGCAGCCAGGGCGGCGTGATCCCGGACCTGGTGGCGCGGCTGGCCGATTCCGCCGACCTGTCGCTCGGCGAGGTGGCCAGCCGGAAGGGCAGCGTCTGGACGCTGACGTTCGCCCGGGACCGGTCTTCCGGGAACGGCAGCGCCCCGGCGCTGCGGCTGACCGCGGCGGACTACCTCGCGGACCCGCTGGCCTGACCGGCGGCGGGGAGAACGAGCAGGAGACGGATGCGTCGGCGAATTCGGTGCCGGCGAATGATCCGCCGACGCCCCGGCTCCAACTGACGACCGCGACCGCACCAGCACCGAACCGGCCGGGCCGGTGGTGTGCTGCGCGGGCGCTGTCCGGCGCTGATCGCGCCGTGTGGACGTTGCGCGCCGTCCACGGGTGAATCTGTGCGACCGCCGGCGCCCCGGCGGTCACGGCCTTCTCAAGCGGTTTTCCGGGCATCGCCTGACGTCGGGGCGATGACCGGACGACCGGGGAACGCCGTGAGCGGGCGGCTGGTAACCCCTTGCCGGGTCATCTCGCCGCCCGCTCGGTCCACTGGTGCTCGCTGCAGTAGCGAGCAGTCACTTCTTCGTGGACTTGCGCGTCGTCGTCGCCTTCTTGGTCGCCGGACGGGTCGTCTTGGCCGTCGACTTCGTGGCGGCGGCCTTGGCCGTCGTCGCCCGCTTCGCGGTGGACTTGGCCGGGGTCGCCTTGGCGGTGGACTTCGCCGGGGCCGCCTTGGCCGTGGTCGCCTTGGCGGCGGTCGCCTTGGTGGCGGTCCGCTTCGGAGCGGCCTTGGTGGCGGTCGCCTTCGCCGTGGTGGCGCGGGTCGCGGTCTTCGTCGCGGCGGCACGCGTGGTGGTGGCCTTGGCGCGAGTACCGGCGGGGGCCTTGGCGGCGCCCGCGGTCTTCGTGGTGGCACCACGGGTGGTGGCCGCCTTGGCCGTGGTGGCGCGCGGCAGTTTCCGCTGTCCGCCCACGACTTCCTTGAACTGGGTGCCGGCGCGGAAGGCGGGGACGTTGGTCTTCTTGACCTTCACGCTCTCACCGGTGCGCGGGTTGCGAGCGGTGCGTGCGGCGCGGGCCCGCTTCTCGAAAACCCCGAAGCCGGTGATGTTGACCTTTTCGCCCTTGTTGACGTTGCGAACGATGATGTCCACAACGCTTTCCACAGCCTGGCTGGCGGTCTTCTTGTCTCCGAGGCGTTCTGCCAGAGCCTCGATGAGTTGGGCCTTGTTCACTTCAGTCCCTCCCAGGACACAACAACGGCCCCGTTGGGCCGACTCAATGTCAACGGTAAAGCCCCGGACAAACAAATGCCATTCGCCACGCCTCATTTTTTCGTTGGGGCGTGGGCATTCGCGTCCGGGCAACGGGGTCCGCAGAGCTCCTGGAGCAACTGTTCAGTTGTCCCCCGGCGGGCGAGTTTTTCCTTTCACAACAGGAAAAACTCACCCCCGAAAGGCGCCTCGATCAGCCCTGGTGGGCGGGCAGGGTCGCCGGTTTGAAGCTCGGCCGGGCCCGCTCAAAAGTGTCGATCGTCTCGGCGTGCCGGAGGGTCAGACCGATGTCGTCGAGCCCTTCCAGCAGCCGCCAGCGCGTGTAGTCGTCGATGCTGAAGGGCACCGTGAGGTCCTTGGCTTGCACCGTCCGCTGCTCCAGATCCACCGTCACGGCGGTACCCGGCTCGCTCTCCAGCAGCTTCCACAGCAGCTCCACATCGGACTGCTCGCACTGGGCCGCCAGCAGCCCCTGCTTGCCCGAGTTGCCGCGGAAGATGTCCGCGAAACGGCTGGAGATGACCACCCGGAAGCCGTAGTCCTTCAACGCCCACACGGCGTGCTCGCGCGACGACCCGGTGCCGAAGTCGGGCCCGGCGACCAGCACGCTGCCGGCGCGGAAGGGCTCCTGGTTGAGGATGAAGTCCTCGTCCCCGCGCCAGGCGGCGAACAGGGCGTCCTCGAACCCGGTCCGGGAAACCCGCTTGAGGTAGACGGCCGGGATGATCTGGTCGGTGTCCACGTTGGACCGGCGCAGCGGGACGCCGACCCCGGTGTGCGTCTTGAACGGTTCCATCGTCACTGCTCCTGGTGGGATGTGGTTCAGGTCTTGTCTTTGAAGCGGCGGAGCCGCTTGGCCCACGCACGGTGACCACCCGCGGGTTCTCAGACGTCTTCTCGGGAGGACAGCCCCGACGCTGTGTGGACATGCATGAGTCGGGGATCCCGGACCGAGAAGGCGCCTGAGGTTCCGCTACGGGACCGCCTGCGCAGGCCGAGTTCAACGTCGGCGTTCAGCTCAGGTCTTCGGGGGAGGACAGGGTTCCGCGCACGGCGGTGGCGGCGGCGACCAGCGGGGAGACCAGGTGCGTGCGGCCGCCCTTGCCTTGCCTGCCCTCGAAGTTGCGGTTGGAGGTCGACGCGCTGCGCTCGCCCGGCGTCAGCTGGTCCGGGTTCATGCCCAGGCACATCGAACAACCGGCCGAACGCCATTCCGCCCCGGCCGCGGTGAAAACCTCGTGCAGCCCCTCGGACTCAGCCTGCTTGCGGACCTTCATCGAGCCGGGCACCACGAGCATCCGCACGTCCGCGGCCACCTTGCGGCCCTTGAGGACCTCGGCGGCGGCGCGCAGGTCCTCGATCCGACCGTTGGTGCACGAACCGAGGAAGACGGTGTCCACGGCGACCTCGCGCAGCGGCGTCCCGGGCGTCAAGCCCATGTACGCCAAGGCCTTCTCGGCGGCGAACCGCGCGCCCTCGTCGGCGATCTCCGCCGGGTCCGGCACCCGCTCGCCCAGCGGCAGGCCCTGCCCCGGGTTGGTGCCCCAGGTGACGAACGGGGTCAGTTCGTCGGCGTTCAGCGTGACTTCTGCGTCGAATGTGGCGTCGTCGTCGGTGCGCAGCGTCCGCCAGTACTTGACGGCCGTGTCCCAGTCCGCGCCCTCGGGGGCGTGCGGCCGCCCCTTCAGGTAGGCGAAAGTCGTTTCGTCGGGCGCGATCATGCCGGCCCGCGCGCCCGCCTCGATCGACATGTTGCAGACCGTCATGCGGGCTTCCATGGACAGCTTGCGGATCGCCTCGCCGCGGTACTCCAGGACGTAGCCCTGGCCGCCGCCGGTGCCGATCTTCGCGATGACGGCGAGGATCACGTCCTTGCTGGTGACTCCCGGCCGCAGCGTGCCCTCGACGTTGATGGCCATGGTCTTGAACGGCTTCAGCGGCAGGGTCTGGGTGGCCAGCACGTGCTCGACCTCGGAAGTGCCGATGCCGAACGCCAAAGCGCCGAACGCACCGTGCGTCGAGGTGTGGCTGTCGCCGCAGACCACGGTCGTGCCGGGCTGCGTCAGCCCGAGCTGCGGCCCGACGACGTGCACGATGCCCTGCTCGGCATCGCCCATCGGGTGCAGCCGGATGCCGAATTCCTCGCAGTTCTTCCGCAAGGTGTCGACCTGGGTGCGCGACACCGGGTCGGCGATCGGGAGGTCGATGCCGGTGGTGGGCACGTTGTGGTCTTCGGTGGCCAGCGTCAGGTCGGGCCGCCGGACGGGCCGCCCGGCCAGCCGGAGCCCTTCGAATGCCTGCGGACTGGTGACCTCGTGCACCAGGTGGAGATCGATGTAGAGCAGGTCTGGCTCGTGCCCTTCACCACGGCGCACGATGTGCGCTTCCCAAACCTTCTCCGCGAGCGTTTTTCCCATCGCTGCTCCCAGTCGAGCCTGCCGAGACCCGGATCGGGTCTCTCCCACAGAGTGGACTTCCCAGATGCCGGGAAGTTAGTATCGGTACGTGGGACAGCATAGCGGCATCGGAGTACTGGACAAGGCAGTGGCCGTCCTCCAGGCGGTAGCGGCCGAACCTTGCGGCCTGGCCGAACTGTGCAGCCGCACGGGGCTGCCAAGGGCAACGGCGCACCGCCTGGCGGTGGGGCTGGAGGTCCACCGCCTCCTGCGGAGGGGCTCGGACGGTCGCTGGCGCCCGGGTGCGGCGCTGGCGGAACTGGCGGGCGGAGCGGTGGATCCGCTCCTGGAGGCGGCGGCGACGGTCCTACCGAAGCTCAGAGACGTCACGGGCGAAAGCGTCCAGCTCTACAGGAGGGACGGAATGCAACGCCTGTGCATAGCGACGGCGGAACCGCCGAGCGGCCTGCGGGACACGGTCCCGGTGGGAACGGCGCTGTCGATGACGGCGGGCTCGGGGGCGAAGGTCCTCGCGGCCTGGTCCGACCCCGCGACCCAACGCGCGGTCCTGGCTGAAGCGGTCTACGGGGAACGAACGCTGATGGAGGTCCGGAGGAGGGGCTGGGCCCAGAGCGTCGCGGAACGGGAGTCGGGAGTGGCAAGCGTCTCGGCGCCGGTCCGGGACACCCAAGGCAACGTCGTGGCGGCCATATCGGTTTCGGGCCCGATCGACCGGATGGGAAGGCGCCCGGGAGCCCGCTGGGCGGCGGACCTGCTGGCGGCGGCGGACGCGCTCCAGAACCGCCTGTGAACCCAAGCGATGCGGGCCAACGGCCCGCATCGCCAAACCCCACGCGCCCCACCAGTCGAGAGGCGCCCAGCGGAAAATCCGCCGAAGGCGTCCCGCCCTCGACACACGCGAAGGTGCCCGCGCAGCACGGTTCCCACCCGCTGTCGGCCCGAGCAGAACCAACAACGCCCAGCGATCGCCCTGAAGACCGCTGAAGCCTACTGAAGCCACACGCCCAACTCCGCCACGATCCCATCGGCAGAGACCGACAAACCGGCCCAAGCGAAGCGCAGGGCAAACCCAAGCCCCCAAGCAAAGACGGCCCAACCCCAAACGCCCAAGCGAAGCGCAGGGCCGGCCAACTCGATGCGCCCAAGCGAAGCGCAGGGCCAACTCCCAAGGCCCCGGATAAAGGCAACCCGGCTCCAAAGGCCCAGATGAGGCTGTGTCTTCTGGCTGGTCGACAACCCAGGCCGGGTACCCCACGAAAAGCGATGGAGCCCACAAAAAAGCAACCCCCGCACCGTGGGGGGCATGGGGGGCTCGGCCCCCCAATCAAAAAACAAAAAGGGCCCTGTATACGCGAAGCGTATACAGGGCCCTCCCACCCTTGTAGTCCCGACGGGATTTGAACCCGCGCTACCGCCTTGAGAGGGCGGCGTCCTAGGCCGCTAGACGACGGGACCTTGGAACGAGAAGAACTTTACAGCACCCCGGAATCGCCTCGAACACCCACCCCCGGCAAGCGGGGTCCAACGCCCCGGAGCCGTCGCTTCCGGGGCGTTGACGAGCTACTTCTGCGATTCGGCGAGCAGCCGGAGGGCGAGTTCCTTGAGCTCCGGGCTCGCGGTGGCGGCGTTGCCGGAATCGAACGGCGGGTGCGGGTCGTACTCGACGGCGAGCTGGATGCCGCGGGCGATCTCGTCGCCGGCGAGGCGGGCGGCCAGGAAGAGCGCCATGTCGATGCCCGCCGAAACACCTGCGGCGGTGATGACCTTGCCGACCTGGACGTACCGCTCCGGCACGTACTTCACGCCGAACGTGCTCTCCAGGTAGCTCGCCGAGGCCCAGTACGTGGTCGCGCGGTCGCGGAGCAGACCGGCCGCGCCGAGGATCAGCGAGCCGGTGCAGACCGATGTGGTCCACGTCGTGCGCCGGTCCACGCGGCGGATCCAGTCGATCAGAGCCGGGTTCTCCATCGCGGCGACCGTGCCGCGTTCACCGGCGCCCGGGACGAGCAGCACGTCCAGCCGGTCCACCTCAGCGATCGACCGCTCGGCCACCACCGAGACCTGGCGCGTGTCGGTGCGAACCGGGCCGCGGCGCTCGGCGATCATCGTCACGGTCGCGCCGGGCAGCCGGGACAGCAGCTCGGCCGGACCGGTGGGGTCCAGCAGGCTGAAGCCGTCGTACAGCAGGATTCCGATGCGAGGGCCGCTGCCTTCCGCGACGGCGGTGCCGGCCGGGATGCCGAACGCGGCGACGGCGGCCATGCCGGCGAGCACTGTCCGGCGGGTCGTTGGTTGACTCCTCATGTCCGGGGAGTCTTGGCGGTTTCCGGGTCGAGCGGACGAGGCATGTCCGCCATCCTGCGAATCTTGTCCCCGGAGACCCCGTAGTGGTCGAGGAAAGCCTGGCGCAGCGTCGTCGCCGACCGGAACCCGCACCGGCGCGCGACAGCGGCCAGCGAAAGCTCGCTGGCCCGCACCAGCTGCGCGGCGGCCTCGGTCCGCGCAACCCGCACCGCGCGAGCCGGAGTGGTGCCCAGATGCGTGGCGAACAGCCGGTTGAGGTGCCTGCTGGTAACTCCGGCTCGGGCGGCCAGCGCGGACGGGCTCAGATCGTCGGCGAGGTTGGCGGTGATGTGCGCGAGCAGGTCCCGAACCAGCCGGTTGCTGGGCGGCGGAGCGGCCAGGAAGGTGCTGATCTGCGCCTGATCGGCCGGACGGTGCAGGTAGGTGACGAGTTCCCGGGCGACTTCACGAGCCAAGGTCGGGCCGTGGTCGTCCTCGATCAGAGCGAGCGTGAGGTCCAGTGCGCTGGTGACCCCGGCGGACGTGTAAACGTCGCCGTCCCGGATGTACAGCGGAGCGGGATCCACGGTCACGGAAGGGAACTCGGCGGCGAGGGATGCGCCGTACCCCCAGTGAGTGGTGACCCGCCGATCGTCGAGCAACCCGGCGGCGGCCAGCACGAAGGTGCCGGTGCAAACGGAAGCGATCCGCCGGCTCCGCTGAGCCAACCGCCGAACCTGCCCGAGCAGTCGCTGATCGGTGGCGGCGGCCCGAGTCCCGGCCCCACCAACGACGAGAACGGTATCGATCTCCCCGGTCAAGGAGGCCAAGCGCCGAGCGCCCCCGACGACGATCCCGGAAGAACTACGTGCCCCGGCCCCGGAAACGGTGGCCAACTCGACGACGTAAGGAGGAGAGGCCCCATGAGAGTTGGCAACCTCCAAAGCCCCACAAGGACAAGCGACGTCAAGGATCTGAGCCCCGTCATAAGCAACAACGACAAAGCGACGCCCAAGCCCCCCACCAAGACCCACAAGAAAAAGCTACCGCCCCAAAAGAGAAGAGCCCACCCCAAAACCCCAAGCAACCCAGGAGGCCCAACAACGAAAGCCCCCGCCCCCCAAGAAGAACACCCCAAGCCCAACAAGCCACAAGCCACCCAAGAAAGCCCCGAGCAACCCAACCCAACAAAGCAAAGCCCCAAACCAAGGCCCAAGCGAAGCGCAGGACCACCCCAGCAACCCAAGCGAAGCGCAGTGCGAACCCCAACACCCAAGCGAAGCGCAGGGCCAACTACGAAGGCCCAAGCGAAGCGCAGGGCCGGCCAACTCGATGCGCCCAAGCGAAGCGCAGGGCCAACTCCCAAGGCCCGGATAAAGGCAACCCGGCTCCAACGGCCCAGATGAGGCTGTGTCTTCTGGCTGGTCGGCAACCCAGGCCGGGTACCCCGCGAAAAGCGATGGAGCCCACAAAAAAGCAACCCCCGCACCGTGGGGGGCATGGGGGGCTCGGCCCCCCAATCAAAAACGAAAAGGGCCCTGTCTACGCGAAGCGTAGACAGGGCCCTCCCACCCTTGTAGTCCCGACGGGATTTGAACCCGCGCTACCGCCTTGAGAGGGCGGCGTCCTAGGCCGCTAGACGACGGGACCGCGTTGTTGAGTGATCACGAGGTGACCAGCTCGCTGGGGTACCAGGACTCGAACCTAGACTAACTGAACCAGAATCAGTCGTGCTGCCAATTACACCATACCCCATGGTGCCGGATGGCCAGCTCGGTTTTCCGATCTCCTCTGGGAGAAGTTCGGGCTCCGGGCCGCTGCCCTCCGTGTTGATAAGAATATTAGACCATCCCTTCAGAGGCCCGAAAATCGCCCCCCCTCTTTTGGGGATCGTCGCAGGTGGCGGCGGCTGCAGCGGCCCGGCGGCAGGGTCAGCGGCCGACCAGCGCGGCGGTCCGGCGCGGTGGTTGCGCGGGGGCGGGGACGGCGGGCAGGTCGGCGACGAGGAGTTCGGGCAGCTGGTGGAGGCCCGTGATGGTCGGCACGTCGGCGGCCGGGTCCTGGTTGCCGCCGCGGTCGAGCCAGATGCCGTGCAGGCCGGCGCGGGCGGCGCCGAGGGCGTCGATGTCGAGCTTGTCCCCGACGTGGGCGACTTCTTCGGGGCGCAGGCCGAGCGCGTCGCAGGCGGTGTGGAAGATGCGAGGGTCCGGTTTGGCGACACCGATCTCGGCGGAGATGATCAGTTCGTCGAAGGCGTCGGCGAGGCCGACGGCGGCGATCTTCTTGCGCTGGTAGGCGCTGGGCGCGTTGGTGATCACGGCGAGCCGGAGGCCGCTGGCGCGGAGCCAGTCGAGGCACGGCCAGGCGTCGTCGTAGAGGGACCAGGCGCGCTGCATGGCGGCCATTCGCAGGGTTTCGCGGCGCGCCGCTTCGGCGGTGTCGAGTTTCTCGCCGAAGGCCGCGAAGAACGCCTGGGTGCGTTCGACGCACATCGCGTCGAAGTCGACCTCGTTGGTGACGTACCGCGCGTAGTGCTGGTCCGTGGTGCGCTGCCACACCGGCCAGGCACGGTCGCTGCCGACGAGCTCCCGCAGGCTGTGCCGCGCCGCTCGTCCGCTGTCGAGCAGGGTGTCGTCGAAATCGAGGCAGACCGCCTTGATCTGTCCGAGTTCGTGGGTGGTCGGTGCTTCAGGCGCGGATGTCACCCCGAGAGGCTAGGCGCTCACCCGCTGCGTCCGACTCGGCCAACACGGTGATCCTGTTGGCCTGTTTCGGTTGAGTCCGGTTGGCGGCGGCGGTCGTGAGCGCGAGGTGTGTTCTCGCACTCACGACCGACTGCTCAGAGGCCGGCAGGCCGGCTTGTCGCCTTTGAAGCGGCGCAGCCGCTCAGCCCACCCTCGCTACCGGCACCGCCACTCGAACCGAGCCTGGAAAGCCCGCTTCTCAGCCGAGGGCCTTGCGCAGCCGCTCGAGGGAGATGTCGCGGCCGAGGAGTTCCATGGACTCGTACAGCGGCGGCGACACCGTGCGGCCGGTGATCGCCACGCGGACCGGCGCGAAGGCCTTGCGGGGCTTGATGCCGAGGCCGTCGACGACGGAGTCCTTCAGCGCCTGCTCGATGGCCGCCGTGGTCCATTCGGGCAGCGCGTCGAGGGCGTTGATGGCGGCTTCCAGGACCGGCTTGGCGTCTTCGCCGAGCGCCTTCTCCGCGGAGGCGGGTTCGGGCGCGAAGTCGTCGCCGGCGAACAGGAAGGCCATCATGCCGACCGCGTCGGAGAGCACGATCAGCCGCTCCTGCACCAGCGGCGCGGCGGCGCGCACGGTGGCGAGCTGCTGCTCGGTCGGCTCGGCCGGGAGCACACCGCCCTGGACGAGGTAGGGCACCACGCGGTCGACGAACTCGTCGGGCGCGAGGGCGCGCAGGTGCGCGGAGTTGATCGCGTCGGCCTTCTTCTGGTCGAAGCGCGCCGGGTTGGCGCTGACGCGACCGATCTCGAAGGCGTCCACCATCTCGTCGAGGCTGAACACGTCGCGGTCGTCGGAGATGGACCAGCCGAGCAGCGCGAGGTAGTTCAGCAGGCCTTCCGGCAGGAAACCCCGGTCGCGGTGGTGGAACAGGTTGGACTGCGGGTCGCGCTTGGAGAGCTTCTTGTTGCCTTCGCCCATGACGAACGGCAGGTGGCCGAACTCGGGGGTGAAGTCGGTGACCCCGATGCGCTGCAGCGCCTCGTAGAGCGCGATCTGGCGGGGCGTGGAGGACAGCAGGTCTTCGCCGCGCAGCACGTGGGTGATGCGCATCAGCGCGTCGTCGACCGGGTTGGTGAGGGTGTAGAGCGGGTCGCCGTTGCCGCGCACCAGCACGGGGTCCGGGACGCTGCCCGCGGGGAAGGTGATCTCGCCGCGCACCAGGTCGGTGAAGGCGATGTCGCGGTCGGGCATCCGCAGGCGCAGCACGGGCTTGCGGCCCTCGGCGCGGTAGCCGGCGATCTGCTCGTCGGTGAGGTCCCGGTCGAAGTTGTCGTAGCCCAGCTTGGGGTCGCGACCCTTGGCCTTGTGGCGGGCTTCGACCTCTTCCGGGCTGGAGTAGGACTCGTAGAGCTCGCCGGCGGCCAGCAGTCGCTGGGCGACGTCGGCGTAGATGTCGCGCCGCTCGCTCTGCCGGTAGGGGCCGTAGGGGCCGCCGACCTCGGGGCCTTCGTCCCAGTCGAGGCCCAACCAGCGCAGCGCGTCGAGGATCGCCTGGTAGGACTCCTCGGAGTCCCGGCTGGCGTCGGTGTCCTCGATGCGGAACACCAGGGTGCCCTTGTTGTGCCGGGCGAACGCCCAGTTGTAGAGGGCGGTGCGGATGAGGCCGACGTGCGGTGTCCCGGTCGGCGAGGGGCAGAACCGGGCGCGAACGGTCCTGACATCGGCTTGTGCTGCGGCTTCTGGCGTGCTCATAACACATCCAGCGTAGTCACTCGCCGTCGGCGGTTGACGGGCGCATCCAGGGAGGGCATCCTGAGCTTATTCAACACACGTTGAAATACTGGAGGGGATCGCAATGGAGCGGACCACCTGCTGCGTGATCGGCGGCGGACCGGCGGGCATGGTGCTGGGGCTGCTGCTCGCCAGGGCCGGCGTCGAGGTGACCGTGCTGGAGAAGCACGGCGACTTCCTGCGGGACTTCCGGGGCGACACGGTGCACCCCACCACGCTGCAGCTCCTCGACGACCTGGGGCTGGCCGAGCGGTTCGCCGAACTCCCGCAGCGCCGCCTGAGCCAGGTGCGGCTGCCGATCGGCCCGGCGGGCGAGCTGTTCACCATCGGCGACTTCAAGGCGCTCAAGGTGAAGTACAACTACATCGCGATGGTCCCGCAGTGGGACTTCCTGGACATGCTGGCCGACGCGGGCAAGCAGGAGCCGACGTTCACCCTGCGGATGAACACCGAGGCGACGGAGCTGATCCGGGAAGGCGGCCGCGTCAACGGGGTGCGCTACCGCACCTCCGACGGCGAGACCGGCGAGCTGCGCGCCACCATCACGGTGGCCTGCGACGGCCGGAAGTCGTTCGTGCGCGAGATGCCCGAGCTCGGGCTGCAGGACTTCCCGACGCCGATGGACGTCCGGTGGTTCCGGGTCCCGCGGCAGGCCGGCGATCCCGCGGGCGGCATCGGCCTGATCCGGGAACGCACCTTCACCGTCATGTTCGACCGCGGCGACTACTTCCAGGTCGCGTCGATCATCGGCAAGGGCACCGACGCGGAGGGCCGCAACCGGCCCGTCGAGGAGTTCGGCGAACGCCTGACCCGCTTCTTCCCGTGGCTGGCCGGGCGGGACCTGGTGCGCAGCTGGGACGACGTCAAGGTGCTGCACGTGACCCTGGACCGGTTGCGCAAGTGGCACGTGCCGGGCCTGCTGTGCATCGGCGACGCGGCGCACGCGATGTCACCGGTCGGCGGCATCGGCATCAACCTGGCGGTGCAGGACGCCGTCGCGGCGGCCCGCCACCTGGCCGGGCCGCTGCGCGACGGTCGTCTGGAGCGCAGGCACGTCGCGGCGGTGCAGCGGCGGCGCTGGCCGACGACGGTGCTGATCCAGCGGCTGCAGCGGGTGATCCACGAGAACGTGATCTCCCCGGCGCTGCGCGGGGAAATCGACTTCGGCGACACCGCGCGCCTGCCGCTGCCCCTGCGGGCGGTCTCGAACGTCCCGTGGCTGCGCAGGATCCCGGCGTACGTCCTCGCCTACGGCGCGGTCCGCGAGCGCCCGCCCAAGGCGGCCCTCCGCTGAGGACCGGGCCACGGACCTCCGCAATTTCCATTGAAATCGAAGGTCCGATTTCAATGGAAATTGCGGATCCTGGGGCCCGGCGTCAGCCCTGCTGGACCGGGTTGGTCAGGGTGCCCAGGCCGTCGATGGAGACCGAGACCTTCTGGCCCGCCTGCATCGGGCCCACGCCCGCCGGGGTTCCGGTGAGGATCACGTCTCCCGGCAGCAGCGTCATCACCCGCGAGATCCACGACACGAGCGCCGCGATGTCGTGGATCTGCAGCGACGTCCGCGAGTTCTGCTTGAGCTCGCCGTCCAGTTCGGTGCGGATCGCCAGGTCCGACGGGCTCACCGAGGTGTCGATCCACGGGCCCAGCGGGCAGAACGTGTCGTAGCCCTTGGCCCGCGTCCACTGCCCGTCGGCCTGCTGCTGGTCGCGCGCGGTCACGTCGTTGGCGATCGTGTAGCCCAGCAGCACTTCGGTGCCCCGCGCCTCCGGCACGTCCTTGCACGGCTGCCCGACGACGGCGGCGAGTTCGCCCTCGAAGTCCACCCGCTCGGAGTTCGGCGGCAGCTTGATGGCGGCGTTGGGGCCGATCACCGTGGTCGACGGCTTCATGAAGATCACCGGGTTCTCCGGCGGTTCCGAGCCCATCTCACGGGCGTGCTCGGCGTAGTTCTTGCCCACGCAGATGACCTTGGTGGGCAGGATCGGGGCCAGCAGCCGGACATCGGCCATCGGCCACTTGCGACCGGTGAACGTCGGGTCGCCGAACGGGTGCTGGTCGATCTCGACCGCCAGCACCTTCTCCTGCGGTGCGGCCGGATCCGGCTCCAGTGCGACGAAGGACACCCCGTCGGAGTGGGCGACACGTGCCAAGCGCAAGACGAACCTCCGGAATCGAAAGTGGACCGTCACCAGCGTAACGCCGCGAAAGCGAATGCCCGTGCGCGGTTGTCGCGGCGCGAATGGCCATGGCGACCGCCGCCACTCACGACCGGGTGCGATGTGTCGTGAGTGGCGGTGGTCGTCACAGCGACCACAACCACTCACGACCGGATCGCTACCGGGCAGCGGCCGCGTTGCGCCGCAGGGCCTTGTACACCAGCGCGTCGCAGAGCGCGAGCCAGCTCGCCTCGACGATGTTGCCGTGCACGCCCACCGTGGTCCACTCCTCCTCGCCGTCGCGGGATTCCACGAGCACTCGGGTGACCGCGTCGGTGCCTGGCGCGTCGATGAGGATGCGCACCTTGTAGTCGGCCAGCTCAACGGATTCCAGCCAGGGCAGGTGCGGGACCAGCGCCTTGCGCAGCGCCGCGTCGAGGGCGTTGACGGGCCCGTTCCCTTCTGCGGTGGCGATCACGCGCTCCCCCACGACGTGCACCTTGACCGTCGCTTCGGAAACCGTCTCGCCGTCCGGTCGGTGGTCGAGCACGACGCGATAGGACTCCAGCTCGAACGGCGCCTCGACCGGATCGCCGTCGGCCACGGCGGCCATTTCGCCGCGCAGCAGCAGTTCCAGCGACGCGTCGGCCGCTTCGAAGGACCAGCCGCGCGCTTCCAGTTCCTTCACCCGGCGCACCGCGCCGGTGACGGCGGCCGGCGACTCCGCGAGGTCGAGGCCGAGCTCGGCGCCCTTGAGCTCCAGGCTGGCGCGCCCGGCCATCTCGGTGACCAGCACCCGCATCCCGTTGCCCACCAGCGCCGGATCGATGTGGTTGTACAGCTCGGGGTCCACTTTGATCGCGCTCGCGTGCAGCCCCGCCTTGTGCGCGAAGGTCGACTGGCCGACGTAGGCCTGGTGCGTGTCCGGCGCGAGGTTGGCGATCTCGGCCAGCGCGTGCGAAACCCTGGTCAGCTCCCGCAGCTTTCCCTCCGGCAACACCGGCATCTCCAGTTTCGCGGCGAGATTGCCGATCACGGCGAACAGATCCGCGTTGCCCGCCCGCTCCCCGTAGCCGTTGGCGGTGCACTGCACGTGGGTCGCACCGGCCTGCACGGCGGCGACGCTGTTGGCCACCGCGCAGCCGGTGTCGTCCTGGCAGTGGATGCCGACGCGGAATCCCGTGCGCGACACGACTTCGCGGACCGTCTCGGCCAGTTGCAGCGGCAGCTGCCCGCCGTTGGTGTCGCACAGCACGACGACGTCGGCGCCCGCGCCGGCGGCGGCGTCCAGCACGCGCAGCGAGGTGTCGGGATCGAAGGCGTAGCCGTCGAAGAAGTGCTCGGCGTCGAGGAACACCCGGCGCCCCTCCCCCACCAGGTAGCGCACCGTGTCGGCGACCATCGCGCAGTTCTCGGCCACATCGGTGCGCAGCGCCCGCTCGATGTGCCGTCGGTCCGATTTGGCCACCAGGGTCACCACCGGGGCGCGCGACTCCAGCAGTGCCCGCACCTGCGGATCTTCGTCCACTTTGGTCCCGGCCCGCCGGGTGGAGCCGAAGGCGACGAGGGCGGCGTGCCGGAGTTCGAGTTCGCCTTCGGCGGCGCGGTGGAAGAACTCCGTGTCCTTGGGCAGCGCGCCGGGCCAGCCGCCTTCGATGAAGCCGACGCCCAGCGAATCCAGCAGCCGCGCGACGGCGAGCTTGTCGGTGACGGAGTAGGAAATGCCCTCGCGCTGCGCGCCGTCCCGCAGGGTCGTGTCGTAGACGTGGAAGTCGTCGCCCAGCGGCGTTCCGGCCGGGTTGGTGCGGGTCACTGGATTTCTCCCGTCGGCGTCGGAGATTGGGGTGGAGCGGCGGCGCAGGCAACAAAAAAGACCCCCCGCAGATGCGAGAGGTCAGCGCGCCGGGGTGCGGAGTCGTCTACCCGGCGCGCTCGCCAATAATGATCACACTGCGGAAAGCCACGCACCCATGCTGCCACAACCCGGCACCGGACCACCAGATGGCCGCGCCTTCCCACCATCCGGGCGGGAATCGGCCTACTGCCCGGATTCGGCGTGGCGCTTGATCGCCGCCAGCCGCCGGTCCCACCGGGCGGCGCGGGACGCCAGCCAGCGCGCCGTCGCCGCCAGCGGCTCCGACCGGATCGCGAAGCGGACCTCCCGCCCCACCCGGGCCGAGGTCACCAGGCCCGCGTTCTCCAGCACCGCCAGGTGCTTGACGACCGCCTGCCGCGACACCGGCAGCGCGGCGGCCAGCGCCGTCGCGCTGGCCTCACCGCGCTCGCCGAGCAGGTCCACGAGCTGCCGCCTGGTCGGGTCGGCCAGCGCCGCCAGCACCTCGTCGACCTCACCGTGCTCCGTCACGCCTGCTGCTTCTCCACCTTCTGCTTGACCTCGTCCAGCACCTGCTCCCAGCCGCCGGTGTTGTCGTCGACCGCGCCGCGCCGCGCCTCCTCCGATGCGGCGAGCGCGGCGAACCCGCTCTCGACCACGCGCAGCCGGGTCGTTCCGCCCTCCTCGGTCAGGGTGAACTCGACCAGCGTCGAGTTGCCCGCCGCGGGGTCCTCGCCGGGGAAGGCGCTCGCCCAGCGGTAGGCGAGGTAGCGGTGGGGTTCCAGCTTCTCGATCAGCTGCGGGAAGTTGCCGTACTCGGCGTGCTCCGAGACCAGCCGGCTGCCCTCGCCGACCTCGACGCCGGTCGGATCCGCCTCGCCGAGCCAGAACTCGGGTTCCAGCAGCGCCGCCCACACCTGCTCAGCAGGCGCCTCGATGACGATCTCGCGTTCGATCCGGTCGGAAACCATGCCCACTCCAATCCACGGTTGTGCAACCCCAGGGTTGCACCCCATCGCCTCATGTGCAACTCGTGGGTTGCACATGGGGGCAACGAAGAGGGCGCCCCACCGGGGACGCCCTCAACGCGATGAACGAGATCAGGACTGCGGAGCGACCTCGCGGGAGGAGACCAGCGCCGCGAGGCGGTCGCCGATCGCGAAGGTCGCGCCCGGCGCCGAGTGGTCGCGGGTGGCCAGGTCGAACGCCACCGACGCCTCGACCCGCCTGGCGGCCTCGGTCAGGCCGACGTGGTCGAGCAGCATCGCGACCGACAGCACCGCCGCGGTCGGGTCCGCCACGCCCTGCCCGGCGATGTCCGGCGCGCTGCCGTGCACCGGCTCGAACATGCTCGGGTTGCGACGGGTGGCGTCGATGTTGCCGCTGGCCGCCAAGCCGATGCCACCGGTGACGGCGCCGGCCAGGTCGGTGATGATGTCGCCGAAGAGGTTGTCGGTGACGATCACGTCGAACCGGGACGGGTCGGTGACCATGTGGATCGTGGTGGCGTCCACGTGCTGGTAGGCCACGGTGACGTCCGGGTACTGCAGCGAGACCTCTTCCACCACGCGCGACCACAAGGATCCGGCGTGGGTGAGCACGTTGGTCTTGTGCACCAGCGTCAGGTGCTTGCGCGGCCGGGAGGCGGCGCGGGCGAACGCGTCGCGCACCACCCGCTCCACGCCGAACGCGGTGTTGATGCTGACCTCGGTCGCGATCTCGTGCGTGGTGTCCTTGCGGAGCAGACCACCGTTGCCCACGTACGGACCCTCGGTGCCCTCGCGGACCACGACCATGTCGATCTCGCCGGGGTCGACCACCGGGCTCTTCACGCCCGGGTAGAGCCGGGCCGGCCGCAGGTTCACGTGGTGGTCGAGCTCGAAGCGCAACCGCAGCAGCAGGCCGCGCTCCAGGATGCCGCTGGGGACCGTCGGGTCGCCGACGGCGCCGAGCAGGATCGCGTCGTGCTGGCGGAGTTCACCCAGCACGGACTCGGGCAGCAGCTCCCCGGTCGCGTGCCAGCGCGCCGCTCCCAGGTCGTAACGAGTGATCTCGGTATCCGGCACCACCTCACCGAGGACCTTGAGTGCCTCGGCAATAACCTCCGGCCCGATCCCGTCGCCGGGGATCACAGCGAGCCGCATCTACACACCTCCCGAGAACCACCCCGACCCGCGGGGCTCGAACTGTTGAGCCGAAGGCTACCGGCACGACTGCGGGCAGCGGCATGCCGGGCCCACCAAGTGGATGACATGTCCCGCATAGTGGGACACCCATTGGAGTGAGATGACCATCGGTCCCTGGTACGACACGGGGGCCGTCCCACATCGTGGAACGGCCCCCGCGTCACTCGTCCGAGTTACTCAAAGCTGACGGTGCGCACGATGCGCGCACCGACCGCGGCGCCGATCGGCTCCAGCACGCCCGGCTCGACCGGACGGTCCACGCGCAGCAGCATGATCGCGTCCGAGCGCTCCGTGGTCTGGCTGACCATCGCCGCCTCGATGTTCACGCCGACCTCGCCGAGCAGGGTGCCGACCCGGCCCATCACGCCCGGCCGGTCCGGGTACTCCAGCAGCAGCACGTTGCCCTCGGCCCGCAGGTCGAAGTGCCGGCCGTTGACCTCGACCAGCTTCTCCACCTGGTTCGACCCGGACAGCGCGCCCGAGACCACGGCGGTGCGGCCGTCCGGCAGGCCCGCGCGCACCGACACCACGCTGCGGTGGTTCGGGCTCTCCGAGGAGGTCTTGACCTCCACCTGCACGCCCAGGTCCTCGGCCAGCTGCGGCGCGTTGACGAAGGTCACCTGGTTCTCCACGGCGCCGGCGAAAACGCCGCGCAGCGCCGCCAGCTGCAGCACCGAGACGTCCTCGTCGGCCAGCTCGCCGCGGGCCTCGATGGTCACCGAGCTCGGCGTGCTGCCGACCAGCGCGGCCAGCACCTGGCCCAGCTTCTGGGTCAGCGACAGGTACGGGCGGACCTCCTCGCCGACCACGCCGCCCTGCACGTTGACGGCGTCCGGCACGAAGTCGCCGCGCAGCGCCAGCCGCACCGAGCGGGCCACGTCGGTGCCCGCGCGGTCCTGCGCCTCCACGGTGGACGCGCCCAGGTGCGGGGTGACGACCACGTTGGACAGCTCGAACAGCGGGCTCTCGGTGGTCGGCTCGGTCTTGAAGACGTCGATGCCCGCGCCGCCGATCTGGCCGTTGCGCAGCGCGTCGACCAGCGCGTCCTCGTCGATCAGGCCGCCGCGGGCGGCGTTGACGACCAGCAGGCCCGGCTTGGCCTTCTTCAGCTCCTCAGCACCGATGAGGCCGAGCGTCTCGGCGGTCTTGGGCAGGTGGATGGAGATCGCGTCGGCGCGGGCCAGCAGCTCGTCGAGCGTGACCAGCTCGATGCCCAGCTGCGCGGCGCGACCCGCCGACACGTAGGGGTCGTAGGCGATCAGCTTGGTGCCGAAGGCGGCGACGCGCTGAGCGAACAGCTGGCCGATCTTGCCCAGGCCGACCACGCCGACGGTCTTGCCGTTGAGCTCGACGCCGGTGTAGGAGCTGCGCTTCCACTCGCCGTTCTTGAGGCTGGCGTCGGCCTGCGCGACGTTGCGCGCCACCGCGAGCAGCAGCGCCATCGCGTGCTCGGCGGCCGAGACGATGTTGGAGGTGGGGGCGTTGACCACCATCACGCCGCGCTCGGTGGCGGCGGGCACCTCGACGTTGTCCAGGCCGACCCCGGCGCGGGCGACGACCTTGAGCTTCTTCGCCGCCGACAGCACCTCGGCGTCGACCTTGGTGGCGGAGCGGACCAGCAGCGCATCGGCGTCGGCGACGGCGTCGAGCAACGCCGGCCGGTCGGTGCCGTCCACGTTGCGGATCTCGACCTCGTCCCCGAGGGCGTCGATCACGGACGGTGCCAGCTTCTCGGCGATCAGGACGACAGGACGGCTTGCGTTGGTCACGGGCGAACTCCATTTTTGAAGATCACGGTCGGCACGGCGATGTGCCCGGACGGGGTCGAAGTTTAACGGGAGTTTGAGAAAGCGTTCACAAGGGTGTTGCCCGGATCACCGGTCCGGAATCGCCCGCCCGTTAAACCCGATTCTTCGGCATTGTCGCAGATCAACCAGGCTGCGGACACAACGCGCAACGCCGTGGGGACGCGTTGTCACCCATGCGGCTGCCGGGTCGCCGGTTGCCCGAAGGCACGGCTACCGCGCGCACCTGCCCGTGCGCGTTTCGGGGTGCTGCAGCGCCCCGAAGCACTCGCGGAACCACCCGCGCAACCGGCAGCTGCCGCGCGAGGCGCTCCGTGCTCGGATCACGGCTCGTCGAACTCGCCGTCCTTGGCTCCGGCGACGAACGCGTCCCACTCCTCGGGAGTGAAGACCAGGACCGGGCCCTCCGGTTCGGCGCCGTTGCGCATGCCGATGTAGCCGTCCACGAAGGCGATCTCGACGCCCGGCTCGTCCGGGTCGTCCGTGCTGGTGATCCACTCCGCGTCGGTGAAGTCGAGCTTGTGGCGGATGTGCGCCTTGTTGTCGACGATCTCGTTGTCTGCACTCACGATGCGTACCCTATCCCTCACCCGCAGCGACCGGTTCCCCCTTTGGCAATTGGGAAAGCCGCACCGGGAACCTACCGGGAAGGCCGAGGCCCGGTGATCCCTCGTGGGGCTCACCGGGCCTTTTCGCATCGGCCGGACGCGCGGTCGGCGCGCCGCCGAGGATCGCGGGTCCTTACTTGTTGGTCCAGGACATCAGCGAACGCAGCTTCTTGCCGACCTCTTCGATCTGGTGGGCGTTGCCCTCGGCCTGCAGCTTGGTGAAGTTCGGGCGCCCGGCCTCGTCCTCGGCCACCCACTCCTTGGCGAAGGTGCCGTCCTGGACCTCGCTCAGGATCTTGCGCATCGACTCCTTGACGTGGGCGTCGATCACCCGCGGGCCGCGGCTGAGGTCGCCGTACTCGGCGGTGTCGCTGATCGAGTACCGCTGGCCGGCGATGCCGCCCTCCCACATCAGGTCCACGATCAGCTTGAGCTCGTGCAGGACCTCGAAGTAGGCGATCTCCGGCTGGTAGCCGGCCTCGACCAGCACCTCGAAGCCGGTCTGCACCAGGGCGCTCGCGCCACCGCAGAGGACCGCCTGCTCACCGAACAGGTCGGTCTCGGTCTCCTCCTTGAAGGTGGTCTTGATGACGCCGGCCCGCGCGCCACCGATGGCGGCGGCGTAGGACAGCGCCAGCGCCTGGGCGTTGCCGGAGGCGTCCTGCTCGACCGCGATCAGGCAGGGCACGCCCTTGCCGTCGACGAACTGGCGGCGCACCAGGTGGCCCGGGCCCTTCGGGGCGACCATCGCGACGTCGACGTCCGCCGGCGGCTGGATCAGGCCGTAGCGGATGTTGAAGCCGTGGCCGAAGAACAGCGCGTCGCCCTGCTTCAGGTTCGGCGCGATGTCGTTGGCGTAGATCTCGCGCTGCTTGGTGTCGGGCGCGAGGATCATGATCAGGTCGGCTTCCGCCGAGGCCTCGGCCGGGGTGAGCACCCGCAGGCCCTCCTCCTCCGCCTTGGCGCGCGACTTGGAGCCCTCCGGGAGGCCGACCCGGACGTCGACACCCGAGTCCCGCAGGCTCAGGGCGTGGGCGTGGCCCTGGCTGCCGTAGCCGATGACCGCGACCTTGCGACCCTGGACGATGCCCAGGTCGGCGTCCGCGTCGTAGAAGATTTCAACTGCCATGGTGATTCAGCGTTTCCTTTCGGGACTTCTTCGTACCCGCCGCCGAATGCGGTGGTCTTCTCGCCCGGGGTACCCGCCAGGACGGCTCCGCGGACGATTTCGGCGACAGGTTCTTCGGTTTTCGGCCCTGTGGCGGGGGCGCCGGATCAGCGCACTGCAGTGGCCGTGATGGAACGCGGGCCACGCCCGATCGCGATCGTTCCCGACTGCACCATCTCGCGGACGCCGTAAGGTTCCAGCATTCGCAGCAGCGCGTCGAGCTTATCGGCGGTACCGGTGGCCTCGATGGTCAGCGCCTCCGGCGAGACGTCCACCACTTTCGCGCGGAACAACTGCACCGTCTCCAGCACCTGGCTGCGCACCGACGCGTCCGCGCGGACCTTGACCAGCAGCAGCTCCCGCTGCACCGCGGCATCGGTCTCCAGCTCCACGATCTTGATCACGTTGACCAGCTTGTTGAGCTGCTTGGTGACCTGCTCCAGCGGCTGGTCGGAGACGGCGACCACGATCGTCATCCGGGAGATCTCCGGGTGCTCGGTCGGGCCGACCGCGAGGGACTCGATGTTGAAGCTGCGCCGGGAGAACAGGCCGGACACCCGGGCTAGCACCCCGGGGACGTTCTCCACCAGCACGCTCAGCGTGTGTCGGGTCATGGGCGCAGTCCCGCCTCTCCGAGATTTGCAGTTGTGGTTGCGTCCAGCTCAATCGCTCGTTTCGAGGTTTCTTGTGGCTGGTTTGCGTCACGGTCCCCTGAGGTGCGGTTGAGCAGCACCAGAGTTGACATAGGGCTGCTCATGCCAGTTCCGCCTCTCCGCGTTTCACAGTTGTGGCTGCGTCCGGCTCAATCCCGCGTTTCGCAGTTTCTCGTGGCTGGTTTGCGTCACGTTCCCCTGAGGTGCGGTTGAGGAGGACTCGGGTTGACACAGGGCTACTCATGCTTCCTCCTCCTCGAACAAGGGGCGGATGCCGCGCGCCGCCATGATCTCGTCGTTTCCGGTGCCCGCGGCGACCATCGGCCACACCTGGGCGTCCTTGCCCACCACGAAGTCGATCACGACGGGTCGGTCGTTGATCTCCATCGCCCGCTGGATGACGCTGTCGACGTCCTCTTTGGACTCGCACCGCAGGCCCGCGCAGCCGTAGGCCTCGGCCAGCAGTTTGAAGTCCGGGATGCGGTGCTTGTGGGTGCCGAGGTCACTGTGTGAGTAGCGCTCGGCGTAAAACAGGTTCTGCCACTGACGGACCATACCGAGGTTGCCGTTGTTGATGACGGCCACCTTGATGGGGATGTCCTCGATCGCGCAGGTGGCGAGCTCCTGGTTGGTCATCTGGAAGCAGCCGTCGCCGTCGATGGCCCACACGGCCTTGTCCGGCAGGCCGGCCTTGGCGCCCATCGCGGCGGGCACCGCGTAGCCCATGGTCCCGAGGCCACCGGAGTTCAGCCAGGTGCGCGGGTTCTCGTAGCCGACGAACTGCGCGGCCCACATCTGGTGCTGGCCGACGCCGGCGGCGTAGATCGCCTCCGGCCCGACCAGCTTGCCGAGGCGCTCGATGACGTACTCCGGCGACAGGCTGCCGTCGGTCGGCCACTGGTAGCCCAGCGGGAACCGCTTGCGCAGGTCGTCGAGGTTCTCCCGCCAGGTCGTCAGGTCCGCGGTGCCGTGCTGCTCGGTGGCCGCGGCGACCGCGTCGATCAGCTCGGCGATGACCTCCTTGCAGTCGCCGACGATCGGCACGTCCGCGTAGCGGTTCTTGGAGATCTCCGCCGGGTCGATGTCGGCGTGCACGACCTTGGCCTCCGGCGCGAACGACGACAGCTGGCCGGTGACCCGGTCGTCGAAGCGGGTGCCCAGCGCGATCAGCAGATCGGCGCGCTGCATCGCGGCGACCGCGGAGACGGTGCCGTGCATGCCGGGCATGCCCAGGTGCTGCGGGTGCGAGTCGGGGAACGCGCCGCGCGCCATCAGCGTGGTGACCACCGGGATGCCGGTGCGCTCGGCCAGCTGCCGCAGCTCGGCGTGCGCCTCGGCCTTGATGACCCCGCCGCCGACGTAGAGCACCGGGCGGTGCGCCTCGGTGATCAGCTTGGCGGCCTCCCGGACCTGCTTGCCGTGCGGCTTGCTGGTCGGCCGGTAGCCGGGCAGCTTCATCTCCGGCGGCCAGGAGAACGACATGGTCGCCTGCTGGACGTCCTTGGGGATGTCCACCAGCACCGGGCCGGGGCGGCCGCTGGCGGCGATGTAGAACGCCTCGGCGATGACCCGCGGCAGGTCATCGGGGTCGGTGACCAGGAAGTTGTGCTTGGTGATCGGCAGCGTGATGCCGCAGATGTCGGCTTCCTGGAAGGCGTCGGTGCCGATCAGGCCGGTGCTCTGCTGCCCGGTGATCGCGACGATCGGGACCGAGTCCATGTTGGCGTCGGCGAGCGCGGTGACCAGGTTCGTCGCACCCGGGCCGGACGTCGCCATGCACACGCCGACCTTGCCGGTGGCCTGCGCGTAGCCGGTGGCCGCGTGCCCGGCGCCCTGCTCGTGGCGCACCAGGACGTGCCGGACCTTCTTCGAGTCGAGGAGCGGGTCGTAGGAGGGGAGGATCGTGCCGCCCGGAATCCCGAAGACGATCTCGCAGCCGACGGCCTCCAGCGAGCGCACCAGTGCCTGCGCACCGGTCATCTTCACTGGGGCACCGCTGGGCGGCGCGGGCTTGGGACGGCGTCCTGGCGGGGGCGCCGGGACCGGATTCTGCCGAGTATTGGCGCTGGTCATCGGGTCTGCCTCGGGGTCGGGAGTTGGACCGGACACGAAAAAACCCCCGCAGACCCCAATAGGCCTGACGAGGGTTGGCGCGTCGACGCTGCGAACTTCCTAGGCGTCGACGCGCCGGGGAAGTACGAGAATGTCGTGCAGTCGCAGCATGGCAAGGACGTTAATCAAAGCGACCCGCGACGTCAAACCATGCGGGACGATCTTCCCGCATCGTGGACGCCTGAGATCGCTCGGCGCGACCCCGATCGCGACGATAATCCCAGGTCAACGATGCCGTCCGGGGTGGTCCGCGCCGTGGGATGTGACGTGCGACGCGTGGGCCGTGCGCGTCGCGGCGGTCACGTGGACGGCGGATCGCCGGCGGCGTTCGGCCGCCCACGGGGCCGGGAACCGCAGGTGAGACCATCGGGACGTGAGCGAGACCCCGCAGGAGCCCGAGCAGCCCGACGCCAAGCAGCCCGCCCCGGAGCCGTCCGACACCCAGTCCTCCGACGCGGAGCGGGCCGCTGAGCGCTCCGACGCGGAGCGGGCCGCCGAGTCCGCCGACGCGGAGCAGGCCGCCCCGGCGGAGCCCGAGGGCTCGAAGTCCCTGACGTTCCGGATCACGCCGGTGGCGCTGCTGGGCGTGCTGGCGGTCATCATCTGCGCCACCCCGCTGGCCACCACCGCGGGCACCTGGGCGCTGCTGATCTACCTGATCCCGCTCGGTCTGGCGGTGTGGATCCTGCGCACCCGCACCACGTTCGACGCCCAGCAGGTGGTGGCGCGCACCATGTTCGGCCGCACCAAGTTCGGCTGGGACGACGTGGTGTCGCTGCGGCTGGACGAGAAGCGCTGGCTCAAGGCGGTGTTGCGCTCCGGCAAGGAGGTCCAACTCCCGGCTGTGCGGGTGCGCGACCTGCCGCGAGTGGCGGCGATCAGCGGTGGGCGGCTGCCCGACCCGACCACGCAGGAGTAATGTCGGCCGCACCGCAACTTCCCGCGCCCACAAGGCGCGGTCCGGGGGCGGGCTCGCAACGCCTCGCCGTCAGGCAAGTGGCGAAGCCACTTCCGGTGGTAGACCGCCGCCGCGACGCCCGACTCGCAAGGCCGAAAGCGGCCGCAAGCGGCGAAGCCGCTTAGCCCGCCCGAGCAACTTGCACCGCCGCGGGTTCTCAGAAGTCTTCTCGCGAGGACAGCCCCGACGCCGCGTATTTGGTCATGCGCAAGTCGGGGATCCCGGAGTCGAGAAGGCTTCTGAGGTTCCGCTACCGGCACCGCCACGCAAAACGAGTTTGGAAACCTTCAAAATGCCTCAGTTGCGCTCCCGCACCACGACACATGGACGGAATGCCGCCGGCGCCCGCTCGCTGTGGCGTGCCACCGGCATGACCGACGACGACTTCGGCAAGCCCATCGTGGCGATCGCCAACTCCTACACCCAGTTCGTGCCCGGCCACGTGCACCTGCGCGACCTCGGCGACGTTGTGGCCGCCACCATCCGCGAGGCCGGCGGCGTGCCGCGCGAGTTCCACACCATCGCGGTGGACGACGGCATCGCGATGGGCCACAGCGGGATGCTCTACTCGCTGCCGTCGCGCGAGCTGATCGCCGACTCGGTGGAGTACATGGTCAACGCGCACCAGGCCGACGCGCTGGTGTGCATCTCCAACTGCGACAAGATCACGCCCGGCATGCTCAACGCCGCGATGCGGCTGAACATCCCGGCGGTGTTCGTCTCCGGCGGGCCGATGGAGGCCGGCAAGGCGGTCGTGGTGGATGGCGTGGCGCAGGCGCCGACCGACCTGATCACGGCGATCTCGGCGTCCGCGAGCCCTGCGGTGGACGAGGAGGGGCTCTCGGAGGTCGAGCGGTCGGCGTGCCCGACGTGCGGTTCGTGCTCGGGCATGTTCACCGCGAACTCGATGAACTGCCTCACCGAGGCCCTCGGCCTGGCGCTGCCCGGCAACGGGTCCACGCTGGCGACCCACGCCGCGCGCCGCGCCCTGTTCGAGGAGGCCGGCCGCACGGTGGTGCGCATCGCGAAGCGCTACTACGGCGAGGACGACGAGTCGGTGCTGCCGCGCTCGGTCGCGAACAAGAAGGCGTTCGAGAACGCGATGGCGCTGGACATGGCCATGGGCGGTTCCACGAACACGGTGCTGCACACGCTGGCGGCGGCGATCGAGGGCGAGATCGACTTCTCGCTGGACGACATCGCGGAGACCAGCCGCCGGGTGCCGTGCCTGTCGAAGGTGAGCCCGAACTCCGACTACCACATGGAGGACGTGCACCGGGCCGGCGGAATCAGCGCGATCATGGGCGAGCTCGACCGGGCGGGCCTGCTGCACCGCGACGTTTCGTCGGTACACAGCGCGAGCCTGACCGAGTGGCTGTCCAAATGGGACATCCGCGGCGAGTCGCCGTCGGCGGAGGCCATCGAGCTGTTCCACGCGGCGCCGGGCGGGGTGCGCACCACGAAGGCGTTCTCCACGGAGAACCGCTGGTCCTCTTTGGACACCGATGCCGCGAACGGTTGCATCCGCGATGCCGCGCACGCCTACACCGCCGACGGCGGCCTGGCGGTGCTCAAGGGCAACCTCGCCGAGGAAGGCGCGGTGATCAAGACCGCCGGTGTCGATGAGGAGCTCTGGCACTTCCAGGGTCCGGCGCGCGTGGTGGAGAGTCAGGAGCAGGCCGTGTCGGTGATCCTGAACAAGGAGATCCAGCCGGGCGAGGTGCTGGTGGTCCGCTACGAGGGTCCGGCGGGCGGGCCGGGCATGCAGGAGATGCTGCACCCGACGGCCTTCCTGAAGGGCTCGGGCCTGGGCAAGAAGTGCGCGCTGATCACCGACGGCCGGTTCTCCGGCGGTTCGTCGGGCCTGTCGATCGGCCACATCTCCCCGGAGGCGGCCAACGGCGGCGCGATCGGCCTGGTGGAGAACGGCGACCAGATCCTGATCGACGTCCGCGAGCGCAAGCTGGAACTGCTCGTCCCCGAGGAGGTCCTGGCCGAGCGCCGCGCCAAGATGGACGCCAGCGAGCACCCGTGGCAGCCGGTGGGCCGCGACCGCAAGGTCACGGCGGCGCTGCGCGCCTACGCCCGCTTCGCCACGTCCGCCTCCTACGGGGCGGTCCGCGACGTCAACAAGTGATCGACCTGCCGAACGCGAGGGGCACCCGTCACCGGGTGCCCCTTTCGTTTTGCCCTGAACGGGCGGCCGCCGCTTTGTACTGTTGGTCCGTCCGGTGCGGTCTGGGAGGTTGCGGTGGTTTCGGGTGAGGTTGCCGAGCTGGTGAGCGCGGCGCGGTCCGGCGACGAGCGGGCGTTCGGCGAGTTGACCGGGCGCTACCGCCGGGAACTCCGGGTGCACTGCTACCGGATGCTGGGCTCGTACGACGATGCCGAGGACGTCGTCCAGGAGACGCTGCTGCGGGCGTGGCGCCGGCGGGAGACCTACGAGGGCCGGTCGACGTTCCGCGCCTGGTTGTACAAGATCGCGACGAACGCCTGCCTCGACCTGATCGACCGGAACAAGCGGCGGGCGGTCCCCTACCAGGTCCCGCCGCTGGCCGGTTCGGGTGAGCCGCCCGCCGATGTCTCCTGGCTGCAGCCCGTCCCGGACCGCCTGCTGGAACCGGCCGCGGACGCCGCCGAGGAGCCGGCCGCCTTGGCCGTCGCGCGGGAGACGATCGAGCTCGCGTTCCTGGCCGCGATCCAACAGTTGCCCGCCCGGCAGCGGGCCGTGCTGATCACCCGGGACGTGCTGGGCTGGCCGGCGACCGAGACGGCGGCGCTGCTGGAGACGAGCGTGGCGTCGGTGAAGAGCGCGTTGCAGCGGGCGCGGGCGACGCTCAAGCAGCAGTTGCCCCGACGCCGGGAGGAGTGGGCGCCCAGCGGCGAGCCGGGGGCGGACGAGCGCGCGCTGTTGCGGCGTTACGTCGATGCGCACCAGCGGGCCGACCTCGATGCGCTCGCGGAGCTGCTCGCCGAGGACGTGCGGCTCACGATGCCGCCGCACGCGGCCTGGCTCATCGGTCGCGACCCGCTGCTGGCCTTCACCGCCGAGGTCTTCGACCGGGATTCGCAGTGGTACCACGGGAGGTGGCGCGGCGTGGTCACCGGCGCGAACCTGCAGCCCGCGGTCGCGCAGTACGTCCAGCACCCGACGGCGGCGGAGACCCGGGATCTCGCGGGCGAGTTCCGCGCGCAGGTGCTCGACGTGCTGACGGTCGAAGGCGGCCGGATCACCGCGATCACCTCGTTCGAACCGCGCTACTTCGCCGCGTTCGGGCTGCCCCTGGTCCTGCCCTGAGGCGCCGCCGGGAAATTTCTCGGCGGCACCGATTCCTTTTCCGCCGGTGGGCCGTCACACGGTCAGAAGTCACGACGACCGAGACGGAGAAGCGATCATGACCACGACCAAGGCGGCCCTGGTGAACTCGACGATCATCTCGCGGGACGGCACGGACATCGCGTTCGGGCGCTCCGGCGAGGGCCCCGCGATCGTCCTGGTGGCCTCGGCCCTGGCCGACCGGTCCGACGCCGCGAAGCTCGCCGCGCTGCTGGCCGCGGACTTCGCGGTGATCAACTACGACCGCCGCGGCCGGGGCGCGAGCGGCGACGCGGCCGACTACGCGGTGGAACGCGAGATCGAGGACATCGCGGCGCTGATCGACCACGTCGGCGGTTCGGCGGCGCTGTTCGGGAGTTCGTCCGGCGCGGTGCTGGCGCTGCGCGCCGCCGCGGCCGGGATCGGCGTCGAGCGGCTGGCGTTGTACGAGCCGCCGTTCGTGGTCGCCGACGGGCCGTTCGGGCCGCCCCGGGATTTCGCGCGGCAGATCGGCTCGTTGCTCGCCGACGACCGGCGCGGCGAGGCGGTCAAGCACTTCATGACGAAGGCGCAGGGCATGCTCGCGTTCATGGTGAACGCGATGCGGCTCTTCCCCGGCCCGTGGTCGAAGCTCAAGGCGATGGCGCACACGCTGCCCTACGACATCGCGGTGATGGGCGACACCCAGCAGGGCAAACCGCTGGACGCCGACCCGTGGTCGGCCGCGACGATGCCGACCCTGGTGCTGACCGGCGGCAAGAGCCCGGCGGGATTCCACGACGCCGCGCGGGCCGTCGCGGGCGTGCTTCCCGCCGCCGATCACCGCACGCTGTCGGGCCTCAACCACGGCGCCGTGATGATGGCGCCCAAGAAGCTCGCCCCCGTGCTCGCCGAATTCCTGCGCGGCTGAGCCGATTCCTTTCACGCCGCCGAACCGTCACACGGGCAAGAACACCGAATCCGGGAGAACTGTGGAGATCGTCATGTCCGAGAACAACACCGCGCAGCACACCGACAACGGGATCCGTTCGCTCGACCGGCTCGTCGGCACCTGGGAGGTGAGCGGCGAGGCCACCGGCCGCGTCACCTACTCGTGGTTGCCGGGCGGTCACTTCCTGAAGCAGGAGATCGACCTCGAACAGGGCGGCACGCGGGTGACCGGCATCGAGATCATCGGCAGGGAGAAGCCCTTCGGCGCCGAGGAACCCGGCGCCGACCTCAAGTCCCGGTTCTACGGCAACGAGGGCGAAACCCTCGACTACGTCTACGAAATCGAGGGCGACGTGCTCACCATCTGGGGCGGCGAGAAGGGGTCGCCGGCGTACTACCGCGCCCGCTTCAGCGCCGACGGCGACACCATCGCCGGGGATTGGGTCTGGCCGGGCGGCGGCTACCACGCCGAGCAGACCCGGGTCCGGTAGCGCCTCGCGAAAGACGAAGCGGGGGCGCGCACTCGGCGTGCGCGCCCCCGCTTCCGGGCCGTCCCGCGGTCAGGGGCGGTGGAACAGGATCAGGACCGCTGCGGACGCGGCGACCGCGATGATCAGGGCTATGAACCCGAAGATCAGCGGGCGGCGGAACCACACGCGCCCGTAGTCGAGCGCCACCCGGCCGGGGCCGGTGAACATCAGGCCGAGGCCCAGCACGCCGAGCGTCGCCTCGAACTCGAAACCACCGGAGGCGGCGAAGAACCCGGCGCCGAGCTTGAGGAAGATCGCGTTGCCCATCACGCCGACGATGCCGGCGGCGGCCAGCGGCGTGAACAAGCCCAGCACCAGCAGCGCGCCCGCGCCGAGCTCGGTGCCGCCGGTGACCAGGGCCAGCATGGCGCTGTTCTCGAAGCCCATCTTGCCCAGCGCCATGGCGAAGCCGTCCGGACCGGGACCGCCGAGGATGCCGAAGAGCTTCTGCGCGCCGTGGGCGAGGAAGATCCCGCCCAGCGCCAGCCGCAGGATCAGCAGGCCGAGGTCGGTGCCCGCGTTCCAGCCGAAGGGCTTGCGCGGGTCGCCGCCGAGGTCGTCGTAGTAGTCGCCCGCCGCCGCGCCGCCGCCGCGCTGGTCGACCACGGACGTGGCTTCGGCGTCGCTGTAGCCGTCATCGTCGTCGTAGTAGTTGTACTTCTGCGCGCTGAGGCTCTGCGTGCTCCGCGCACCAGGTGCGCCTTGCGCGGCACTCGGTGCACCCTGCGAACCCGCTCCGGGTTGCTGGGCGTGCGCGCCGTAGTTGCGATCGTCGGGGTAGCCGCCCGCACCGCCGGGGCGATCGTCGTGAATCCTCACGCCGGACGAGGCTAGGGCATGGTCACCCCAACGTGCGAGTCTTTCCGGCAAAAGCTTCCCGACACGTGATTTGTTCGATACTGCGCACACCCGGCTGGGGGAAAATGGTTCGATGGCCGATCAGGTGTTCCGGGAGTTCGACGTTTCCGCAGGTGGCGCGCGTCCCCGGGAATGGGCGTCCGCGCATTGGGCGCCGGAGACCGCAGCGTCGCAGGCGGTCCTGATGTGCCCGGAGCTCGGTGCCGCGCCCGAAATTCTTCCGGTGGATTCGTCGGCCCGAATGCTGGGCTGGACACCGGAGAACAACCATTCGGGCACGCTCGGTGATCAAGTGGACGACGCTTTGGCCGTGCTCGACGACGCGGAGGTGAAGGACTGCACCGTCGTCGGCTGGTCGGCGGGCACGGTGGTGGCGGTCGAGCTCGCCCGGCGGTTCCCGGACCGGGTCCGCGGCCTGATGCTCCTCGCCGGGCCGCCGACGGCGGCCGCGGACGCGCTGCTCGGGGCGCTCGGCGTGCCGGAGCTCGCCCGGCGACTGCTCGCCGCGGGCGGCTCCGCCTCGCTGCAGATCTTCGGTGGCCTGTTGACGTCGATCACGTCCCGGCTGCCGGTCACGGAACTCGCGGCGCAGCTCGTGCGGTGCAGCGGTCTGCTGCGCCCCGACGTGGACCGGGAGGTCGCCGCGGCGGTGCTCCGGCAACTGCTGCCCCAGGACTGGCAGTGGCACCTGGCGATGGGCCTCGCGTGGAGCGCATCGGCTCGCACCCAGGTGACGGGGCTGAGCTGCCCGCTGACCGTCCTCACTGGACGGCACGACGTGCTGGCGGACTTCGCCGGCACCGCCAGGGCGGTCGGGGCGCTGCCGCAGGCGAGGGTGCGGCAGCTGGCGACGTCGCACTTCATCCCGTTCGAAGCCCCCGATGTGGTGCGCGAGGAGCTGGCCCTGCTGCTGCGCCGGGTGGAAGCGGTCGAGTGCGCCCGGCTCGGCATCGACCCGCCACCGCCGCCGGTCCGGCGGATCAGCCTGCGCCTCCCGGAGCCGGGCCCGCGCCGCCGCGCCGAACACCCCGACCACTGAACCTTCCGCATCCCGGAACCCGAGACCCGTTTGCCGCAATTTCCATTGAAATCGAAGGTCCGATTTCCATTGAAATTGCGGACCGGCACCGCGGGGCGGAGCCGGGAAGCGCGTTGAGCACCGTCTCACCCCGGGTTCACCCGTCGGCCGATAGGGTCGGACGTCGTGGCCGCCTCGTTTCGCATGCGTCGTCTTCTGCTGGGCATGACCGCCGTGCTCGGCACGCTGCTGGCCGGCTGCGCGCAGTTCCCCGACGAGCACCCCCGGCCGTGGGGCGACCCGCCCTCGCTGGAGCCGCAGGCCGGCCCCCAGCCCTCCTTCGAGAACGAGTCCTCGCCGCCGCCGGAGTCCGGCAGCTCGCCGCAGCAGCCGAAAGCGCCGGTCGGGTGCGAGGACCCCGATCCGGCAGTGGTGGCCACCTGCCTGGATCCGGTCGGCGCGATCGCGGTGCTGCCCGGCGGCCAGGCCGCGCTCGTCGGCGAGCGCGCCACCGGGCGGGTGCTGCGCGTGCAGCGCGGCACGAAACCCGTTGAGCTGGCCCGGATTCCGGTCGATCCGAGCGGCGGTGGCGGGCTCACCGGGCTAGCCCTCTCCCCCACGTACCACGAGGACGAGCTGTTCTACGCCTACGTCACGACCCGCAGCGACAACCAGGTCGTCCGGGTCGCGGCCGGGGACCGGCCCAAGCCGGTGCTGACCGGCATCCCGAAGGGTTCGACGGGCAACGCGGGGGCGATGCTCGACGACGGCCAGGGCTCGCTGCTGATCGCCACCGGCAACGCGGGCAGCCCGGCCAACGCCGCGAATCCGCAGTCGCTGGCGGGCAAGGTGCTGCGCATCGACAGTTCCGGCAAGCCCGCGGCGGGCAACCCGAACCCCACGTCGCCGGTGGTCGCCGCCGGGCTGACCTCGCCGGGCGGGCTGTGCGGCACGCCCGCGCTGGGCATGTACTGGGTGACCGACCGCAGCGGCGGCCAGGACGCCCTGTACCGGGTGCAGCTCGGCGAGCCGCTGGGGGCGCCGGCGTGGACCTGGGCGGAGCGGCCCGGGGTGGCGGGGTGCGCCGCCGACCCGGCACAGGTCGTAGTGGCGCTGACCGACGCCGCGGCGCTGTACACGCTGCACCCGGCGCCGGACGGCAGCTTCACCGGCCAGCCGACGAAGGTCATGGAGAAGACCTACGGGCGCTTCTCCGCCGCCGCGCTCGGCCCGGACGGCCTGATCTGGCTGGGCACGGCGAACAAGAACGGCGGCCAGCCGATCTCCAGCGACGACCGCGCCCTGCGCATCGAGTCCCCGTCCGCCGGCTCCGCGGGCAAGGACTGACCCCGGCTTCCGCGGCTCAAGGCCCGTGCGCACTTCCTGCGGCTATGGAGACTCTTTGAATGTCGTGGTGTGAGGTGTAGTGGCACGGGGTCTTGTCTTTGAAGCGGCGCAGCCGCTTCGCCCACCCTCGCAACCGGCACCGCCGCGGGTTCTCAGGGGTCTTCTCGCGAGGACAGCCCCGCACCGCCACGCAGAGCAAGTTCGGAAGCAGGCTCTATAGCAACAGAAGGTGCGGACCGCCTACTTGCCGTTGAGGCCCCGGTGCGTCAGGTCGGTGAGCAGGTCGATGGCCTGTTCGTCCGCCAGCCCTTCGGCCAGCGGGCTGCGTTCGACCAGGACCGCGTAGGCGAACTGGTGCCAGAGCGAGGACAGCGCGAGCGCCGTCGCTTCCGGCCGCTGGGCCGTGCCGCGCAGGTGGTCCGCCAGGTGCCGGAGATCCGGTTCGAGCAGCGCTGACAGCCGGTCCGCGAACCGCTGGTCGACCAGCGACGCCTGGTGCAGCGCGATCATCACCACCCGGTGGTCGCGGAAGAACCGCCAGTACTGCTCGACGTGCCAGCGGATCGCGTCGCGGCCGCAGAGGTCCGGATCGTGCGCCGGGTCGGCTTCGATGGCCTGGTCGCTGGCCGAGAGCATGTCCGCCAGCAACGACTCCAGCAGCTCTTCCTTGCCGCGGAAGTGGTTGTAGAACGACCCGGCGGCGCGCCCCGCCTCGGCCGTGATGTCGGTGATCTTGGTGTTGAGGTATCCGGCGCGCTCGAACACCCGCGTCGCCGCCGCCTTCAGCGCGGCCTCGGTCTCGGCGGCCTTCGCCTTGCGGCTGCCCGGCATCGCACTCCTCCCGCTGCTTGACAGGAACGCTAGCAAGCCGCATTCTGAATTTGAATTCACTGAATCTCAGTTCATCAAGGAGTGGCGCATGGACACCCGGGTGCTGATCGCCGGCGCGGGACCGACCGGCCTGACGCTGGGCATCGAGCTCGCCAGGCGCGGCGTCGGATGCCGGATCGTGGACGCGGCGCCGCAACCGCCCAGGGGCTCACGAGGCGACGGCCTCCAACCCCGCACGCTGGAGGTCTTCGACGATCTCGGCGTGCTCGACGAGGTGCTCGCCGACGGCGCGCCACCGGCCCCGATCCGCGCCCACCTCGACGGCGAGTTCGTCGGCGAGCGGCGGATGGCCGAGCACGTCGAGCCGACGCCGGACGTCCCGCACCCCAACCCGTGGGTGCTCCCGCAGTGGCGCACCGAGGAAATCCTGCGGAACCGGCTGGCGCAGCTCGGCGTGCGAGTCGAGGCGGGCACCGAGTTCCTCGGCTGCAGCCAGGATTCCCGTGGCGTGACGGCGGAGCTGAGCACCGGCCCGGTGCGCGCCGAGTTCCTGGTCGGCGCGGACGGCGGGCGCAGCGCGGTCCGCAAGAGCGTCGGCATCGACTTCGTCGGCGAGACCGACGAATCCGTTCGCATGCTGCTGGCCGACGTGCAGGTCGCCGGGCTCGACCCCGACCGCGGGCACTGGTTCGGCACCGCGGCGGACCTCGCCCGCGGCATCGCCTTCACGCCGCTGCCCGGCACGAACTCCTTCCAGTGCGCCGCCCCGCTGCCCGACGACCGGGACGCCGCGCTGCCCGCCCTGCAACGCCTGCTCGACGAGTTCTCCGGCCGCACGGACCTCCGGCTGCACGACCTGGCGTGGTCCACCGCGTGGCGGGCGAACATGCGGCTGGCGCGGCAGTTCCGGCGCGGCCGCGTCTTCCTCGCCGGCGACGCCGCGCACGTGCACCCGCCGACCGGCGGTCAGGGCCTGAACACCGGCGTGCAGGACACCTACAACCTCGGCTGGAAGCTGGCCGACGGAGATCACGACCTGCTCGACAGCTACGAAGCGGAACGGCTCCCGGTCGCCGCCTCGGTGCTCGGGATCAGCACGGCGCTCCTGCGCAAGCACACCGACGGCCACGAGGACGCGTACCGCCGCGGGACCGAGACCCGGCAGCTGGACATCTCCTACCGCACCGGGCCGCTGGCGCACGACGAGCGGGCGGAGCGCGGCCGCGTGCAGGCCGGCGACCGGGCGCCGGATTCGCCCGTGGGCGACGGCGTGCGCCTCTTCGACCTGTTCCGGGGCCCGCACTGGACGCTGCTGGCATTCGGCGCGGAGCCGCCGGAAACCGGCCCCGACGTGCACGTCCACCGGATCGATCGGTCCCATGTGGATGCTTGGCGGACCTACGACGTGGCCGCCGGGACGCTCGTGCTGGTGCGGCCGGACGGCCACATCGGCCGGATCACCGAGGCCGCGGGCGCTCGCCCATCCGGCCGGTGACGGTTCCCACCGCGCCGTGCCACCCTCCGTTGAACGATCGTTCAGCGAAGGGTGGAGAGATGTTGCGGTTACAGGACAGGGTCGCGCTGATCACCGGCGGTGCGGGCGGAATCGGCCGGCAGACCTCCCTCAGGCTGGCCGCGGAAGGCGCGGCGGTCGTGGTCACCGACATCCAGGACGAGGCCGGGGCCGCCGTCGCCGCCGAGATCCGCGACGACGGCGGAAGGTCGCTTTTCGTGCACCACGACGTCGCCGACGAGGCCGCGTGGACGGCCGCGGTCCGGGCCGCCGTCGACGAGTTCGGCGGCCTGGACATCCTGGTCAACAACGCTGGGATCGCCGACCGCGGCACCATCGAGGACACCACGGCGGAGAGCTACGAACGCACCATCGCGGTCACCCAGACCAGCGTGTTCCTGGGCATGCGGGCCGCCGCCGAGGCGCTGCGCGCCTCCGAGCACGCGTCGGTGATCAACATCAGTTCGATCTTCGGCGCCAGCGGCGGCTTCGGCACCAGCCCGGCCTACCACGCGGCGAAGGGCGCGGTCCGGCTGCTCACCAAGAACGCCGCGCTGCAGTGGGCCGATGCGGGGATCCGGGTGAACTCGGTGCATCCCGGGTTCATCGACACCGCGATCCTGGACGGCGCCCGCGGCACCGACCGGGAGGCGGCGATGCTGGCGGTGACGCCGCTGGGCCGCCTCGGCCGCCCGGCCGAGGTCGCGGCGGCCGTCGCCTACCTCGCCAGCGACGACGCGTCCTTCACCACGGGTTCCGAGCTCTACGTCGACGGCGGCTACCTCGCCCGCTGACCCCGACCCGCAGTTTCAATTGAAACTGCGGAGATACGAAGCGGGGAACCGGAAGTTCCGGTTCCCCGCTTCGGTTCTCGGCCGTTCCGGCGCCCGTTACTGGCCGCAGGCCGCGAGGACGAGCTCGCGGACCCGCTTGGCGTCCGCCTGGCCCTTGGTGGCCTTCATGACCGCTCCGACGATCGCGCCCGCGGCCTGCACCTTGCCACCGCGGATCTTGTCCGCGATGTCCGGCTGCGCCGCCAGCGCCTCGTCGATCGCCACCTGCAGCGCCGAGTCGTCGGACACGACCTCCAGGCCGCGGGCCGCCACCACGTCGTCCGGCTCGCCCTCACCGGCGAGCACCCCGTCGACGACCTGCCGGGCCAGCTTGTTGGTCAGCTTGCCCTCGGCGACCAGCGCGATCACCCGCGCCAGCTGCTTCGGCGCGATCGCCAGGTCGGCGAGCTCGACGCCCCGGGTGTTGGCCTGCTGCGCCAGGTACGAAACCCACCAGGAGCGGGCGTCGCCGGAGGGCGCGCCCGCGTCGACGGTCTGCGCCACCAGCTCCAGCGCCCCGGCGTTGACCAGGTCGCGCAGCTCCTCGTCGGAGAGGCCCCAGTCCTCCTGCGCGCGCTTGCGCCGCTCCCACGGCATCTCCGGCAGGGTCTTGGACAGCTCCTCGACCCACTGCCTGGCCGGCGCGATCGGCACCAGGTCGGGCTCCGGGAAGTAGCGGTAGTCCTCGGAGGTCTCCTTGCGGCGGCCCGCCGACGTGGTGCCGGTGGACTCGTCGAAGTGCCGCGTCTCCTGCAGGATCGAGCCGCCCGAGGTCAGCACCGCGGCGTGCCGCTGCATCTCGAAGCGCACCGCGCGTTCCACGCTGCGCAGCGAGTTGACGTTCTTCGTCTCGGTGCGGGTGCCGAACTCCGTCGTGCCCTTCGGCATCAGCGACACGTTCGCGTCGCAGCGCAGCGAGCCCTGGTCCATCCGCACGTCGGAGACGTCCAGCGCGCGCAGCAGGTCCCGCAGCGCCGAGACGTAGGCGCGCGCGACCTCGGGAGCCCGCTCCCCGGCGCCGACGATCGGCTTGGTGACGATCTCGATCAGCGGCACGCCGGCCCGGTTGTAGTCCAGCAGCGAGTAGTCCGCGCCGTGGATCCGGCCGGTGCTGCCGCCCATGTGCGAGGACTTGCCGGTGTCCTCCTCCATGTGCGCCCGCTCGATTTCGACCCGGAAGGTCTCGCCGTCGTCCAGCAGCACGTCCAGGTAGCCGTCGTGGACGATCGGCTCGTCGTACTGCGAGGTCTGGAAGTTCTTCGGCATGTCCGGGTAGAAGTAGTTCTTCCGGGCGAACCGGCACCACTCGGCGACCTGGCAGTTCAGCGCCAGCCCGATCCGGATGGCGGCCTCCACGGCCTTGCCGTTGAGCACCGGCAGGGCACCCGGCAGGCCCAGGCACACCGGGCACACCTGGGTGTTCGGCTCGGCGCCGAAGGCGTTGGCGCAGCCGCAGAACATCTTCGTCTTGGTGGACAGCTCCACGTGCACCTCGAGCCCGAGCACCGGGTCGAACCGCGCGAGGACCTCGTCGTAGTCCATGATCTCGGCGACGGCGGTCACTTGTCGTCCTCCCCCTTGCGCAGGGCCCGCACGGCCAGCGCGGTGCCGGTGATCAGGCCGAGCGCGGTGATGACCGCGTCCGCCAGCGCGAGCTTGTCCTTCTCCTCCCGCGCCGAGCGGAAGCTCGCCCGCAGCCCGAGGGCGGCCGACAGCACCGAGGCGAGCTGGAACGCTGCTTTGATCTTCGGGTTCATCGCGCGACCTCCAGCTGGGGAACACGGTTGATGAGGGGGCCGTCCTGGCTGGCGTTGCGCGCCGCCTCGTAGGCCGCGCCGACCCGGTAGAGCCACTCGTCGGCCATCGCCGGGGCCATGATCTGCAGCCCGACCGGCAGACCATCCTCATCGGACAGTCCACACGGGACGCTCATGGCGGCGTTGCCGGCCAGGTTGGACGGGATGGTGCACAGGTCCGCCAGGTACATCGCCATCGGGTCGTCGACCCGCTCGCCGATCTTGAAGGCGGTGGTCGGCGTCGTCGGCGACACCAGCACGTCGACCTGCTCGAACGCGGCGGTGAAGTCGCGGGTGATCAGCGTCCGCACCTTCTGCGCCTGGCCGTAGTAGGCGTCGTAGTAGCCCGACGACAGCGCGTAGGTGCCGAGCATGATGCGCCGCTTCACCTCGGGCCCGAACCCGGCCTCGCGGGTCAGCGACATGACCTCCTCGGCGCTGCGCGCGCCGTCGTCGCCGACGCGCAGGCCGTAGCGCATCGCGTCAAAGCGGGCGAGGTTGGAGGAGCACTCGCTCGGCGCGATCAGGTAGTAGGCCGGCAGCGCGTAGCTGAAGTGCGGGCAGGAGACCTCGATGACCTCCGCGCCCAGCGCGGACAGCTGCTTGACGGCGGCGTCGAAGGCCCGCTGCACGCCCGGCTGGTAGCCGTCGCCGGAGAACTCGCGGACCACGCCGACGCGCACGCCCTGCAGGCCGCCCGAAGCGCCCTGCTCGGCCGCGGCGACGACCTGCGGCACCGGCTGGTCGATCGAGGTGGAGTCCATCGGGTCGTGCCCGGCGATCACCTCGTGCAGCAGCGCGGCGTCCAGCACCGTGCGCGCGCACGGGCCGGGCTGGTCCAGCGACGAGGAGAACGCGACGAGGCCGTAGCGGGAAACACCGCCGTAGGTCGGCTTGACGCCGACCGTGCCGGTCACCGCGCCGGGCTGGCGGATCGAGCCGCCGGTGTCGGTGCCGATGGCCAGCGGCGCCTCGAACGCGGCCAGCGCCGCCGACGAACCGCCGCCGGAACCGCCGGGGATGCGCTCCAGGTCCCACGGGTTGCGGGTCGGGCCGTACGCGGAGTTCTCGGTCGACGAGCCCATCGCGAACTCGTCCATGTTCGTCTTGCCGAGGATGACCACGCCCGCCTCGCGCAGCCGGCGCGTCACGGTCGCGTCGTACGGCGGAACCCAGCCCTCCAGCATCTTGGAGCCGCAGGTGGTGGGCATGTCGGTGGTGGTCAGCACGTCCTTGAGCGCCAGCGGCACGCCAGCCAGCGGCGACGTGGTGTTCCCGGCGGCGCGCTCCTCGTCGACCCGCCGCGCGGCGGCCAGCGCCCCGTCGGCGTCGACGTGCAGGAACGCGTGCACCTCCTGGTCCACGGCGGCGATCCGGTCCAAGTGCGCCTGCGTCACCTCGACCGACGTGACCTCGCCCGCCTGCAGCTTGGCGGCGAGCTCGGATGCGGTCAGCCCGGTCAGGCTGCCGCCGGATGCGGTCGTCATCAGGCCTCCTCGGTCAGGATCCGCGGCACGCGGAACCGGTCCTCTTCGGCAGCCGGCGCCGCAGCGAGCGCCTGCTCGCGCGACAAGCCCGGCCGCACCTCGTCATCGCGGAAAACGTTGGTCACCGGCACGGCGTGGGAGGTCGGCGGGATGTCGTCCGCAGCGACCTCGCCCACCTTGGCCACCGCATCGAGGATCTGGTCGAGCTGGCCGGCGAAGGTGTCGAGCTCGGCCTCGGTGACGGCCAGCCGCGCCAGGCCGGCGAGGTGTGCGACCTCGTCGCGGGAGATCTTGGACACTGCGAAGGCTCCCTGGTCATGTCCGGTTTCACGGGTACAGCTCAGTCTATGGCGGTGCCCGGACCCGCTCCTGGAGGGGGCGCGGGCGCCGCCGCGACCACCCCGGCCCGCGGCGATTCCACTGCGGATCAACGCGCCGACCGTCCCCGAAAACGTCGGCGACACGACGGAAAACCGCAGGTACTTCCACTCCGTGGACGCCGGGCGCACCGCGGGGGCGTCGCGTCTGACACAATTTCAACCGCCAGTTCCTCGCACGAGGAGCCGCTGCAGTGCGGCCTCGTGCAGTAGCGAGAGCGCGGCCGGCGAGGTGTCGCGCACGAAACTGGAGGCGTTGAGTCCGGTGTCCTTCCTCATCCGGGTGCAGATACCGGACCGGCCCGGCAACCTCGGGTCGGTGGCGAGCGCGCTCGGCGAGATCGGTGCCGACATCCTCAGCGTCGACGTCGTCGAGCGCAGCAATGGCGTGGCGATCGACGACCTGGTCGTGGAGCTGCCGTCGGGCCGGCTGCCGGACGTGCTGATCACCGCCGCCGAGTCGGTCGACGGCGTGGAGGTCGACGCGGTCCGGCCGTACGCGGGCGTGCTGGACACGCACCGCGAGCTGGAGCTCGTCGAGGAGATCGCGGCCGAGCCGGGGAACGGGTTGCAGATCCTCGCCGAGGGCGTCCCGAAGATCATCCGATCCGGTTGGGCGGTCGTCTTCGGGCACCGCTCGGGCGGCGCGGAGCAGCTGGCGGCCAGCACCTCGGCCCCGCAGGAGGGCTACCTGGAGCTGCCGTGGCTGCCGCTGGCGCGGGCGACGATCCTCGACGGCGACGAGCCGTGGGTGCCGGACACCTGGAAGGAGCTGGGCACCGAGCTGGCGGCGACGCCGATCGGCAAGCCGGACCGGGTGCTGCTGGCGGGCCGCCCGGGCGGCCCGATGTTCCGCGCCGCTGAGCTGGCCCGCCTGGCCCACCTCGCGGGCATCGTCTCGGTCGTCCTCGACAGCTGACCGCACCGCGAAACCCCTTCAGGTCCGCAATTTCCATTGAAATCGAAGGTTCGATTTCAATGGAAATTGCGGGGGAACGAGTCTTGGGCGTCGGTCTGGCTCCCGTCGGTCAGAGTTCCAGGGCGTAGCCGAGCAGGTGGACGTCCGGTGCCGGGTGCCAGTCCCGGTCGGGGCAGCGCTCGAAGCCCAGCCGCTCGTAAAGGCGCCGGGCGGGCTTCACGGAGTCCCGCACGCACAGCACGACGCGCTCCATCCCCTCCGCGCGCGCCCGGTCGATCACCGCCTCCACCAGCGCCCGGCCGACTCCGTTGCCCACCGCCTCCGGCGCCACGGCCAGCATCCGGAACTCCAGCTCGCCGAGTCGCGCGAGGTCGGCGTAGGAGCTGTCGTGCCGCACCAGCGTGACCGTGCCCAGCACTTCGTCCCCCTTGACGGCGACGAGCAGTTCGGCGTGCTCCGCCCGCCCGGCGGAGTCGCGCAGCACCACGGTGTAGTCGATGTCGTCCGACAGGTTCCCGCTCTCGGCGTAGGCCCGGGCCGAGATCTCACCGATGGCTTCGTACTCGGCCGGCCGGGCCGCGCGGATCGTCGTCATGCCGCAGATCGTGTCACCCCCGGCCGACAGCGATCACTCCTCCTCGGTCGGCAGCGCGACCTCGGTGGCGGCCTCCGGGCCGTCGTCGAGCAGCACCTGGAACCCGCTCTCGTCGAGCACCGGGACCTTGAGCTGCACGGCCTTGTCGTACTTCGAGCCCGGCGAGTCGCCGACCACGACGAACGCCGTCTTCTTCGACACCGATCCCGCCGCCCGGCCGCCGCGGGCCATGATCAGCTCCTTGGCCTCGTCCCGGGAGAACGTCTGCAGCGTGCCGGTGACCACGATGGACAGGCCTTCGAGGGTGCGTGGGATCGACTCGTCGCGCTCGTCGGCCATCCGCACCCCGGCGTCCCGCCACTTGCGCACCACCTCGCGGTGCCAGTCGACCTCGAACCACTCGCGGACGGCCGTGGCGATCGTCGGCCCGACGCCGTCGGCGGCCGCGAGCTCCTCCTCCGACGCCGCCTCGATCCGGTCCAGCGAGCCGAACTCGCGGGCCAGCGCCTGCGCGGCGGTCGGCCCGACGTGCCGGATCGACAGCCCCACCAGGACCCGCCACAACGGCTTCTGCTTGGCCACCTCGAGGTTGTCGAGCAGCTTGGCGCCGTTGGCCGAGAGGCTGCCCTCCTTGGTGGTGAACAGCGGCGTCTTGAGCAGCTTCGGCTCGTCGAGGTCGAAGATGTCGCCCTCGTCCTCGATCACGCCGGCCGTCAGCAGGGCGCCCGCGGCCTCGTAGCCGAACGCGTCGATGTCCAGCACCTTCCGGCTGGCCAGGTAGAACAGCCGCTCGCGGCGCTGCCCCGGGCAGCCCTGGGCGTTCGGGCAGCGCAGGTCGACGTCGCCCTCCTTCTGCTGCGCCAGCGGCCACCCGCACTCCGGGCACACGGCGGGCATGACGAACTCGCGCTCGTCGCCGGTGCGCACGTCGACCACCGGGCCGAGCACCTCGGGGATCACGTCGCCGGCCTTGCGGATCACCACCCGGTCGCCGATCAGCACGCCCTTGCGGCGGACCTCGTCGGCGTTGTGCAGGGTCGCCATCGACACCGTGGAGCCGGCCACCTTCACCGGTTCCATCACGGCGAACGGCGTGACCCGGCCGGTGCGGCCGACGTTGACCTGGATGTCCAGCAGCCGCGTGGTGGCCTGCTCCGGCGGGTACTTGTAGGCGATCGCCCAGCGCGGCGCGCGGGAGGTGGTGCCGAGGCGGCGCTGCAGCGGCACCTCGTCGACCTTGATCACGATGCCGTCGATCTCGTGCTCCGCGGAATCGCGGTGCTTGCCCCAGTAGTCGATGTGCGCGACCAGCTCATCCACAGTGGACAGGACGACGGTGTGCTTGGAAACCGGCAGGCCCCACGCCTTCAGCGCCGCGTAGGACTCGGACTGGAGGTTCGGCTCGAAGCCGTCCCGCTTGCCCAGGCCGTGGCAGATCAGCCGCAGCGGCCGGCTGCGGCTGACCCGCGGGTCCTTCTGCCGCAGCGATCCGGCGGCGGAGTTGCGGGGGTTGGCGAACGGCGGCTTGCCCGCCTCCACCAGCTTGGCGTTGAGCTCGGCGAACTCGTCCACCCGGAAGAACACCTCGCCGCGCACCTCGACCAGCGCGGGCACCGGGTACTCGTCGGTCCCGGTCAGCTGCTCCGGCACGTCGCCCATGGTGCGGACGTTGAGCGTCACGTCCTCGCCGATCCGGCCGTCGCCGCGGGTCAGCGCGCGTTCCAGCCGCCCGTCGCGGTAGAGCAGGTTGATCGCCAGGCCGTCGATCTTCAGCTCGCACAGGTAGTGCGCGTCGGTGCCCACCTCGCGCTCCACCCGGTCGACCCAGGTCTGCAGCTCGTCGGCGCTGAACGCGTTGTCCAGGCTCAGCATCCGCTCCAGGTGCGCGACCGCGGTGAACTCGGTGGAGAAGGTGCCGCCCACCACCTGCGTCGGCGAGTCCGGCGCCTGCAGCGCCGGGTGCTCTTCCTCCATCTGCTGCAGCTGCGCGAACAGCACGTCGAACTCGCCGTCGGAGACCGTCGGCGAATCGAGCACGTAGTAGCGGAACTGGTGGCCGCGGACTTCCTCGGCCAGTTCCGCGTAGCGCTCGCGCACGTCGGCGGGCACGTCTTCGACGCCTTCCGCCGAGCGGCCGGCGGCCGGGTCGTCGGGCACGACCTCCTCGGCGGCGGCCACTGCGTCGTTCGGGGCGAGATCCACGTCCTTGCTGGTCACGCCCCGAGACTAGCGAGCGCCCCCGACAACGGCACGCACGACGCGTCGTGAGTGATGAATCCGGTAAGAACCGGACTCAGCGCTCACGACTCGAGCGGCGCGGCCGCGGTGCGGTCCAGTTCGCGGACCAGTTCGCGGAGCTCCAGCAGGCCGATCGCGCCCTCCGGTTCGAGTTCCGCGGTCTCCACCCGGCCCAGCCGGTCGGCGGCCAGCCGCTCGCCGAGGGTGGCGTCCAGCGGCAGGAACGTCAGGGCCCGGCGCGCGTTCTCCTCCAGGCCGCTGAAGCCGGGGTGGTAGACGGCGACGTCGACGAGCCCCTCCGCCTCGTCGACCTGGGCGACGACCCGGACGTCGGCCAGCGGGTACTTCTCGCCCCGCAGGTTCACGGTGACCTCGGTCGGATCGGGCACCGGCGGCACCGAGTCGTGGTACTCCCACAGCGTGTCGTCCTGCGGCGCGGCCGCCATCCAGGCGTCGGTGTAGGGGCGCAGCTCCGGGTCGGCCTGACCACTGACGACCAGCGCGTACACGGCCTTCTCGCCGTGCTCGATGGCGAAGGTCAGGTTCGGGTGCACCTCGGCGAGCGCCTCGGCGACCAGGCTCTCGATCCGCTGCGGCACGCTGTCGCCCAGCGCGGAGGCGATCTCCGGCAGCAGGTCGTCCCATCGCTGCCAGAACCGCTCGGCGGCCTGGGCGTGGACATCGACCTCGGCGGCCTCGGCGTTGCCCGGGGCTTCGGCGTCGCGACGACGGAGGAACCTGAACATGCCCACATTGTGCCGGGCGGGGCGCGGTCTCCGGGCCCGATCCCGCGGACTCACCGAGCCGGGCGGTCACCCAGCTCGACGGCGACGAGGCCGACGAGGTCGCCGACGTCGACGCCGCGCACCTGCCGGGCCTCGGCCAGCGTGCCGACGAGCGCGTTCAGCGGATCTTCGTGGGTCGCCCGGCGCAGCGCGTCCGCGGCGCGCAGCTGGTTGCGGATCTTGCTGTTCGGGCGGTCCCAGGTGCTCTGCCAGGCCCATTCCCGGACCACCGCGCAGAGCACGCCGCGGTCGATCGCCGGCCCGCCGCTCAGCGAGGACAGGGCCTCCTGCACGACGGGGTGGTCCGCGCAGTCGGCGGCGCCGACGGCGTGCCGCGCCACCGCGGCGACGGCCCGCCGCAGGTCGGACTGGGTGGCGGTGCCCAGCGCCGCGATCAACTCGGGCGGGAAGCCGGTGATCTTGTCCAGCGGATCGGGCACGGTCACCAGGTCGTCGGGCCACGGCGCGACCGGGAAGGTCTGGAAGTCGCCGGCGAGCCAGGCCGGGCTCGGCGACAGCCCGGTCAGCCGCCCCGACAACGCCAGCATCAGCGCCACCGGGTCGGCCTGGGACCAGGGCAGGTCGGCGCGGGCGGCCTCCAGTTCGTCCGGTCGGCTGCCCTCCCGGTACTCCGGAAGCACTGCCTCGAACGACGTCCGGACGTCGCCGCGAACCGCGTGGGAGAAGCGCGTGAGGGTGCTCGCGTCCCAGAACACCGACACGGCGGCCTGCCGCGCGACCTTCCGCAGCACCTCGGGCCGCTGCCCCTGTCGGCCGTTGTCCTCGACCACCAGCACCCAGTCGCCGATCCGCCGGAGCGCGATCATGGGGTGTTTCTCCTGGTGGGCGAAGGCCTCCTCGCAGAAGTCATCGATGTCCAGCACCCGGCCGAGCCCGGCGACCGCACCGAAGTCCTCGGCCACCTGGTCGATACCGGCGGCCCGAACGAAGGTCAGGCAAGCGGCCTCCTGGATGGTGCTCCGCCGAATCCACCCGGCCTGCTCGAGCTCGCTGACGCAATGACTGCCCACGCGTTCTTCCTACCAGCGCAAGGACTTCCGCACTGCGGATTCCGAAAAACACGTCCAGGCAGGAAATCGCCACGGCGACCACGGACCACCCGAAGTCCACTGAGGACTATGCGGATGGCGGCATCTCGGCCACCTGGATCACGTCGTTCCTCCCGCCCCGAACCCGTAGCAGTCCACGAGCACTCCCTGCCAGCCTTCAAGCGCTTGCAACTTGCAACCACTCAGCCTTGGGGCCCTGAAGCTCATCGGCCGCGACAAGGACCACGCGCGCCGGCACGCAGACGAGATCGGAGACCGAATCCCGTGCGCAAGCTCCGAAAAACACGTCCAGCAGGAAACCGCCACGGCGCCCGGAGTTCACTGAGGACTATGCGGACGGCGGCATCTCGGCCACCTGGATCATGTCGTTCCTCATGCCCCTGACGAACCGTCCCCGCCCCGGCGGCCGCGGCATGGACGCCACGCCCGGCAGCAGCTCGCCGTCCCGCGGATCGCCGCCGAGCACCACCGTCGCGCAGTCGGCCGCACGCAGTTTGCCGAGGAATCGGGTGGTCAGCGCGTCGCCGATGTTGACGGAGTTCCGGCTGACGATCAGGTGCACCCCGACCTCCCCGCCCCGCACCAGGTGGTCCGCGTAGCGCTGCAGCGGATCCGGACGGCCCGATCGCGGATCCGCCGAGATCAGCTCGCAGTCCTCGATGATCAGGAAGACCTCGCGCGGCCGCTCGGCTCCGCTGCGGGGCCGGGACAGGCGTTGCTCGATCCGGAACGCCATCTCCGCGAGGATGCGCTCGAACTCCCCGCGCACCGCGGCGTAACCGAACTGCGGACCGTCCGCCTCACCGAGCAGGCCGCGCTTCGGATCCAGCACGATGATGTCGCACTCGTCCGCCGCGTACAGCCGCTTGATCTCGGCGATCGCCAACCGGACCAGATTCGTCTTGCCGGAGCCCCGCTCCCCCAAGCACAACAGGTGCGGATGCTCCGCCAGGTCGAGCTCGGCCCACCGCTCGACGCCGGTCACTCGGCCGAGGACGAGGTGCGGGCTCGCCAAGTTCTCGATCTCCCGGTGAGCGACCGCCGCGGGCGGGAGGCTGACCCCGAGCGCGGGCGAGCCCCGCCATTCGTCCGCGATGCGCCGCGCCAGTGCACGGGTGCTCTTGACCGCGGGTTCCAGGTCGGGGTGCATCCTCGGTTCGGCGGCGCGGAACTCCCGTCCTCCGACGGTCCCAGCGGCTTCCTGCGTGCCGCCGAGTTCCAGGTGGGTCGGGCATCGCGCAAGCCAGTCCCGGTCCTCCTCCAGCCAGCGATCGGCGGAGACGATCACGTGCACGCCGCGGTCGGCGCCGTCGCGGATCAGCTTCCGGACGCCGACGACCAGTCCCGGCAACAGGTCGGCCAGGAAGCTCCACTGCTCGACCACGAGGTAGACCGGCAGGAACGTGCCCGGCGGGTCCGCCCGCCGCGTTTCCACCAGCTCTTGGAGGTGGGCCACGATCGCCGCCGCGAGTTCCTCGTCCCGGGCCTTCGCGACCGAGCCGACGTGCGGCAGTTCGGACAGCGCGTCACCGCAGGCGTGCCCGTCGCCCAGGCAGATGAAGTGGAAGCCGACCTCCTCCGGCGTGTGGGTCAGTGCCGTGGCGAGGACGATGGTGCGCGTCACCGCGGACTTGCCGGTGAACGGATCGCCCCGGATCGCGATGTTGCCGCCGAACGGCACGGTCAGCGGCTCGGCATCGCCGGTCTCGACGACCTCGACCAGTCCGATGGGGACTTCCGCGCACCGCTCGTGGCTCTCCGCGGAAAGCCCGCGCTCGGCGGGAACCACTCGGCCGAGCACGTCGGCCAGCGCGATCGGATCTGCCAGCGGGCTCCGCAGTTCCGCTGCCCGCTCCGGCACCGCGCTGCTGATCCGGGCGGTCTGCTCGTGCCAGCCTTCTCCCGGTGGTTCCCAGGCGCGGAACCGGATCGGCCAAGCCCCGGCCTGTTTCAGCGATCCGGCACCCGCCTCGGGATCGGTGCCGTGGTCGATCCGGAAGCGGCAGAGCTCGTCGATCTCCGGGAACCGGCCCGCTACGTCGTCCCGCGCCAGCAGGATGACGTGAACGCCCACCTCCGCGCCCGAGGTCATGATCTCCAGCAGCTGCCCGGCCGCTCCGGGTTGGTAAGACGCGGTTTCCGCGAAGTTGTGGATGAAAACGAAGAGCTCCGGCCGGGTTTCGGCGCCCCGGCGGCGGGCGATCTCGCGGCGAACCGCCCTCAGCTCCGGGACCATGCCGGAGCTCGCGACCAGCGGACCTTCCGCGTACATAGCGACGTGCGGGAGACCGGCCAGATCGTGAAAGGGCCCCGCGGGCGAGCCGGCGAGCAGGACCAGGTTGACGTCGTCCGGCGAATGGGTCGACGCCAGCAGGAACACGAGCGACCGCAACGTTTCCCGGGCTCCTGCCCCGTGCTGCCCGATGATCAGCCCGTGCGATCCGCCGTCCGGATTCAGGTCCAGGTGCACGGTTCGCCCGAACACGTCGCGGCCGATCGGGAGGCGCAGCCAGTCGGGTGCGGTTCGGCGCCGCCAAGCGCTCGCGGGATCGGAGTCGGTGCGGGGGACCTGGAGCGGGTGCAGCAACGGATCGGCCGGCTCCTCGCGGTCGGCGATTTCCGACACGAGCGCGAGGATTCCACGATGCTGCGCATGGGGTTCGGCACCTCCCGGAGCGGGGAGCGCCGCCCGGAACGGCCCGGCGTGCGAGGAGGCTTCCGGGGATCCCGGGGTGAATTCGACGTGGCCGCGCAGATGTTGGCGAATCGCGTCCGGGATCTTCGACCAGAACCGCGCCGCCACGACCAGGTGCACTCCGAAGCTCGTCCCCTGGTCGGCGATCCGCTCGACCCGGGCCACCAGCCCGGGGTTCTCGTCGGCGAATGCCTCCCAGCGGTCGATGACCAGGAAGACGTCCTGGTGGTCGGCGTCGCGCGGGAGTTCGCGGTTGCGCCGCGCAGCCCGGAACGCCTCCAAGGTTTCGATCGCGGCGTCGCGGAACATCGCTCGCCGGGCGGTGATCTTCCGCTCCGCGGCGTACACCAGCTGTTCGACCTCGCTGTGCTGGTCTGGCCCGAGCACAGCACCGACGTGCGGTAGTCGCGCGAAGGCACCGAACCGGCTCTCGGAGTCGACGAGGTAGAACCGCACTTCGGCCGGATCGGAATCCAGCGCCAAGGCGAGCACCAGCGTGCGCAGGAACTGGCTCTTGCCGGACTGGGCGGGGCCGATGACCGCCAGGTGGTTCTCGGGTCCGGCCAGGCTCAGCAGGAACGGTTTCCGATTCGCCCCCGTGCCCACCGGCACGTTCAGCGTGCTGCCCGCCGGAAGATTGGTCCCGGGCAGCTCCGCCCGCAACGGTCCGAGCGCGACCGGCCCGGTCGGCGCCGGTTTGGGCCGCCGGATCTGCGCCGAGGCGGTCCGGGCGATGAAGAAGTCGCCGGCCATCCGGGTCTCGCGGGACGGGGTCTGCCGCTGCCCGTCGAGCTCGCGGAACACGTAGTTGTAGAGCTCATCACCGGTGATCAGGCCGTCGCCGTCGATGTCGGCGGCGCCGGTGCGGATGCCCTTCAGCACCGCGCGGGTGAACAGAGACGAAGGCACCGGGTCGCTGGAGGTGAGTTCGTTGCCCTCGTATGCGTACTCGACCGCGCTGGTCGCGGTCATGATGTAGGTGCCCCGGCCGACCAGCTGGCGCAGGTCGATCCCCTCGGCCGACTTGGGCACCAAGCCGTGCGAGAAGGCGCCGCTGTAGCAGCAGTCCAGCAGCACCACCTTCGTCCCGGCCTGGGATGCGCTCAGCTGGTGCTGGACGAACACCGAACCGACCGCGGAGGACTCGATCCGGTCCAGCTCGGTGTTGCAGGCGGCAAACAGCAGCTGGCCACGGTCGTTCTTGATCCCGTGGCAGGACAGGTAGAGCAGCACCAGGTCGTCCGGCCCGGCTTCCTGGAACGCCTCCTCGATGCCGCGCTCGATCTGGCGCTTGGACTCGTTGCGCAGCACCTCGACCTGGTCGAAGCCACCCTGCGACAGCAGGACCTGTTGCAGCTCCTCGGCTTCCCCCGCAGGCGCGCGCAGCTGGCGCAGCCCCGGGTCGCCGTACATCGAGGTCGCGATCAGCAGCGCGGTCCGGCGGCCCACCACGCCGCCTACCGCTGGTCCGAGGCGCCGCCGTCGGGGTCCTCGTCGAGGAGTTTCGCCGTGATCGCTTCCACCAGCAGGTGCTGGTCCTTCGCGGTCAGGCCGTCGAATTCGACCTTCTCGCCGTTCCTTTCGATGCTCACCCGGCGGGCCTTGGCCTGGTCGAAGCGGGCGACCAGCACCTTCGCGCACGCCGCAGCAGTGGCCGCGGAGAAGATGCCGCTCAGCACGAGTTGCCCGATTGCCAGCGCCGCCCCGGATTTCGCGCCATCCGGACCCTGACCGCGCACCCGGTCCACCCGGACCGCGCCCAGCTCGCGCAGCTCGGCGAGCAGTCGTTGCGTCAGGCTCTCCAGGCGCTCCGGGGTGTCGTCGGAAAGGTCGAAACCGACCAACCAGCGGGCCATTTCGCCAACCTTCCGCAGCTCGGCATCTCGATCTTCCTCACGGTAGCCGATCGATCACGCTGCGGAGGGCGGTTCGCTACTGCTCGGCTTCGTCGGCGAAGAGCTTCGCGAGGTCCCGGGTGAGGCTGATAGCGCGGCGGGACCACGCAGGTGTCGCGCCCGCGAGGCCGCAGGTCGGCGTCGGGACGCTGCGCTCGGCCAGCGCCCGGCGGCCGAAGCCGAGGCGGGAGGCCAGGCCGAAGGCCGGCTGGGCGATCTGGCGCAACCGGGCTTCGCCCGCCGGTTCCGTGCTCGGGACCAAGCCGAGGAACAGGGTCGTGCCCTCCTGCCACGCCTCGCCGAGCTCGTCGGCGAAGGAACCGGACACGTCGCCGAGCTTCGTCGCGTCCAGCGAGATCGCCCCGGCCCCGGCACGGCGCAGCAGCGCCACCGGCGGGCGGGCGGAGCAGCAGTGCACGACCACGGGCGAGTCCGTTGCGGCCGCGAGCTTCTCGATCACCTCGGTCAGCAGGCGCTGCGCGTCCGGTTCCGGGACGGCGGGCACCTTGCCGTAGCCGGAGGGCGTGGGCAGCGCCCCGGCCAGCACCGCGGGCAGGGTGGGCTCGTCGAGCTGCACGACGACCCGGGAGCCGGTGCGGGCGGCGACCTGCTCGGCATGCCGGATCAGGCCTTCGGTCAGCGACTCGGCGAAGTCGCGCAGCGCGCCCTGGTCGGTCAGCACCCGGTGCCCGCGGTGCAGCTCGATCCCGGCCGACAGCGTCCACGGGCCCGCCGCCTGCACCTTCACCGCGCGCGGCGCGCCCGCTTCGGACGCCGCCTGCTCGACGGCGTCCAGGTCCCAGCGCAGCAGGTCGACGGCGCGGCGCTGGTCCCGGCCGGGCCGGGAGGCGACCCGGTAGCCGGAGGGCACCACTTCGACGGCGAGGTCGACCAGCAGGCCGGCGGTGCGGCCGAGGATGTCGGCACCGACCCCGCGTCCCGGCAACTCCGGGAAGGGCATCAGGCCCGGCAGCTCACCGACGACCGTGCGCGCCACCTCGACCGGATCGGACCCGGGCATCGAGCCGATGGCGGTGGCGATCCCGGGGCCCCAAGCTGCGTCACTCACCCCGCCATTATCGACGGACCCCCGGCACCCGCCCGACCGGCCACCGCGCCCAGTGCCACTGCGCACGCCCAGGCCCACGAGCACCTTCCGGCGCAGTCGCCCGCCGTGCGTGTTTTCTGCTGCTATGGCGACACAAAAAAACGCGCGACCTCTAACCTGCAGAAACGCTGCTCCTGGCCCTGGTCAGCCGGTGAACTTGTCGCGGAGGACGCGCTTGAGGAGCTTGCCCGAGCTGTTGCGCGGCAGGTCGTCGACGAAGCGGATCTCCTTCGGCACCTTGAAACCGGCCAGGCCGCCGCGCGCGTGCTCCAGCAGCTCCGCCTCCGACACATCGGCCTTGGCGACCACCACGGCCGCGATGCGCTCGATCCACTTCGGGTCGGGCACCGCGATCACCGCCACCTCGGCCACCGCCGGGTGGGTGTACAGCGCGTCCTCCACCTCGCGGGAGGCGACCAGCACTCCGCCGGTGTTGATCACGTCCTTGATCCGGTCGACGACGAAGCAATAGCCCGCCGAGTCGCGCCGCACGAGGTCGCCGGAGTGGAACCAGCCGCCGCGGAACGCCTCGGCGGTCTCCTCGGGCTTGTTCCAGTACCCGGTGCACAGCTGCGGCGACCGGTAGACGATCTCGCCCAGCTCCCCCGGCGCGACCTCGTCGCCCTGCTCGTCGACGACCTTCGCTTCCACGAAGAGCACCGGCCGGCCGGCGGAATCCGGCCGCTCGTCGTGTTCCTCGGGCCGCAGCACCGTCGCGAGTGGAGCGATCTCGGATTGCCCGAAGCAGTTGTAGAAACCGAGCTCCGGCAGCCGTTCCCGCAACCGCTGCAGCACCGGCCCGGGCATGATCGAGGCACCGTAGTAGGCCTTGCGCAGGGTCGTCAGGTCGCGGGTGGCGAACTCGGCGTGGTTGGCCAGCGCCACCCAAACCGTTGGCGCGGCGAAGAACGAGCTGATCCCCTCGTCCTCGATCCGCCGCAGCGCGTCGCCCGGATCGGGCGCCTCCACCAGCCGGTTGGTGGACCCGATCATCAGCTGCGGCAACAGGAACACGTGCATCTGCGCCGAGTGGTACAGCGGCATCACGTGCAGCGGCCGGTCGTCCTCGCGGAAGTCCAGCGCCACCACGCAGGACACGTACTCGTGCAGCAGCGCGCGATGCGTCATCATCGCGCCCTTGGGCTGCGAGGTCGTGCCCGAGGTGTAGAGCAGCTGGACCAGCGCGTCATCGGCGACGGCGACTTCCAGCTCCGGCACCGGGCCGTCGACGCACCGCGCCAGCAGCGAATCCGGGCTGTCCCGCAACGGGATCACGCGCTCGACCGACGTCTGCGGGCGGACTTCGCCGAGCCGGTCCGCGAGGGCCGGGTCCACCAGTGCGGTGCTGCTGCCGGACTGCTGCAGCAGGTAGGCGAGTTCGCCGGAGGTCAGGTTGTAGTTGATCGGCACGTGCACCAGGCCGGCGCGGGCGCAGGCGAGGAATCCGATCAGGTAGGCGTCGGAGTTCTTGCCGTAGGCCGCGATCCGGTCGCCTTGTCGCGCCCCGGCGGCCAGCAGCGCGGCGGCGGCGCGGGTGACGGCGGCGTCGAGCTCGGCGTAGGTCCAGGAGCGCTCCTGCCCCGCACCGTCGACGAAGCGCAGCGCCTCGCGATCCGGGACTCGCGCGGCGCTGCGCCGCAAGACGTCTGCGACCGTGCTGGCACGAAGATCGAGCACAGGACCTCCCCGTTCGCGGCGTGATGCCAGACACTAACCGCGAAACCGGTCCCGCACTAGACCGTCAACGACGCCACAACTCGCGCAGCGCGTCGTTGACGACGTCGGGCCGCTGGCTGTGCGGCCAGTGCGACGCGCCCGGCACCTGGGAGGCGATGCGCTCCGCCGTCACGCGCGCGCACTCCATGATCGGTTCCCGCCGTGCTCGCGGTATGCCTGCGCCCGCCGTTGACGACCAGTGCGGGCCAGGTCTCCGCGGCGAGCGCCTCGACCGGGATTCCGCGCCCCAGGACGGCATCTCGTGCAGCGCGCTGCGCGTCGTCCGCACGAGCTCCGGCGGCGCCTCGAAGCCCACGGATTCGAAGTTGAGCCGTCCTCATCGGACAGATCGGGCGTCACCGACTCGAGGGCGTCCCGATTGCGCGCAGGCCGGCTCGATGAGCGTCAGGGAGCGGACCGACTCCGGATTTCGCGCGGCTGTGCCCGCAACCCTGCCGATCCGTCAGCACCAGGCGGAACTCATCGGTCAGCGGGAGCTGGGCGCCGAACCCGAATGTCTCGTGCACGGCACAGGTGCCGGAGCCGTGCACGAAAACCGCCACCCAGCTCCGTCACGTGCCGTGCAGTCATGCGCACATCCTGTCGCAGCGCGACAGCGGCCGACAAGATCACGAGCCCAGCGCCGCGACGGCCGCTTCCAGCGCGGCGTCGCGGAATTCCTCCACCGGCCCGTCGGTGGTCGCGCAGTCCTGCAGGCCACCGATCGCGACGGTCGCCCGGGCGATCCGGGCCGGCGACGCGCCGGGACCGACCAGCAGGGCGTAGGTCCGTTCGCGCCAGGCGAGCATCTGCCGCATCAGGTCGAGCTGCGCCAGCGCCGAAACATCCCGCAGGACCATCTCGAACACCTGCCGGTACCGCAGGACCACGTCGAAGTAGTCGGCGAGGAACTGCCGCGCGTCGACGTCGGCGGCCGCTTCGCGGTCGGCCAGCAGGTCCTCGACCTCGTCGACGAACGGCTGGACGATGCCGCGCACCAGGTCCGCCTTGGACGGGAAGTGGTAGTACAGCGCGGCTTTGGTGATGCCGAGCCGCTCGGCGACCTCCCGCAGGCTGGTCTTCTCGAACCCCTGGCGGGCGAACAGCTCCGCGGCGACCGCGCGGATCTCGGTGCGGGTGTCGACCCGTGTCCTCGGCATCGGCGTCCTCCTCCCGGAGGATCCTACTACCTGCCGACCGGTAATTTACTTGCCGCACGGTAAGTAGGCGCGCTAGCTTGGGCCACATGGACATCCTGATCTCCGGCGCAGGCATCGCCGGGCCGGCACTCGCGTTCTGGCTGCGCAGGTACGGTTTCAACCCGACCGTGGTGGAGCGCGCACCCGCGATCCGCCACGGCGGCTACGCCATCGACGTCCGCGGAGCAGCGGTCGAGGTCGCCGAGCGGATGGGCGTCCTCGCGGACCTGCAGGCGGCCCGCACCGAGAACCGCGGCATGACCGTCGTCGACAGCGCGCGCCGGCCGCTGGTCGAGGTGCGCATGGACGAGCTGATGGGCGACGACGGCGACATCGAGCTCATGCGCGGCACGCTCAGCCGGATCCTCTACGAGCGCACCGACGACACCGAGTACCTGCTGGGCGACTCCATCACCGCCATCGAGCAGCACGCCGACGCGGTCCGCGTGACGTTCGAGCACCACTCGCCGCGCGAATTCGACCTCGTGGTCGGCGCCGACGGGATGCACTCCACCGTCCGGCAGCTGGCGTTCGGCCCGGAAGCCGGCTTCCGCCGCTATCTCGGCTACCACATCTCGATCTTCAGCGTCGATAACTTCCTGGGCCTGGACCGCTGGACCGAGGTCTACAACACGCCGGGCAGGCTGGCCGGGCTGTACCGGGCGCGCACCGACGCCGGCGCGAAGGCGATCCTCGGCTTCAAGTCGCCGGAACTGCGCTTCGACCCCCGCGACCCGCAGACCCAGATCGCCTTGCTGGACAAGGCCTTCACCGGCGGCTGGGAGGTGCCCAGGCTGCTCGAAGAGGCCCGCCGGGCACCGGACTTCTACTTCGACTCGATCTCCCAGATCCACCTGGACGACTGGGCACGAGGCCGGGTGGTGCTGCTCGGCGACGCGGGCTACTGCCCGTCGCCGCTGTCCGGTCAGGGCTCCAGCCTCGCGCTGGTCGGCGCCTACGTGCTGGCCGGCGAACTGCTCGCCGCCGACGGCGACCACCGGACCGCATTCCGCCGCTACGAAGCGGAAATGCGCAACTTCGTGACGCAGAACCAGAACGTGGCGACGGAAGGCGCGAAGGCGCTGATCCCGAAGACGGCCACCGGCCTGTGGCTGCGCAACCAGATGTTCCGCCTGATGAGCCACTTCCCGCAGCTGAACGGCATGTCCAAGGGAATCCAGAACGCGGCCAACGCGATCAACCTCCGCGACTACGCACCGGCCCCGTGAACAGCGACATCTACCGAAGCGCCCGGGGGCGAGACGCCATTGCGCGGTGGTGCACCGAACGGCTCGACGCATGGCCGGTGCCGCACCAACGCCTGATGATCATCGCCGGCGGTGTCGCCACCCACGCGGTCGTGGCCGGCGGAGGTCCACGAACCGTGGTGTTCGTGCCCGGGACGAACTTCAACGCGGCCAGCTGCCTGCCGCTGGCCACCGCGCTGGCCGCGCAGTCCCGGGTGGTGCTGCCGGACGTTCCCGGCCAGCCCGGCCTCAGCAGCCCGATGCGGGTCCCCGCAGGACGGCGCCTGGCCTGGTACGGACGATGGCTGACCGACTTGATCGCCCAGACCGCCGAAGGCCCGGCCGTGCTCGTCGGCCACTCCCTGGGCGCGGCGATCGCGCTGTCCAGTGACTCGCCCCTGGTCGTCCGGCAGGTTCTCGTGTCCCCCGGAGGTCTGGTGCGGGCGCGAACCGGGCCCGGCGTCCTCGTTCCAGCCACGTCGTGGCTCCTCCGCCGCAGCCCGGCGGCCAGCACGCGCCTGCTCGAAACCATGCACGCGCCGGAGAACCGCCCGCGCCGGGAACTGGTCGACTGGATGACGCTGATCGCCCGCCACGTCCGGTCGAGTTTGGATCCCGGTCACGCCGCGGTGGCGGATCGCCAAGTGAGCCGAGCAGTCGTTTCCGGAGAGCACGACAGGTACTTCCCGCCCCGCGCACTGGCGCCTGCGGTCCAGCGCTCACTCGGACTGGAGCTCGGCGTGATCCAGTCCGCCGGACACTTGAGCATCGACGAACAGCCGGACCAGATCGCCGCACTCGCCACCTCGTGAGCGAACGTTCCGGCTCTTACCGGGCTATTCACTCACGAGCACGTCAGCGGGTGGCGGAGATGATGGCGCTGCCGAGGACGAGGTCGCCCGCCGCGTCCGGGCGGTACAGGACGATCGCCTGCCCCGGCGCCACGCCGCGCAGCGGCTGGCGGAGCTGGACGCGGATGCCGTCCTCGTCTGCCTCGGCGACCGCCTCCGCCGTGCCGCCGTGCGCGCGCACCTGGATCACGCATTCCGTGGGCCCGTCCAGCGGCTGCTCGGACGGCCAGATCGGCCGCTTCGCGTCGATCTCGGTGACCGACAACCGGTCCGCCGAACCCACCTTGACGGTTCCCGACACCGGCTCCAGGGAGAGCACGTAGCGCGGCCTGCCGTCCGCCGCCGGCGCGTCGATGCCGAGGCCCTTGCGCTGGCCCACCGTGAACCCGTGCACCCCGGTGTGCTCGCCGAGCACCGCGCCGGTGTCGGCGTCGACCAGCTTGCCCGGCGCCTGGCCGAGCTTGTTCTCAAGGAACTTCTTGGTGTCGCCGTCCGGGATGAAGCAGATGTCGTGGCTGTCCGGCTTCTTGGCCACCGCCAGGTCCTGCTCGGCGGCCTCGACCCGCACCTCGGACTTCAGCGAGTCGCCGAGCGGGAACATCGAGTGCCGCAGCTGCTCGGCGGTCAGCGAGGCCAGCACGTAGGACTGGTCCTTGCCGTCGTCCCTGCTGCGCCGCAGCTCCGGCACGCCGTCCACGATGGACAGCCGGGCGTAGTGGCCGGTGCAGACCGCGTCGAAGCCCAGCGCCATCGCCTTGTCCAGCAACGCCTCGAACTTGATCTTCTCGTTGCAGGTCAGGCACGGGTTCGGGGTGCGGCCCGCGGCGTACTCGCCGACGAAGGTCTCGATGACCTCCTCGGTGAACCGCTCCGCGAAGTCCCACACGTAGAACGGGATGCCCAGCAGGTCCGCGGCGCGGCGCGCGTCCCGGGAGTCCTCGATGGTGCAGCACCCGCGGGCGCCGGTGCGCAGCGTGCCGGGCTTCGCCGACAGCGCCAGGTGCACGCCGACCACGTCGTGGCCCGCGGCGACCGCCCGGGCGGCTGCGACGGCGGAATCCACCCCGCCGCTCATGGCTGCCAGTACTCGCACGCCTCACACCTCCGTGGCGGTGCTCGTCGGCCCCGCCGAAGATCGGCGCAACCCGGCCAGACCGGCGCTACGCGCTCGTTGCACCACCGGCCCGATGGCCTCGGTGAGTGCCTGTACATCGGCCGCGGTCGAGGTGTGCCCCAGCGAGAAGCGCAGCGACCCGCGCGCGGCCTTCGGATCCGCCCCCATCGCCAGCAGCACGTGGCTGGGCTCCGAGACCCCCGCGGTGCAGGCGGAGCCGGTGGAGCACTCGATCCCCTTGGCGTCCAGCAACATCAGCAGGCTGTCGCCTTCGCAGCCGGGGAACGTGAAGTGCGCGTTGCCGGGCAGCCGCGACGGCCCGCCGCCCACGACGTCGTGCCCCGGATCGCCGTTGAGCACCACGTCCGGCACCACGGCGCGCACTCCGGCGACCAGCTCGTCGCGCAGCTTGATCAGCTGCGGCGCATGCGATTCGCGAGCGTCGACCGCCTCGCGCACGGCCGACGCCAAGCCCAGCACGCCGGGCGTGTCCAGGGTGCCGGACCGCACCTCGCGCTCCTGGCCGCCGCCGTGCAGCACCGGGGTGCACTTGACGTCCCGCGACAGCAGCAGCACGCCGACCCCGTACGGTCCGCCGACCTTGTGCCCGGTCATGGTCAGCGCCGCCACGCCGGAGACCGCGAAGTCCACCGGCAGCGTCTCGACGGCCTGCACGGCATCGGTGTGCAGCGGCACCCCGTAGCGGTCGGCGATCGCGGCCAGCTCCGAGATCTCGTTGACGGTGCCGACCTCGTTGTTGGCCCACATGACGGTGGCCACGGCCACGTCGTCCGGGTTCTCAGCGAGGGCCGCCTCGAACACCTCCGGGCGCACCCGGCCGTGCGAGTCGGCCGCCAGCCAGGTCACCTCGGCGCCCTCGTGCTCGGCCAGCCATTCGACGGCGTCCAGCACCGCGTGGTGCTCGACGGTCGAGGCCAGCACGCGCCGCCGGGCCGGATCCGCAGCCCGCCGCGCCCAGAAGATCCCCTTGACCGCCAGGTTGTCGCTCTCGGTGCCGCCCGCGGTGAACAGCACCTCCGACGGCCGCGCGCCCAGCGCATCGGCGATGTCCTCGCGCGACTCCTCCACCGCACGGCGCGCCCGGCGACCCGAGGTGTGCAGGGACGAGGCGTTGCCGATCCTGGTCAACGCCTCGCTCATCGCTGCGACCGCCCCAGGCCGCATCGGTGTCGTGGCTGCGTGGTCGAGGTAAGTCATCGCGCTGTCCAGGGTAATGCAGGGCGAACCTGAGCCCACCTCGCGGTCCGGCGGAAGGCGCAGGTCAGGACGTTTGGCCGCGGGCCGAACGGATGAGCAGCAGGGCCCCCAGCACGGCGCCCACCACCAGCACCAGATCCAGCGGCACGACGCCCCAGGTCGGCGCGGTCGCGGTGGCCAGCGCACCGACCACGACACCGCCGAGGCCCACCAGCGAGGCCTGCCCCAGCATGTCGGAGATCTGCAGCGCCGCCGAGTTGAACCCGCGCTCGCCCTCCGGCGACAGCGCGAGCACCCGCACCGCTGTGCTGGCCACCGCGATGCCCATCCCGCCGCCGGCGACGAACCAGAAGGCGAACAGCAGCCAGTGCGGTCCCCACGCGGGCAAGGTCAGCGCGAGCCCGGCGATCCCGAAGCCGACCAGCAGGAATCCGGCCGCGACCACGTACTCCCGGCGCAGGTTGCGCTGCCTGCTCTGCCACAGGGCACCGACGGTCCAGCCGAGCGATCCGACGGTCAGCGGCATTCCCGCGGTGGTCGGCGAATAGTGGTGCACCACGGACAGCGCCAGCGGCACGAACGCCTGTGCGGTGAAGAACAACCCGGCGAGGAACCCGCGCGACAGCACCATCACCGGAAGTCCGGGCCGCGCGAGGAGCGTGCCCTTGGGCAGCAGCAGGCGGATCGACGGCGCTACCACCAAGATCCCGGCCAGGCCAACGAACAACGACGGCAGCGAGGGGTTCTGCGCGGCGAAGTTCAACGCCACCACACCGGCCGCGGCGCCCACCGCCGCAAGCGCCAGCCCGCGCCGCTGCGGCGACGGTTCGCCCGAGCGGGCACCGAAGCGCCGCACCGTCGGGACCAGCAAGAGCGTGCCGATGCACACCAGCGGAGCGAGGCCGAGGAACACCCAGCGCCAGCTCGCGTGCTCGGTGAGGAATCCCGCGACCAACGGCCCCACCAGCGCGGGCACCACCCACGCCGACGACAGCGCGCCGAACGCCGCGGGCCGGTCCTCCTCGGGGAAGACCCTGCCGATCATCACGTAGAGCGCGACGATCAGCACCCCGCCGCCGAGGCCCTGCAGCACCCGCGCGACCAGCAGGACCAGGATGTTCGGCGCAGCGGCGGCGACGACCAGCCCGACCGCGAACGTCGGCAGGGCGAGCAGCAGCGGAAGCGCGGGCCCGCGCCGGTCCGACTGCCTCCCGCCGATCACCGTGCCGATGGCGGCGGCGGCCAGGAAGACCGTGAACGGCCAGGAATACCAGTGCTGCGCATCGAGCTCGGCGACGATCGTGGGCAACGCGGTGCCCAGCCCCATGGCTTCGAAGGCGACCAGGGTGATGACCAGGATCAGTCCGGCGGTGAAGGTCCGTCGTTGGGGATTCCACAGGGCGCTCTGGGGCTTCTCGACAGTGGCCACCCTGCTAGCCTGCAACCTGCACCCCGGTCGAGGTCCAGCCTTTGCCGCCAAAGCGGCGATTTCCACACTCGTTCTGCGTAAGCGGATCAAGACCCGTGCGTGCTTTCGGGTGTCATGGCAGCCGAAAGCACGCACGGGGTGGTCAGGCGGCGATGCGCTGGGCGGCGAGGTGCTCCACCGGCGCCTGGTGGCCCGAGGCGGAACCGGTGGCCGCGGCGATCGCGTCCTGCGCCTGCCTGGCCAGCTCGCGGCGGTCGGTGCCGACCAGCTCGGGCAGCACCACCAGCTCCACGACCAGGTCCCGCATCCTCGCCACCGCGAGGACCGAATCGACCAGCGTGGCATCGCCCAGGAACGCCGCCGCGGTGGTCGGTTCCCCGGCGGCGGTCCGGAACCGCAGCGCAACCGGCTGCATCCGCACGCCCGCGTCGATGGCGGCCTGGAAGACGGCGGGCCGGAACCGCCCGGAAGCCCGCCCGCACCAGGTCGTCCCTTCCGGGAAGGCCCCGATCACGGCCCCGGCGCGCAACTCGTCGGCGATGGTCCGAACCGCGCCGGGCAACGCCGAGAGCCGGTCGCGATCGATGTACACGGTGCCTACCCGGCCGGCGAGCGGCCCCAGGAACGGCCACGACCGGACCTCGACCTTGGCCAGCATCCGCATCGGGCGAAGGGCCTGGAGCGCGACGATGTCCAGCCAGGAGACGTGGTTGCTGACGACCAGCGCACCGCCCGGCGGGATCCGCTCCCCGAACACGAGACCGATCCCCAAGGTGCGCAACAACATCCGGAACCACAACGCCAGCGCCCGATCGCGCCACGCCGCCCGCAACACCGAGAGCGCCAGCACGAGAAGGCACCCGACCAGCAGCAACCCGGCGGTCCCGCCCAGCCGCAGCACCACCCGGGGCAGCCCGACCTCGGCCTGCTCGTCCCGCGGTGGAAGGCAACCCGGCCCGCACGGCGAGGTGGGCATCCACTGGCTCATGCCGATTCGCCCAGGAAGAACCGCAGGTAGCGCTGGTCGGCGCGCTTGAGGTCCAGGAGCACGAAGTAGTCGGCGACCCCGAAGTCCGGATCGTGCGCCGGACGGCCGCACACCTGAGCGCCCAGCCGCAGGTAACCCTTGAGCAGCGGCGGCAGCGGCGCGCGACCGGTAACCTCGAAGGGCTCCCAAGGCCGGTAGGGGTGCACGCGCTGGTCCTCCGGCGAGTAGTGCTTCGCCGACACCGCGTTCCAGACGTGCGAGGCCTGAACGCCTCCGTCGTCCAACGCCACCGACGCGCAGCCGGCGAGCATCGTGTGGCCGTGCAACAGCATGTACCGCGCGATCCCCGTCCACACGAGGCTGACGACGGCGCCGTTGCGGTGGTCCGGGTGGACGCACGACCGGCCGGTCTCCACCAGCGAGGGGCGCAGCTCGTCGAGCGCGGAGAGGTCGAATTCGGTTTCCGAATACAGCATTCCGGCTGCCTTCGCCCGATCCGGCGGCAGCATCCGGTAGGTCCCGACCACCGCGCCGGAACGGTCGTCCCGGACGATCAGGTGGTCGCAGTGCTCGTCGAAGGAATCCCGGTCGACGCCGAACTCGCGACCGGTGACCGTGGCCCCCATCTCCTCGGCGAACACCTGGTAGCGCAGGCGTTGCGCGGCGTGCACTTCATCGGAGTCTCTGGCGACCAGCAGCGAGTAGTGGGCGTCGGCCGCCGCACTCGGTGCGGCGCTGGCCAGCAGCTGCGTCTCGGACATGCCGCAGGTGTATCGCCGCGCGGCGAACACCCAACACACCAGTCGATGACACGGAGCAGGAACTTTCGGTGAATCCCAGGTGCGACGCCCAACCATTGCCCCGAACGGAGCCCTGAAACCCCACCCGAACAGCAGATATTCGACGGCGTCGCCCCGAGGAGCCGGACCCGGCGCGAGCGTCGGCTCCTCGGGACGGGCTTACGCGCCGACCAGCGGGAGCACTCGCTGGATGATCGACGAGGGGCTGGGCTGGGTGGCCATCTCCTCGCTCACCTCGCGCGCCGCCGCGCGGAACGCGGGCTCGGTGAGCAGCCGCTCGGTCATCGCCCGCACCGTGGCAACGTCCACAGTGGCCGGATCGTGGGAGAGCCCCACGCCCCGGGCCACCACGCGCTCCGCGGACATCGGGTTGTCCGCGAAAGCGGGCAGGACCAGCTGCGGAACGCCATAGTGCAGCGGCGCGGCCGTGGTGCCGGAGCCGCCGTGGTGCACCATCAGCGAAGCGGTCGGCAAGAACGTCGACAGCGGCAGGAAGCCGGCGGAACGCACGTTGGCCGGCAGCGTCCCGAGATCGGCGAGATCCGCCTTGCCCGCGGCCAGCACCACCTCCACGTCCATGCCGCCGAGCGCCTCGATCACGGCCGAGAGGTTGCTGGTGCCGCTCATGACCGGCACCACGGTGCCGAGGGTGACGCCGACCCGCGGCCGCTCCGGTCGCCGCAACGCCCAGTCGGGAACCACGGCACCGCCGTTGAACGGCACGAACCGCATCGACCACCACGGGACGCCGTCCAGCGGATCGGGCTCGTCCGCGACGAGCCCGCCCATGCTGGGCGCCCGCGGATCGATCCGCGCGATCACCCGCGGCGGACCGCCGGGAATGCCGAGCTTGTCCCGCAGGGCAAGGGTGACGTCGTCATCGTCGTAGAGATTGCGCCCGTTGCGGAACTCCGGGTCCCGCGACGACCAGGAAATCCGGTTGCCGACCTCCAGCACCGGCACCCCGAGCGCAGCAGCGGCCAACCGCCCGGCCGCGTGATCGGTGGTGTGCACGACGAGATCCGCGCCGAACGCACGGCCCGCGTCGATGGTGCCTTCGGTCATGGTCAAGGTGAACAGCCCGAACGGATTGCCCGCCTGGGACACCTTCTCGTAGGCCTCGGACAACCCCGTGGCAGCGGCCACCCGCTGGACCTCGGGCGAATCCCCCTCCGACGTGATCCCGCGCAGCAACGCGTCCCACACGTCGTGCTCCGGGAAGACGTCCACGACGGGAAGCCCGGCCCGCGCAACGACATCGGGCATTTCGGCGGTGGTGGCGACCAGCACTTCATGGCCGGCGATCCGAGCAGCCCAGATCAACGGGACGATCGGCAGCATAAGCCCATAACCGGGCCCGGCGGTGAACAGTATTCGCACGCCCGCCGAGCATGCCACTCCCCACCAACCCCCGCACCCGATTTTCGAACCAGGGGAACCTTCCTGCCACAAGCGCCACCGAATGCGAGCAGGGGAACCTTTCTGTCACAGGCGCGAGAGCAAGGGAACCTTCCTGCCATCCGCCGACCCTGGAATGCGGAGCAAGGGAACCTTCCTCCCATTACCCCGAGCGCCCGGACGCGAGCATGGGAACCTTCCTGTCACGACCACCGGACCGACGCAACGGCGCCGACGATTAGATTCCGGGGTATGCAGCGAACGACGGACCACGTCGACCTCTACACCGACGGCGCATGCAGCGGAAATCCCGGCCCGGGCGGCTGGGGCGTCGTGCTGCGGTACGGCGACCACGAGCGGGAGCTCTACGGCAAGGACGCGGCGACGACGAACAACAAGATGGAGCTGATGGCGGTCATCGAGGGCCTGGCCGCGCTGACCCGGCCGATGCCCGCCGTGCGCATCTTCACGGACAGCACGTACGTGCTCAAGGGCATCACGCAGTGGGTGCACGGCTGGAAGCGCAACGGCTGGCTGACGTCGGCCAAGCAGCCGGTCAAGAACGTCGAACTGTGGCAGCGCCTGGACGCGGAATGCGCGCGCCACGGCGACGTGCAGTGGGAATGGGTCAAGGGGCACAACGGCCACCCGGAGAACGAGCGCGCCGACCGGCTCGCCTGCCAGGGCCGCGACGAAGCTCGCGCGGGCTGACGCGCAGAAGGCGGGCCGCACCTGGGTGCGACCCGCCTTCCGCGTCAGATCAGCTCGGGGCTCAGCCCTTGCGCTTGGTGATCTCCTCGGTGAGCTGCGGGGCGACCTTGAACAGGTCACCCACGACGCCGAAGTCGGCGATCTCGAAGATCGGGGCTTCGGGGTCCTTGTTCACCGCGACGATCGTCTTCGACGTCTGCATCCCCGCCCGGTGCTGGATCGCACCCGAGATACCGAGAGCGATGTACAGCTGCGGCGAGACGGTCTTACCGGTCTGGCCGACCTGGAACTGGTGCGGGTAGTAACCGGAGTCCACCGCCGCACGCGAGGCACCCACCGCAGCACCCAGGCTGTCGGCGAGCTTCTCCACGACATCGAAGGACTCGGCGGAACCGACACCACGACCACCGGAGACCACGATCGAGGCTTCGGTGAGCTCGGGGCGGTCGCCGGCCTCGGCGGGCTGCCGACCGGTGATCTTCGCGCCCGAGGCGGCCGGAACCTCCACGGACTCCACCGCCGCGGCACCCGCGGCCTGCTCGGGCTCGATCGCGCCCGGCAGCACGGTGATCACCGGCGTGCCCTTGGTGACCTTGGCCTTGGCGTCGTAGGTGCCACCGAACAGCGAGTGCGACGCCACGCCCTCACCGTCGAGGTCCACGACCTCCGACAGCAGACCGGAACCGATGCGGATCGCCAGCCGACCGGCGATCTCCTTGCCGTCGATCGACGCCGGTACCAGCACCGCCGCCGGCGACACGCTGCCCACCAACGCGGCGAGCACGTCGACCTGCGGGGTCACCAGGAACTGCGCGGCCTCCGCGGACTCCGCGGCGTAGACCTTCGCCGCACCGTAGGCGGCCAGCGCATCGGTGAGCTTCCCAGCGGTACCCGGCTCGCCGACCACCACCGCCGACGGCTCGCCCAGCCGGCGCGCCGCGGTCAGCAGCTCGTGCGTGACCTTCTTGACCTCGCCGTCCACGTGATCGACGAGGACCAGAACCTCAGCCATGAATCAATGCCTCCTCGAAAACCCGTGAACGACTCAGAGCAGCTTCTCGCCGGCCAGGAACTCCGCGACGGCCACGCCGCCCTCGCCCTCGTCGGTGACCTTCACACCACCGGACTTCGGCGGCTTCGGCGCGGACTCCACCACGGCCGACCCGGCATTGGCCAGGCCCACCTCGCCCGCGTCGATCCCCGCATCCGCCAGCGACAACACGGCGACCGGCTTCTTCTTCGCGGCCATGATGCCCTTGAACGACGGGTACCGCGGCTCGTTGATCTTCTCCGTCACGCTGACGACCGCCGGCAGCGCGGCCTCGACGTTCAGGATCCCCGCGTCGGTCTCCCGCTCGATCGACACGCTCGAACCATCGGTGACGACCTTGCGCGCGAAGGTCAGCTGCGGCCAGCCCAAAACCTCGGCCACCATCGCCGGCACCGCACCCGTGCGACCGTCCGTGGCCTCGTTACCGGCGATCACCAGATCCACACCCTCGACGGTGCCGATCACCTTCGCCAACGCCCGCGCGGTCGACGGCGCGTCCGTGCCGTGCAACGCCTCATCAGAGAGGTGCACCGCCTTGTCCGCACCCATCGACAACGCCTTGCGAATCGCATCCGTGGCGCGATCCGGGCCCATGCAGACGACGGTCACTTCGCCGCCCTGAGCCTCCTTGATCAACAGCGCTTCCTCCACCGCGCGCTCGTTGATCTCATCCAACACCGCATCGGCCGACTCGCGATCCAACGTGTGATCCGCCGCAGACAGCTTCCGCTCGGAATACGTGTCGGGCACCTGCTTGACCAGGACGACGATGTTCATGGGCCCTCTTCGACCTCCTGCGGACAGACGACGCTCGCTGGTCCTCCAGCGGCTTTGCTTGTGGACCCGGCGCTGTTTTGTCCGGGTAGGTTGACCTTGCCACGTCCCTGTTCGAAAAGCACAGTGACGCCAACCACCCAGAATGTTACTAGCCGGTAGCACCGGTGCAACCAGGCCCCTGGAGTGACGGTACTCACCTCGCCGTACCCAAAAACGCCGGGTGCCGGTGACGGTATTTCTGCCGGGGCACGCACGCCGACCGGCTACCAGTTAGTAGCCTGGCCCGCATGAGGCAACGCGTCGCCATCGTGACCGACTCGACGGCTTCCATACCGCACGACGTCGCCGAACAGCTGGGCATCTCCGTCGTCCAGCTGGAACTCAAGGTCGGCGACGAGTACAACGACGAGCGCCGGGTGCCGCACCCGACGCTGGCCCAGGCGATGCGCGACGGAATCCCGGTGGCGACCGGCGAACCGCCGCCGCCGGCCTTCTTCTGGAACTACACGGACGCCGCGTCCTCCGGAGCCGAGGCGATCATCTCCATCCACATCTCCGAAGGACTCTCCCAGACCTGCCAATCGGCCCGCGCCGCCGCGGCGGAGATCGGCATCCCGGTCTACGTGGTCGACTCCCGGCTGGTCGGGCTCGGCCTCGGTTTCCCGGTGATGGCCGCGGCCGAAGCCGCCGTCGCCGGCGCGACCCCGCAGGGCGTGATGAGCGTGCTGGACCGGCGCCTGCGCACCACCACGCAGCTGCTCTACGTGGACACCCTGGAATACCTGCAGCGCGGCGGCCGGATCGGGCGCGCGCAGGCCTGGCTCGGCCAGACCCTGTCGATCAAGCCGGTGCTCGTCCTCAAGGAAGGCGTCATCGACCAGCTGACGAAGGGCATCGGGCCGGACCGGGCGCTCAAGAAGGCGGTCGCGAACGCGGTCCAGCGAGCCGGCAGCGGACCGGTCGATGTCGGCGTCGAGCACTTCCAGTTCGCCGACCGAGCTCAGCGCGTGCTGGACGACCTGCGGTCCCAGCTGCCCCAGATCCGCCGCGTCACCTTGGAGGAGACGAGCGCGGTCCTGGGCGCCCACGCGGGGCCGGGCGCATTGGGCGTGACCGTCTCCCCCGCTACCTGAGCGGCACAGCGGCACTCCTCCGCGTTCGCCGCGGACGCGGATCTTCCCCATTCCCAACGGGTTTTCCGGCTGCTGCCGCGCGCGAGGAGCCGAAACCGCGATCTCGCAGCGGGTTCCACCCCGTCGAGTGATGCGAACGACAGTTCGAGCGCGAATACTCGATGTTGGGCGGCCTGAGGCGCCTTTCTCCGAAACTCCGGTCCTGCAAAGCCTTCGCCGAACACGACTTCGCAAAGCACACGGCTTGCAGGCACACGGCTGGGTAGGCATGCGACCTTTGCAGGCGCATGACCTTGCAGAGCACGGCTTTTCGGGGATCACGGCCGTTCGAGCACGCAATTCCCGATGAATCACGCGAGCTCGAAACGGTCGCGCCTCGGATGCACCGAACCGGTGCCCGCCCGACGCACCAGTTCGCACCCCGGAGGGAACAGCCATGCATGTCACGACCGTGCTCAAGCACTTGTCCGGCTCGTCGGCAGTCGCGGCGAGAGCCGGATCAGCGCTCCAACTTGTCCATCGCGCGGTGGATGCGCTTCACCGACACCGGCTGCGACGTGCCGAGCGTCTGCGCGAAGAGGCTCACCCGGAGCTCCTCGATGAGCCACCCGATCTGCCGCAGGGATTCGCCCGGGGCGCGCCCCGGCGGAAGGTCCGCCAGCATGTCCCGGTAGCGCTGCTCGACCTCGTCCACCTGCTGCATCCAGTCCCGGTCGCGCTGCGGATGGTGCTGCAGCTTGTCCAGCCGCTGCTCGATCCCGCGCAGGTAGCGCGTCAGATCGGACAGCCGCGCGAAACCGGTCCCGGTCACGAAGCCGGGGTAGAGCAGCCCGCCCAGCTGGTCCTGGATGTCGGCGAGCGCGGCGGGGTTCAGGTTCCGGGGCTGGTCGGCCAGCAACGTCTCCACCCGCTGCGCCGCCATCAGCACCTGCTCCACTTTGGACACCGCGTCGACGGTGACCTCGCCCAGCCGTGCCCGGACCTTGGCCTGCAGGGAATCGTAGGCAGCCTGGTCCCACACCGGGCCGCCGTAATCCGCCATCAGCTTGTCGACGGCGCAGCTCACGCAGTCGTCGAGCACGGCGGCGAGGTCGCCGTACCGGCTGCTGCCCAGCACGAGCCGGGCGGTGCTGCTCATCCCGCGCTGGATGGACTTCACCGGCGACGGGAGGTTCAGCAGCAGCATTCGCCGGGTGCCGTCCCACAGCGCCTGCCGCTGCTCCTCCTCGGTGTCGAACATCCGCACCGCGACGCTGTCCTGCTCGTCCACCAACGCCGGATACGCCTTCACCGCGTGGCCGGAGCGCTGCTGCTCGAAGGTACGAGGCAACGAGCCGAAGCTCCAGGAGCGCAGCCCGCGCTGCTCGACGTCGTCGGCGGCGGCGGAGATCTCGGCGCGGAGCTTGGGTTTCAGCCGCTGCTTGAGCGACTCCAGGTCCTTGGACTCGGCGAGCTTGCGGCCCTTGCCGTCCACCACGCGGAAGGTCATCTTCAGGTGCTCCGGCACCCGCTCGAGGTCCCATTCGGAGCGCGACACGGCGACGCCGGTCATGCCCTGGAGCTGTCGTTGCAGGGCGTCCAGAAGCGGGCCGTCCGACGAGGGCATCCGGGACAGCGCCGCCTTGGCGAAGTCCGGGGCCGGGACGAAGTTCCGGCGCACGTTCTTGGGCAACGACTTCAGCAGGGCCGTCACGACTTCCTCGCGCAGGCCGGGGATCTGCCAGTCGAAACCATCCGGTTCGATCTGGTTGAGCACCGCCAGCGGGATGTGCACGGTCACGCCGTCCGCGTCGGCGCCCGGCTCGAACTGGTACGACAGCGGCAGCCGGTGCCCGCCCTGCGCCCAGAAGTCGGGGTAGTCCTGGTCGCTGACCGCCGCCGATTCCTGGTTGATCAACATCGACTTCTCGAAGTTGAGCAGGTCCGGCTGCTCCTGGCGGGCCTTCTTCCACCACGAGTCGAAGTGCCTGCCGGAGGCGACGTCGGCGCCGATGCGCTGGTCGTAGAACTCGAACAGCGTCTCGTCGTCGACCAGGATGTCGCGCCGCCGGGCCCGTTCCTCGAGGTCCTCGACCTCGTCGAGCATCGCCCGGTTCTCGTGGAAGAACGCGTGCCGGGTGTCCCAGTCGCCCTCCACGAGCGCGTGCCGGATGAACAGCTCCCGGCTCAGCTCCGGGTCGATGCGCCCGTAGTTGACCTTGCGGCCGACCACCAGCGGAACGCCGTAGAGGGTGACGCGCTCGACTGCGACCACCGCGGCGCGGTCCTTCTCCCAGTGCGGTTCGCTGTAGCTGCGCTTGACCAGGTGCTGTGCGAGCTGCTCCACCCAGTCCGGTTCGATGCGGGCGGCGATGCGCGCCCAGAGGCGGGAGGTTTCCACCAGCTCCGCCGCCATCACCCAGCGCGGCGGCTTCTTGAACAGCGACGAGCCGGGGAACACGGCGAACCTGGCGTTGCGCGCGCCCTGGTACTCGTTCGAACCGCGCCCGGGCTGCCCCGGCTTCTTCTCGGTCTTCTTCTCGACGTCCTTGAGGCCGATGTGCGACAGCAGGCCGGCCAGCACCGACTGGTGGATCCGCGACGCCTCGGCCTGCTCGTCGCCGAGCGTCATGCCCATCGACTTGACCATCTGCCGCAGCTGGCCGTAGAGGTCCTGCCACTCGCGGACCCGCAGGTAGTTGAGGAAGTCGGTCCGGCACAGCTTGCGGAACTGGTTGGAGGACAGTTCCTTCTGCTGGGTGCGCAGGTACCGCCACATGTTGAGGTAGGTGACGAAGTCGGACTCGGCGTCCTTGTCGACGAAGCGCGCGTGCTTCTGGTCGGCGGCCTGCTGCTTGTCCGCGGGTCGCTCGCGGGGGTCCTGGATGGACAGTGCGGCGGCGATGACCAGCATGTCGCGCACGCAGCCGTTGCGCTCCGCTTCGAGCACCATCCGCGCGATGCGCGGGTCGATCGGCAACTGGGCGAGCTTGCGGCCGACCGGGGTCAGCCGCTTGTGCAGCTCGGTCTTCGACCGGTCCAGGGCACCCAGCTCGTGGAGCAGGTTGACGCCGTCGGTGATCTGGCGGCGGTCCGGCGGCTCCAGGAACGGGAACGACTCGATCTCGCCCAGCCCCAGCGAGGTCATCTGCAGGATGACCGAGGCCAGGTGGGTGCGCAGGATCTCCGGGTCGGTGAACTCCGGGCGGGACTCGAAGTCCTCCTCGGAGTACAGCCGGACGCAGATGCCTTCGGAAACCCGGCCGCAGCGGCCCTTGCGCTGGTTCGCCGAGGCCTGCGAGATCGGTTCGATGGGCAGCCGCTGCACCTTCGTCCGGAAGCTGTACCGGGAGATGCGCGCGGTGCCGGGGTCGATGACGTACTTGATGCCCGGCACGGTCAGCGAGGTCTCGGCCACGTTGGTCGACAGCACGATCCGCCGGCCGGAGTGCGGCTGGAACACGCGGTGCTGCTCGGCGGCCGTCAACCGCGCGTACAGCGGCAGCACCTCGGTGTTGCGCAGGTTCTGCTGCTTCAGCGCGTCGGTGGCGTCCCGGATCTCCCGTTCACCGCTGAGGAAGACCAGGATGTCGCCGGGGCCTTCCGCGCAGAGCTCGCCCACGGCGTCGCAGATGGCCTGCGTCTGGTCGCGGACGACGTCCTCGTTCTCGTCGGAGTCGTCCAGCAGCGGGCGGTACCGGACCTCGACGGGATAGGTGCGCCCGGAGACCTCGATCACCGGCGCGTCGTCGAAGTGCCGCGAGAAGCGCTCCGGATCGATGGTGGCCGAGGTGATGATCACCTTCAGGTCGGGACGGCGCGGCAGCAGCTGCTTGAGGTACCCGAGGATGAAGTCGATGTTCAGGCTGCGCTCGTGCGCCTCGTCGATGATCAGCGTGTCGTAGCGCCGCAGCAGCCGGTCGTGCTGGATCTCGGCCAGCAGGATGCCGTCGGTCATCAGCTTGACCAAGGTGTCGGTGCCGGCCCGCTCGGTGAAGCGCACCTGGTAGCCGATGGCGTCGCCGAGCTCGGTGTCGAGTTCCTCGGCGACGCGTTCGGCGACGGTGCGGGCGGCCAGCCGCCGCGGCTGGGTGTGCCCGATCAGGCCCTGGATGCCGCGGCCCAGCTCCAGGCACATCTTCGGCAGCTGCGTCGTCTTCCCGGAACCGGTCTCACCTGCGACGATGACGACCTGGTTGTCGCGGATGGCCGCGAGCAGGTCGTCCCGGCGCTGGCTGACCGGCAGCGCCTCCGGATAGCTGATCTCGGGCACGTTCGCGCGGCGCTGCTCGATCCGCCTCTCCGCAGCCTCGATGTCGCCGGTGATCTCCGCGGTCACGGCCGCCAGGGCCTGCTGGTCGCGGATCTTGCGGGCTCCCTCGATGCGACGACGCAGCCGACGCTGGTCGTGCAGCATCAGCTCGGACAACCGTTCGCGCAGATCGACGAGCGGAGATTCAACAGACGACGTACCCATACTTCGCCCAAGCATAGAGAAGGCGCCGCACCGACTGCCTCTGGTTTTCGGCACGCTCACAGCGCGCCCTCGCGGAAGGGGAAATCGAGTGACCTAGCGCACTCAGGTGCGCTCGGCGCGGCACAGGTACGCCATCGCGGTGTCGCCGACCCTGGTCAGCACCACGGTGGCTTCCTGCGAGCCCTTGAGCTTGAGGCGGCGGCGCAGCGCATCCGGATCCACGTCGACGCCGCGGACCAGGATCTCCAGCCTGCCCACCTCGTGCCTGCGCAGCAGGGCGCGCAGCGACTTCTCGTTGTAGCGGCAGTGCTCGAAGACCCGGAAGGCGCGGACGCCCGGGGGCGGCTCGTCGCCGGTCAGGTAGGCGATGTGCGGGTCGAGCTGGGCGAGCCCGTGCCGCGCGGCGTAGTGCCGGACGAGCCCAGCGCGCACCACGGCGCCGTCCGGGTCCACGATCCACTGCCGGACCTCGACTGCCGGGCAGTCGTCCGGCTCGGCGTCGGTGATCGTCCAACCGGTGCCGTCCGGCCGCAGCACCGTCGCCCGGCGCCGAACCTGCGGGGCCGCCAGCCCGCCGAACCACAGCGCGGCCTCCCGAACCTGCCCGGCCAGCGACACCACCTCGGCCTCGGCGGTGTCCGGGACCGCCGCGAAATCCAGCCCAGGGGCGCACTTCACCACGAGATCGCGGCCGGCGTAGACGTCGAGCAGGTCGTCCAGCGGTGGGACGAGATCCGCTGGGTTCCAGCGACGCCGGCCGGCGTCGTCCCGGCGCGCCGGGTCCGCGACCACGGCCGTGCCTCGGGTCACCGGGCGCAGTGCGTCGGCTTCCACGAGCGCCACCGACCGCCCGGCAACCGCGAGGTTGTGCTGGGCCATGGACAACCGGACTCGATCGAGGTCGGAGCCCACGCAGCGGTGGGCGACGGCGGCCAACGCGGCCAGATCCGCCCCGATGGAGCAGGTCACGTCGTGCACGTCGCGCCCGGCCAGCCGTTGCGCGCGATGCCGCGCCACCACGCTCGCCGTCGCCTGCTGCAGCGCCGGATCGGTGAACAACCAGCCGGCGGGGTCGTCCAATTTGGACTCCGCCTTGCGCCGCAGCACGGCCGTCTCCAACGCGGCCGCCGCGAACCGCTCTCCGACGAGCTTGCGAGCGGCGGCGACGTCGTTGAGCCGCGTCGAATTGGTCAGCGCGAGCCCGGAAAGCTCGGCGACGGCATCCCGCCCGGCCGCCGAGCGCAGGAACGCAACATCATCGAGATCGAAGCCGTACCCCACCAGAACTCCTCAACGCCGTCGCCGGAACCGCGCTCCGGCAACGGAAGCGCAGGGCGGACTGGTGGGGCGGGCTGTCACGATTCGTTCCGTCCGGGCCTAGTTCCCGGTGAACTTCGCCTTGCCGGGCCCGTTCTCGACGAACGAGCGCATGCCGATCTTCTGGTCCTCGGTGGCGAAGGTGCCCGCGAACAGGTGGGTCTCCAGCTTCAGCCCGGTGGCCAGGTCGACGTCCAGCCCGCCGTCGATCGCGGCCTTCGCCGCGGCCAGCGCACGGGCCGCGCCGCCGGTGAACTGCTCGGCCCAGCGGCGCGCCGCCGCGTACACCTCGTCGCGCGGGACGACCTCGTCGATCATGCCCAGCGAAAGCGCTTCCTGGGCGTCGACGAAACGCCCGGTGTAGATGATGTCCTTGGCCTTGCTGGGCCCGATCAGGCGGGCGAGCCGCTGCGTGCCGCCGGCGCCGGGGATGACGCCCAGCAGGATCTCCGGCTGGCCGACCTTGACGTTCTCCCCGGCGATGCGCCGGTCGCAGCTCAGCGCCAGCTCGAAGCCGCCGCCGAGGGCGTACCCGGTGAGGGCTGCCACGGTCGGCTTCGGGATGGCGGCGACCTGGCTCATCGCGTCCGACAGGCCGCGCTCCTCCTTGCGCGCCATGTCGGTGTAGGACATGTCGGCCATTTCCTTGATGTCCGCGCCCGCCGCGAAGACCTTCTCGCCGCCGTAGACGATCACGGCGCGAACGTCGGAGCGCTCGGCGGCCTCGATCGCCGTTTCCCGCAGCTCGACCTCGATCTGCCGGTTCAAGGCGTTCATCGGCGGCCGATCCAACCGGATCGTCCCGATCGCGCCGTCCACCTCAAGCCTGACGAACTCGCCCACGCAGCAACCTCCTCGTCGAACCGCCACCTCGCCGGGCAGGCTATCGCGCGCCGCCCCACGACTGCTGTGTCACGGATCTCAGCGCCCGCTCGACCCGGAACGTCGTCCGGTCCCGCAGCGGCGCCTCCCGCCCTGATCTCAGCCGCGCCGCCGGGCGAAGTAACGGGCGCCGCTGCGCTGCAGCTCCAAGTCTTGGTCGAAGGTCTTCGACAGGTTGTCCTCGGTGAGCACGTCTTCGAGCAGTCCCTGCGCGACGATGCCGCCCTCACGCAGCAACAGGCCGTGCGTGAAGCCCGGCGGGATCTCTTCGACGTGGTGGGTGACCAGCACGGATGCGGGCGCGTCCGGGTCCATGGCCAGCGCGGACAGCCGCGCCACCAGGTCCTCCCGGCCGCCCAGGTCCAGCCCCGCGGCCGGCTCGTCGAGCAGCAGCAGCTCGGGGTCGGTCATCAGAGCACGCGCGATGGTGGTGCGCTTGCGCTCCCCTTCGGACAACGTCGCGTACTCGCGGTCGGCGAGGTGCGCCACGCCGAGCAGGTCGAGCAGCTCGGCCGCCCGGTCGGTGTCCATCGCGTCGTACTCCTCGCGCCACCGGCCGACGACCGAATATCCGGCGCTGACCACGACGTCGCGAACCAGCTCGTCGCCGGGGATGCGGGCCGCCAGCGCAGCCGAGCACAGGCCGATGCGGGGACGGAGGTCGAACACGTTGGTCTTGCCGAGCCGTTCGCCGAGCACGTCGACGCTGCCCTCGCTCGGGTGCATCTCGGTGCTGGCCATCTTCAGCAGCGTCGTCTTGCCCGCGCCGTTGGGGCCCAGCACCACCCAGCGCTCGTCGAGCTCGACCGACCAGTTCACGTCGGCCACCAGCGTCGTCGTGCCCCGCCGAACACCGACGCCATCCATCCGGATGACCAGGTCGTCCACGTCTACCTCCCAGCCGTGACCGACCGCGGCGCCGCGGGCGACGCGCAGGCGGTTCGTCTCCGTCCGGACCGCCGCAGATTCCGGCAGGTCCCTCCGGAGCCCCATTGTTCCGTCTGCTCCGTCAGCAGTTGCGGCCGGGCGCATCCTGTGCTCGCCCGGCCGGCAGATCCCGGCCTCGCGAGCGCTCGCCGGGTGCCCAGATACCGGGACGACCGCGATCGTGCTGGCACGATCCCCGCGGCCGTGCCACGATCGCAAGCGTGTCCGATTCGTTTCTCACCCGCGATCGCGTGATCGACCTCTTCCTGGTCGTCACCTCCGCCTGTCGCTGAAGCGGTTCTGCTACCGCCTTCCAGGCTCATCGCGCGGCCCGACGAATCAATCCACCGAATCACGCCCCATAGCGGGGTGTGCGTGTCGTGCCGTGCTCATTTGCAAGACACGAACTTGGAGACACGCATGAGCGCTGTGCGACAGCACCCGTCCAACGACAACCCGACCGCCCCCGCTTCCGAATACACCCCGACCGAACCGGTTCCCGCGCCCGGAGCGGTCGAGCTGCACCCCGGCCTCGACCTGCCGCTGCTGCACGACCTGATCCGCCCCGACCACCTGCTGTGGAGCCCACGCGAACTGCGCGACCTCACCAGCCTGGTCACGTCCGAACTGACCGGACCGCTGCTCGACATCGTCCGGGTCGACGACCAACAACGCTGGTGGGCCAAGCTCGCCCTGACCGCGGGCGTCGAGCTGTGGCTGCTGTCCTGGGCGCCGGGACAAGGCACGGAGCCGCACGACCACGGCGGTGCGTCCGGCTCGTTCTCCGTTCTGTTCGGCGCGCTCCGGGAGGACTACCGCTATCCCGCGGGCCCGGTGCGCACCGTGCACCACGACGTCGGCTCGGGCGTCGGCTTCGGCAGCGGGCGCGCTCACCAGGTCCGCAACGTCAGCTCGGTGAACTCGGCGAGCGTGCACGCGTACTCGCCGCCGCTGCTGCCGGTCCGCTACTACTCGGATCTGGCCGAAGTGCCGCCGGTCCCACCTCAGCGGATCCACGCGCCGCAACCGCCCGCCCCGCAGCCGAAGGAGCTCGGATGAGCGAGATCCCGATCCAGCGCCAGGCCAGCATCACAGCCGGTCCGTACGGCATCGACCACCTGCTGGCCGAGTCGCGCGCGAAGCTCACCCGCGTCTCCCCGCGGGAGGCGTTCGCGTTGCAGCAGGACGGCGGCCTGATCATCGACATCAGGCCGCAGTCCGACCGCCTCACCGAAGGCGAGATCCCGGGCTCGCTGACGGTGGAGCGGATCGTGCTGGAGTGGCGGCTGGACCCGGCCGGCGGCCACCGGCTGGACGGCCTGCACCCCGACCGCCCGGTGGTCCTGGTGTGCAACGAGGGCTACGCCTCCAGCCTCGCGGCCGCCCAGGCGAAGGGGCTCGGCCTGACCAAGGCCACGGACCTGGCGGGCGGTTTCCGAGCCTGGAAGGCGGCCGGCCTCCCGGTCACCACCAACGTCTGACACTCCGACCAACTGCGAGCAAGGGAACCTTCCTGCCACCTGTGGCAGAAAGGTTCCCTTGCTCGCGCCACGACCACCCAAACTCGAAGGCGCCTCCGTTGACAGGAAAGTTCCCATCCTCGCGCCGGCCCCATGCTTGATGACAGGAAAGTTCCCATGCTCACGACCAGGCCCCGGCCCCGCCATCCGTGACAGGAAAGTTCCCATGCTCGCGCTGCGATCCGGGCAATCCCCGCCGCGCTGGTTTGACGGGAAAGTTCCCATGCTCGCGCTGCGTCCGCGGTCGGTGACAGGAAAGTTCCCATGCTTGCGCCCGGTGCTGGCTCCGTCGGCTGTTGGGCGCCTGGTCGAAAGCGGGTATCGGCCGCGGCCCGGTCCCGTACGCTTTCGTCCTTGTGCGAGCTCAGAGTCTTTTGTTCCGCCCTTGGGTCATAGCCGCCGTGGCCGGTGCGGTCGCCGTGATGGCCGTGGAGCTGATCGCCGGCAGCGGGCCGGCCGGGGCGGCCATCGGTTGGCTCGGCGCCCTGGTCGGGGTGGCCTTGCTTCCGATGGCGACACAGCTGGGTTTGCTCTTGGGCTCGGTGGTTTTCGGGCTGCGGGTCCGGCAGGTGATCTTCGGTGCGATGCGGGAGGTCGCGTCGTGGCGGCTGGGACACGTGACCTTCACGATCCGTTCCTTGCCCATCACGCTGCGGGCTCAGATCGGCCCGTGGCGTTCGCCGGTGATCTTGCGCTGCTGGCTGGCCGGCCTGCTGTCGGCGCTGGTGGGTGTCGCGGTGGTCGTGGCGGGCTGGCTGCTCGCCGACGGTCCGTTCGGGCGCGGCTTCGTGCTCGCCGCAACGCCGTTGATGCTCTACAAGTTGTGGCCGATGCGGGTTCCGCTGACCACGTCGACCGGTTGGTTGCTCTTCTCGCTTCCTCGCATGAAGGATCCCGAACGCTCCGATTTCCTGTCCGCACCGCTGGCCGCTCGTGCGTACGAGGCGCTGCGCAAGGGCGACATCGATCGCGCGCAGGAGCACGCCGATGAACTCGCCGCGCAGTATCCGGGCCTGAACGGAACGGTCACGTGCCAGATCTCCGTGCTGGAGTCGCGCGGCGATTACGCGACGGGGGTCATGATGATGCTGAAGCTGCTGGCGAACAGCGACGAGATCCCACCGCGCAAGATGCCCTACCTGCTGGCGGGCCTGGCGGGGCTCGGGTTCAAGGCGGTGGAAGCCGGCCAACTGCCCGCGGAAACCCTGCTGCCGACCGCCAAGAAGGCGCTCGAGGACGCGATCCAGCTCGGTTACCCGGAGTTCGAACTGAGCGGCACCAATGGGCTCCTCGCGTTGATCGAGGGCGACGCGGACCGCGCTGTCCACCTCGCCACGACCGGCGCCGAGTACAACCACTCCCCGCTCTCCCGCGCCGACGACCTCGCCACGCTCGCCCGCGCGCACATGGCCTGCCACGACAACGCCGCCGCGCGCGCCGCATTGGCCAAGGCCGAGGAGCTGGCCCCGTGGTCGCCCCGGGTCGCAGAGACCCGCCAGCGGCTTTCGGTGGCGTGATCCCTTCCAAAACGGATCACTCCACCGCGAGCACCAGTTTCCCGGTGGTGCGGCCGGTTTCGCCGAGGGCGTGGGCCTTGGCCGCGTCCGCCAGCGGGAACACCCCGGCGATTTCCGGGCGCAGCCGGCCCGACTCGACGAGTTCGGCGATGGCGCGCATGCCCTCCTGGTCCGCCTCGACCAGCATCAGCTCCACCCGCACGCCGCGACGCTCCGCTTCGGCAGCGTCTTCTTCCCGTCCGAACGGCAGGATCGACACGAGGACGCCGCCGCGCCGGAGCGTGCGCAGTGAGCGGGTGCGGGTGTCGCCTGCGAGCGGGTCCAGCACGACGTCGACATCGCTGACGACGTCCGCGAAATCGACCTCCTGGTAGTCGATCAGCTCGTCGGCGCCGAGGCCGCGCAGGAACTCGTGCTTGCCCGCGCTGGCCGTCCCGATCACGTGCGCGCCGCGCGCCTTGGCGATCTGCACGGCGAAGTGCCCGACTCCGCCCGCGGCCGCGTGGATCAGGACGCGCTGCCCCGGCTGCAGGCGGGCCGTGTCCACCAGGGCCTGCCAGGCCGTCAGCGCGGCGAGCGGGATGGCTCCCGCCTGCACGTGGTCCACATTGGACGGCTTGGGGACGAAGGCGCGAGCCGGGCCGGTCACGTACTCGGCGTGGGAGCCGACGCCGTGCGGGTAGGGCAGCATCCCGAAGACCTCGTCGCCCGGCTTGTGCAGGGTGACGCCGACGCCGACGGCCTCGACGACGCCGGAGACGTCCCAGCCGAGGACGAGCGGCGGTTCGCCGAGGAACACCTTGTACGCCCGGTGCTTCCAGTCGGTCGGGTTGAGCCCGGCAGCGCGCACCCGGATCAGCACCTCGCTCGGGCCCGGAACCGGCCGCTCGAGCCGCACCTCTTGGAGCACCTCGGGTCCGCCGAGGACGTCCTGGCTGATGGCGCGCATCTTGCTGGCTTCACTCATGCCTTCGAGCCTGCCTCCCGGCCGAGCCCGACGAAATGGCTTGATTGCCAACATTCGATAGGATCGTGCCATGCATCGGGTCGTGGTCCTGGCGCTCGACGGCGTGTACCCGTTCGAGCTGGGCATCCCCAAGCGGATCTTCGGCAGCGCCGGCCGCCGGTACGAGGTGCTGACCTGCACCGCCGACGGTGGCCCGGTGCGCAGCGACGCCGACTTCACGATCTCGGTCGAGCACGGCCCGGAGGTGCTGAGCACCGCCGACACCGTCGTGATCCCGCCGTACGACCTCACCGAGGTGACTACCAAGCTGCCGCAGCCGGTGGCCGATGCGCTGGCGCTAATCCGCCCCGGCACCCGAATCGTGTCGATCTGCACCGGCGCGTTCGTGCTGGCCGCGGCCGGGCTGCTCGACGGCCGTCCGGCGACCACGCACTGGTGCCTGGTCGAGCCGTTCCGGCGGATGTTCCCGAACGTGCTCCTCGACCCGGACGTGCTCTTCGTCGACGACGGCGACGTGCTGACCTCCGCGGGCGCGGCCTCCGGGGTCGACGTGTGCCTGCACATCGTGCGCTCCGACCACGGCAGCGAGGTGGCCAACCAGGTGGCACGGAGGTGCGTCGTGCCGCCGTGGCGGGATGGTGGCCAGGCGCAGTACATCGAGCAGCCGGTCCCCGAACCGTCCGAGCTGGGCACCGCGCCGACCCGGGATTGGGCGGCCGCGAACCTCCACCTGCCGCTGACGCTGGCCGATCTCGCCGAGCACGCCCGGATGAGCGGCCGCACGTTCGCCCGCCGGTTCCGCAACGAGGTCGGGCTCAGCCCCGGCCGGTGGCTCATCCAGCAGCGCGTCGCCAGGGCCCGCCACCTGCTCGAATCCACCGATCTGCCGATCGAGGAGATCGCCGCCCAGGTCGGTTTCGCCACGGCGGCGTCGCTGCGCCAGCACCTGCACACCGCGATCGGCGTCGCTCCGCTGGCCTACCGCCGCACCTTCCGCGCCGGCGTCTGAAGCCCGCCGGATCAGCGCGGTTCGGCGAGGCGCTCGACGGCTTTGCGGGCCGCCGCCCGGAGATCCGCAGGCTCCGCGTCACCGAGCATCATGCGGCGCAACTGCGGCACGGCCAGCGGCCAGCCGACCATGCCGATCGAGAGCAATCCGAGCATCCCCGCGTCGAATTCGCCGGTGGCCGTTCCGCTTTCCTGGGCGCGGCGGACGCTGGCCACCTTCTCGCGGTAGTGCGCCCAGCGTTCGGAGCCGGTGACGACGCCGGAATCGCCGCGCTCCAGGGACTCCCACAGCAGCAGGCGCAGCACGTGGGGGTTCGCGAGGTGGTAGGCGGCGAGCCGATCGGCGTAGCCGGGCAGGTCGTCGCCCTCGATCGGGACTTCGGCGGCCAGCGCGTCCATCGTTCGTTCCAGCACCGCCGAGAACAGCGCGTCCTTGCTGCCGAAGTAGGCGTAGATCAGCTGCTTGTTCGCCCGTGCCCGCTTGGCGATCTGGTCGACGCGGGCACCGGCGATGCCGTGGGCGGCGAATTCGGTGACCGCCGCCCCGAAGATCCGGGCTCTGGTGGATTCCGCGTTGCGGGACACAATTCGAACAGTACTCCCGCAGCCGACCGACTGGTTGCGAACGAACCGGAATCGCTATTCACCGGTGGTTCCGTCGATGCGTTCGCGCAGCAGATCGGCGTGCCCGTTGTGCCGCGCGTATTCCTCGATCAGGTGCGCCAGGATGTAGCGGAGCGAGATGACCTCGCCGCGGTATTCACAAGTGGCATCGAGGGATTCGGCGGCGGACACGATCTCCCGGGATCGCGCGCACTCCCGGCGCCAGATCGCGAACGCTTCGCCGGGATCGGCGGCGTCCACGTCGAAATCGGCGAACTCGTCGGACCCCGGCGGAGTCCAGGGGCTTTTGCCGTTCTCGCCGCGGAACGCGTTCCGGAACCAGCTGCGCTCGACCTCGGCCAAGTGCCGGACCAGCCCGAGCAACGAGAGCCCCGAGGGCGCGACCGCGCGCTCCCTGAGCTGCTCCGCGGTCAGCCCCGCGCACTTCATGGCCAGGGTTTCGCGCTGGAACTGGAGGACGCCGGTGTCAAGGTCGCCCGCTCGTCACCCGCCCGCAGAGACTCGATCCGCCGTTGATCATCCACGTGGCCATCATGCGCTGAAGCCCCGGCAGGCGGCGCGCTGGTGGTCAGAGCCCGTCCAGCAGGTTCTCCACGATGCCCATCAGCACTTGGCGGTCGTCTTGGACCCGGGCCAGGACGCGCAGCCCGTAGTACGTGCTGAGCACTTGGCGCGCCAGGGTTTCCGCGTCGCGCGTCGGGTCGATCTCGCCGGAGCGCTGTCCTCTCTCGAGGGTTTCGCGCAGCGCTTCCTCGACCGCCGCGAAGTTCCGCCGCACCTCGGCGCGGACGTCCGGGTCCGAGCTCGCGCGCTCGATGGCCGCGTTGATCGCGAAGCAGCCCGGCCGGTCGGTGCCGGAGAGGTCGGCGTCGATCGCGTCGACCAGCAGTTCCCGCACCCGGTCCTTGACCGGCCCCGGACCTTGCAGCACCGCGGCCTGTTCCGCGGTGGCGGTCTCGTAGTACTTGCGCAACGACTTCAGGTACAGCTGGTGCTTGTCGCCGAACGCGTTGTAGAGGCTCGACGGCCCCAGTTCGGTGCGGTCGCTCAGGTCCCGGGTCGACGTCGCCTCGTACCCGTTGCGCCAGAACGTGTCCATCGTGGCGTCGAGGACGCGGGCGTCGTCGAACTTCCTCGGCCGGGCCATGTCCCCACCGTAGCAGTTTTGAAGCGATCGCAACGAAACCTCGGTCACATTTTGAATCGACCGCTTCAAAACATTGCTAGCGTCGGCCGGCAGTGACCACCGACTCGTTGGAGGACCGTCCATGCCCCTTGCCGTCTACATCCTCGGCCTGGGCATCTTCACCCAGGGAACCTCGGAGTTCATGCTCTCGGGGCTGCTGCCCGGCATGGCCGCGGATCTCGGCGTGTCCATCCCGGACGCGGGCCTGCTGATCTCCGCGTTCGCCGTCGGCATGGTCGTCGGCGCCCCGCTGCTGGCCATCGCCACCATCCGCTGGCCGCGCCGGAAAGCGCTGGTGGCGCTGCAAGGCGTCTTCATCTCCGCGCACATCGTCGGCGCGCTGGCTCCCGGCTACGGAGTGCTGATGGCCACCCGCATCGTGAGCGCCCTGTCCTACGCGGGGTTCTGGGCCGTCGCGGTGGCCGCGGCCGTCAGCCTCGTGCCGCCCGGCGCCAGGAGCCGGGCCGTCGCGATCGTCGCGGGCGGCCTGACCCTCGCCACCATCGTCGGGGTTCCGGCGGGCACCGTGCTCAGCCAGCTCGCCGGCTGGCGAGCGGTGTTCTGGGCCGTCGCCGTCCTCACGGCGGTGAGCCTGGTCTGCTCGCTGTTCACCATCCACGACGCGGCCTCGCCCGAGCAGCCCAGCAGCGCCGCAGCCGAACTGCGCGCGATGGCCCGACCCCAGCTGTGGCTGTCGTACGCGATCACGACCTTCGCCTTCGGCGCGGTCATCGTGACCTTCAGCTATCTCGCTCCGGTGCTGACCGACGTGACCGGGCTGCCCGAGGCGTGGGTTCCCGCCGAGCTGGCGCTTTTCGGGCTGGGCGGCCTGATCGGCATGACGATCGGCGGGCGCACCGCACAATCGCGCCCGGTCGGCACGCTCCTCGTCGGCCTCGGCGCCCTGGTGATCGCCTCCGCGCTGCTCGCCGTCTCGGCGGGCAACGCGATCACCACCACCATCCTCGTCTTCGTCCTGGGCGTCGGCGGGTTCGTCACCAACCCGGCCCTGCAGTCGCGGGCGTTCACCCTCGCACCCGGGGCTCCGACGCTCGTGGGGGCCGTCAACACCTCGGCATTCAACATCGGCAACACGCTCGCGCCGATGCTGGGCGGCATGGCCATCAGCGCCGGGTTCGGCTTCGCCTCGGTGGCCTGGGTGGGCGCCGCGATCGGCGCGGCGGGCCTGCTGGCCGCGGCGTGGGCCGGCTACCTGCAGCGCCGGTCTCAGCACGCGCCGAGCGTCAGCGTGGACGAAACCCCGATGCCGATCCGGGCGGAAGCGTGACCTGAGCCGACCTGTGAGCGTTTTGGGGTGCTATGGCGCCCGAAACGCTCACGGGTCAGCCGGCCAGGACGACCTTGCCCAGCTCGGCCGGGCCGGACAGCAGCGGGTGCCGGGGCAGGACCCGAACGGTGTAGCCCGCCGGGCCGGCGTGCGGCAGGGTCACCGCCGCCTCGTAGCGGCCGCCCTCCGCCGGGCGCATCGACGCGGTGACGAAGTCGTGCAGCACGTCGGAGTCGTCCACGCGCCCCACGACGACCTCGACGTCCACATCGGACGGATCGAGCCCGGCCAGGTCGACCCGCGCCCGCACCGTGACCTGCCCGCCGAGCAGCGGCGTGCCGCCGTCGTCGACGGACATCTCGGTGTCGCTGATCCGCACCCAGGTCCAGGCCGCCTGCAGCCGGGCGCGGTAGTCCGCGATCTCCCGCGCCCCGCGGTAGTCGTCCGCCGACACGGCCCGCACCGAACGGGCGGCCGGGGTGTAGTGGTTGTCGACGTACTCGCGGATCATCCGGGACGCCTGCACGCGCGGGCCCAGCGTCGCCAGGGTGTGGCGCACCATCGACATCCACTTGCCCGGCACCCCGTCGGTGTTGCGCTCGTAGAACATCGGGGCCACGTGGTCGGAGATCAGCTCGTACAGGGCAGCGGACTCCAGGTCGTCGCGCCGGTTCGGGTCGCTGACGCCGTCGGCGTTCGGGATCGCCCAGCCGTTGTGACCGTCGAACATCTCGTCCCACCAGCCGTCCCGCACCGACAGGTTCAGGCCGCCGTTGAGCGCCGCCTTCATCCCCGAGGTGCCGCACGCCTCCAGCGGCCGCACGGGGTTGTTCAGCCACACGTCGCAACCCGACACCAGGTACTTGGCCAGCGACATGTCGTAGTCCGGCAGGAACACGATGCGGTGCCGCACGTCGGCCTGGTCGGCGAAGCGCACGATCCGCTGGATCATCGCCTTCCCGCCCTCGTCCGCCGGGTGCGACTTCCCCGCGACCACGATCTGCACCGGGCGTTCCGCGTCGAGCAGCAGCTCCCGCAGCCGCTCGGTGTCGCGCAGCATCAGCGTGGCCCGCTTGTAGGTCGGCACCCGGCGGGCGAAGCCGATGGTGAGCACGTCCGGGTCGAAAACCGTGTCGCACCACCCGAGTTCCAGGTCCGAGGCGCCGCGCCGCAGCCACGCGGTGCGCAGCCGCCTGCGCACCTCGTCGACCAGCCGCTGGCGCAGCGAGCAGCGCAGTTCCCACAGCAGCGAGTCGCTGACCGGTTCGATGCCGCGCAACCCGGCGCCGCTGTCCATTTCGGACTCGCCGATCAGCTTGCCGAGTTCTCGCGCCGACCAGGTCGGGCCGTGCACCCCGTTGGTGACCGACCGGATCGGGACCTCCGCGACGCCGAAGCCCGGCCACAGGTTGCGGAACATCTTGCGGATGACCTCGCCGTGCAGCTCGGAGACGCCGTTGGCGCGCTGCGCGAGCCGCAGCCCCATGTGGGCCATGTTGAACATGCCCGGGTTGTCCTCGGCGCCCAGCGCGAGCACCCGATCCGTGGGCACACCGGGCAGCAGCGCCTGCGCCGAGCCGTCGCCGAAGTAGTGCCGGACCAGATCCACCGGGAAGCGGTCGATCCCGGCCGGGACCGGGGTGTGGGTGGTGAACACCGTCCCGGCCCGCACCGCGGCCACCGCCTGGTCGAACTGCAGCCCCGGGTCCTCCTGCAGCTCGCGGGCCCGCTCCAGGCCCAGGAACCCGGCGTGGCCCTCGTTGGTGTGGAACACCTCGGGCTGCGGGTGGCCGGTCAGCTCGCAGTAGGCGCGGACCGCGCGCATGCCGCCGATGCCGGCCAGGATCTCCTGGCGGATCCGGTGCGCCGCGTCGCCGCCGTAGAGCCGGTCGGTGGTCTTGCGCAGGTCGTCGTCGTTCTCCGGCAGGTCGCTGTCCAGCAGCAGCAGCGGCACCCGGCCGACCTGCGCCTTCCAGATCCGCGCGTGCAGGGTGCGTCCGGCGGGCATCGCGACCCGCACCTGGACCGGCTTCCCGGACGGCTCGGTCAGCATCTCCAGCGGCAGGCCGCGCGGATCCAGCACCGGGTAGTGCTCGACCTGCCAGCCCTCCGCCGACAGCGACTGCCGGAAGTACCCGGACCGGTACAGCAGCCCGACGCCGATCATCGGCACGCCGAGGTCGGAGGCCGACTTCAGGTGGTCGCCCGCCAGCACTCCGAGGCCGCCGGAGTAGTTCGGCAGGGCCTCGGTGAGGCCGAACTCCATCGAGAAGTAGGCGATCGAGGTGGGCAGCCCGGCGTCCTCGTCCTGCCGCTGCTGGTACCAGCGCGGCACCGCGAGGTACCGGCGCAGGTCGTCGTCGACGGCCCGGGTGCGCGCCAGGAAGTCCTGGTCGCCGGCCAGTTGCCGCAGCCGCTCGGCCGGCACCTCGGCGAGCAGCCGCAGCGGGTCCGCCCCCACCGCGGACCACACCTGCGGATCGACCGCGGCGAACAGGTCCTGGGTCGGCGGGTGCCAGGCCCAGCGGAGGTTGGTCGCCAGCGTGCCGAGCGCGCTCAGCTGCTCGGGCAGGTGGGCTCGCACGGTGAAGCGGTGGACTGCTCTCACAGCAGCGGACCATATCTCGGCACGCCGCGGCCCGTCCGCGGACGTGCCAGCGCAGCCCACGACCGCGACCGATGGGAAGCTTGGCGTCGTGCGCGTGATTGGACTGGTGGCGCTGGTGATCTTGGTGGTCGCCGGCGGTTGCACGGCTGCACCGCCCGAACCCGCCCGTGTGGCCGATCACACGGTCGATCCGGCGTTCGTGCACGGCACCGACCACGGCGACGCCGACCGGCTCGCGGCCACGGCGGTCACCGACGTGCAGCGCTTCTGGGCAGCGCAGTACCCGGCGGTGTTCGGCAAGCCCTGGCGGGACCTGGACGGCGGGTTCTTCTCGGTCGACACCAACGGCACCGGTGCCCCGCCACCGTGCGCGACCGATGTGAAGGACGTCGAAGGCAACGCGTACTACTGCGCCACCGTCGATGCGATCGCCTGGGACCGCGCAGCGCTGCTTCCGGTGCTGCGGGAGCACTACGGCGACGCATCGGTCGTGGTGGTTCTCGCGCACGAGATCGGCCACGCGGTGCAGCAGCGCGCCGGGATGGATGTCGACGACGCCTCTGTGCGCCTCGAAGCGATGGCCGACTGCTACTCGGGTTCGTTCATCCGCTGGGTCGTCGACGGCCACGCCGAGCACCTGCGCATCGACCCGGAGCAGCTGGACCGGGCGATGCGCGCGATCGTCGTCTTCCGCGACCCGGCGAGCACGAGCAGCACCGCGGCGCACGGCACCGCCTTCGACCGCGTTTCGGCGTTCCAGAACGGTTTTCGCGACGGCGCGCGACGCTGCGCCGACGTGACGGGAACGTCGCTGGCCGCGCCGGACCCGGACGATGCGAACAAACCGCTGGACGAAGCACTGCGCGCCGACCGGATTTCCGGCTACTTCGGCGATCTCGTCGCCCAGCGCGGCGGGCGCTGGACCGCGCCGGACGTCCGCTCGACGCCTGCATGTCCCGCAGCGACCGGCCCCGCCACGTTCTGCGCGCAGCCTCCCGCGATCGTCATCGATCGCGCGGCGATCACCGAACCGCACCGCAGGATCGGCGACCAAGCAGCCACGACGCTGCTCGCGTCCCGCTTCTCGCTCGCCGCGCTGACCGAACTCGGCCGCCCCACCACCGGAGCCGCCGCCAGCACGCAGATCATGTGCCTGACCGGCGCATACACCGCCACGCAGCCGGGGCTGTCGCAAGGCGACCTCGACGAGGCCGTTGCGGTCGTGCTCGAATCCGACGACGTCGCCCGCGACGCGCAAGGCACGAACTCGCTGACCGGATTCGCCCGGCTCGAAGCCTTCCGCACCGGCGCGCTCGGCGGCGCGGCGGCCTGCTGATCAGGACCTTGCGTCTTAGGGGTCCTTGCATAATGATCTTTGTCTGGCATGGTGGTGGCTGGAGTTGATCACGTTTCGATCGTTGGGAGCGTGGGATGGCTCGCCCGAA
>NZ_JBFAIN010000017.1:0-162337 GCF_040654735.1 Saccharopolyspora sp. NPDC050642 | reverse complement strand
ACCCGCATCCAAGAACTGGAGAAGGAGATGCGGGTGCTGCTGTGGGAGCAACTGCAATACATCGCCGAAGCCGACCACCGCGCCATCCACACCGACACCACCGCCCGATCACTGCAGGTCTGGTTGCAAGGACTGCTCAACATCGACCCGCGTGACGCGAAAACCCGCGTCACAGTCGCCCGCAACATCGAAGACCGGCAAACCTTCCACGGCGAGCTCATGCCTCCTGACCTCCCTGACACGGCAGCCGCTTTGGCTGAGGGTGCGATCGGGCTGGACCACGCGCGTGTCATCGTCAACGGAATCCGACGCCTGCCCGACTACGTCCGCTGCCACCAGGTCGCCGAGGTCGAATCAACTCTCGCCGGGTTTGCGCGGACGATGTCGCCGAGGGAGTTGGAGAAACTCGCCGAACGCATCCGCTACCTGCTCGACCAAGACGGCGCCTACCGCGACGAAGAAGCCCAACACGAGGCAAGGGAGTTGTACTACGCGACCACCCGGGACGGGATGACCGTCATCAAAGCGAAGCTGGACCGTGAAACCGGGGCGAAGTTCGCCGCGCTCATGCAACCCCTCGCCGCGCCCCGACCCGAGATCGACGGAGAGAAGGACCCGCGCACGGTGGGGCAGCGGAACGCCGACGGGTTCGCCGCATTGCTGGATCTGGCGCTGGACCACGACGGAATGCCGCGCACCAGTGGACAGCGGCCGCAGATGACCATCGCGATCGACTTCGACGACTTGAAGCAGGGCCTCGGGCTCGCCGACGAGGACCGCATGCCCGGCACACTGAACACCGAACGCGCCATCACCGCCCAGAACGCACGCAGGATCGCCTGCGACGCCGAAATCCTGCCGATCGTCCTCGACGGTGACAGTCTCCCGTTGGATGTGGGCAGGGCGAAACGAACCGCGCCCACGCACATTCGAGCCGCGTTGCTTCGGCGCGATGGGGTGTGCGCGTTCCCGGGATGCGACCGGCCGCCGGGGACACCGGAAGCACACCACGTCCAACACTGGGCCGACGGTGGTGCCACTGACTTGGCCAACATGGTCATGCTCTGCGGTCACCACCACCGCACACTCCACAACCAACGCTGGGACATCGCCATGCGCGACGGGCGGCCCGAGTTCATCCCACCATCCACAGTGGACCCCAGGCGAATACCACGACCAGGCGGCAGAGCGCTACCCGCCCAACACCGCGAGTACCTCCGGGAGCTCATCCCCGCACCACGGGGCCCGGCGGGCGATTCGTGACGCCCGGATGTGGCGGTGTGAGGTCAGCCGACCGGTGTTGTGGGTTTTGCGGTTAGTTTTCTGCGGTGTTTGGTGAACAGCTTCGGGTTGTTCATCGCTAGGAATGCCGTGGTTTCGTTCGCTCGGTGGAACCGGGCTACGAAGCGGCGGTCGTCCGGTGCTCCGTCGACTATTTCCACTTCGTCCTTCGGGCTCGTGTGGCCCGCGAACTGGATTCGTACTCCGTACTGCTCCGACCAGAAGTACGGCACCGTCGTGAAGTTCCGCGCCGTGCGTCCTGCGAGGAGGTTGTGGATCGCCGTTGCCGGTTGTTCCAGCGCCGTTGTCCAGTGCTCGAACCGTTGCGCTCCGTTCGGCGAGCCGTAGCTGGCCACGTCGCCGACCGCCACCACGTTCGGCAGGTTCGTGACTCCGCCTGCGTCGCACTGCACGCCGTTCGACACCGTCACGCCCGAGCCGTGCAGCCAGTCGGTGTTCGGACGGGCTCCGATGCCGATCACCACCACATCGGCCGGGAGGACGGTGCCGTCCGTCAGCTCGACCGCCGTGACCCGGTGCTCCCCGTGCAGCCGCTCGACGCCTGCTCCGCAGAGCAGTCGCACGTCGTGGTCCGCGTGCAGGGCTGCGCACACCGCGCCCAGTTCCGGGCCCACGACGTGCGCGAGCGGGACTTCGAGCGCCTCCACCACCGTCACTCCGAGGCCGAGCATTCGGCAGGTCGATGCCACTTCGGCGCCCACGAACCCGGCGCCGACGATCACCGCTCGCGCTCCCGGGCGCAGGTCGTCGCGCAGGGCGATCGCGTCGTCGAGGGTGCGCAGCGTGTGCACTCCTGCTGGCGTTGCGGGCAGCGTCCTCGGGGTTGCGCCGGTTGCGATCACCACCCCGTCCGCCCGGCAGCGGGTGCCGTCGTCCAGTTCGATCGCACCGTCCGCCGTCGACAGGGCGACTGCGCGGCGGCCCAGGCGCCAGGTCGCGTCCACTTCGGCGAGGTCCGGTTCCTCCGCCAGCGCGAGGTCGCTCGCTTCTTGCTTTCCGGCGAGGAAGTCCTTCGACAGCGGCGGTCGGTCGTACGGCCGGTGCGGTTCGTCTCCGATCAGCTCCATCCGGCCCTCGAAGCCCTGCGCGCGCAGTTCCTGCGCCGCTCGCCAGCCTGCCAGGGACGCGCCGACGATCGCGACCGCCCTCATGCGACTTCCTGCGCTTCGGTCTCGACGTAGATCGTTCCGTCCGCGACCTGCACCGGGTACGTCCGCACCGGGCGCTTCGCCGGCAGACCGCACGGCAGGCCCGTGCGCAGGTCGAACGCCGCCGCGTGCAGCGGGCACTCGACCCGGCAGTCCTCCACCCAGCCCTCCGCCAGCGAGGCGTCCTGGTGGGTGCAGGTGTCGTCGATGGCGTAGAGGTCGCCTTCCACGTTGAACACCGCGATCGGGACGTGCGCCTCGATGCGGACGGACTCGCCGGGCGGCAGATCGGACACTCGGCAGGCTTCGAACATCTTGGACCTCCGTTGCGCTATCCAGAACACGGAGTGCGATGCGCAACAATGTGCGGCTTCGGTCCCGGGCTCGTCAAGGGGTTCGGTCGGCACATCGTGCGCGGCCTCCATTCGTGTTACACGGCCGAAAAACCCGTCGCGCGCTCTTGACGGCCCCCGGCGCTACCGGCGACGGTGTTGCTCTCATCGAAACTTGGCGCGCATAGCGCAACAAAATCCCTGCTGCTTCTTGAGCCGGTGACCCCGTGCTGCCGGCTTCGACGCACCCACCCAGGAGGCCTCATGGGCAACCAACCCCGCGTGGTCGTCATCGGAGCCGGAATCGTCGGCTGCTCGCTGGCCGACGAGCTCACCGAACGCGGCTGGACCGACGTCACCGTCCTCGAACAGGGCCCGCTGTTCGCCACCGGCGGCTCCACCTCGCACGCCCCCGGCCTGGTGTTCCAGGCCAACCCGTGCCGGACCATGACCCGGTTCGCGGCCTACACCGCCGCCAAGTACCGCAGTCTCGACCTCGACGGCGAGTGGTGCTTCCGGCAGCTCGGCGGGCTCGAGGTGGCCGGTTCCGCGGCGCGCTGGGACGAGGTCGAGCGGCGGCACGGCTGGCTCACCTCGTGGGGCGTCGAGAGCCACCTGATCGGCCCCGACGAGTGCGCCGAGCTGCACCCGCTGGTCGATCCGGCGCGGATCCGGGGCGGGCTGCACATTCCCACCGACGGGCTGGCCAAGCCGGTGCGCGCCGCCGAAGCGCAGGCGCGGCGTGCGATCGTTCGGGGCGCGCGGTTCCTGCCCGGGCAGCGCGTCGTTTCCGTCGAGCGCGGCGGCGGGCGGGTGACCGCCGTCGTGACCGAGCAGGACCGGTTTCCCGCCGATGTCGTCATCTCCTGTGTCGGCATGTGGGGGCCTCGCATCGGTGCGCTGGTGGATCTCGACGTCCCGCTCGTGCCGATGGCGCACCAGTACGCCAAGACCGGGCCGGTCGCTGCCATCGCCGGGCGCAACGACGAGCGGACCGAGGCCGGGCTGCCGATCCTGCGGCACCAGGACGGCGACCTCTACTTCCGGGAGCACGTCGACCGCATCGGCATCGGCTACTACGGGCACCGCCCCCTGCCGATCGACGCCGCCGACATCCGCGCCCCCGGCCAGACCGCTGAGATGCCGTCGATCGAGCCGTTCACCGCCGGCGACTTCCGGCCCGGCTGGGAGGAGGCCGTTTCGCTGCTGCCCGCGCTGGCCGGCACCGAGGTCGCCGAAGGGATCAACGGCCTGTTCTCCTTCACCCCGGACGGGATGCCGTTGCTCGGCGAGCATCCCGACCTGCGCGGGTTCTGGCTGGCCGAGGCCGTGTGGATCACGCACTCCGCCGGGGTCGCCCGGGCGATGGCGCAGTGGCTCGTCGACGGGCAGCCCGCGGAGTCCCTGCACTCGTGCGATCTCAACCGGTTCGAACCCGCGCAGCGCAGCCCCGAATACGTGCACGCGCGCAGTTGCCGCAGCTTCGTCGAGGTCTACGACATCCTGCACCCGCTCGAACCCGGGCAGGAGCCCCGGCCGATGCGGACGAGCCCGTTCTACGAGCGGCAGCAGGAGCTCGGCGCCGAGTTCCTCGAAGCCGCCGGGTGGGAACGCCCGCACTGGTACGCGGCCAACGCCGGGCTGCCGGAGGTCGAGGAGGTGCCCGGTCGTGGGGGCTGGGCCTCGCGGTTCTGGTCGCCGAGCGCCGGGGCCGAGGCCCTGGTCACCCGCAAGCGCGTCGCGCTGTTCGACATGACCCCGCTCAAGCGGCTGGAGGTGACCGGCCCCGGGGCGCTGGAATTCCTGCAGTGGCTGACCACCAACCAGCTCGCGAAGAAACCCGGTTCGGTCACCTACACCCTGTCCCTGGACGCCGCCGGCGGGGTGCGCAGCGACCTCACCGTGGCCCGGCTGTCCGAGCAGCGCTTCCAGGTCGGCGCCAACGGGAACCTCGACCTGGCCTGGATGCGGCGGCAGCTGCCCGACGACGGCCGGGTGCAGGTCCGGGACATCACCGGCGGGACCTGCTGCATCGGCGTGTGGGGCCCGCTCGCGCGCGCCCTCGTGCAGCCGCTGACCAGCACCGACTTCTCGCACGAGGGCTTCGGCTTCTTCAAGAACAAGCGTGCGTTCGTCGGCGGCGTTCCGGTGACCGCGATGCGCCTGTCCTACGTGGGCGAGCTCGGTTGGGAGCTGTACACCGACGCCGACCAGGGGCGCAGGCTCTGGGACGCGCTGTGGGACGCCGGGCAGCAGCACGGGATCATCGCCGCCGGTCGCAGCGCCTTCAACAGCCTGCGGCTGGAGAAGGGCTACCGGTCGTGGGGCGCGGACATGACCACCGAGCACGATCCGTTCGAGGCAGGTGTCGGGTTCGCCGTCCGGATGGACAAGGACTTCCTCGGCCGCGAGGCGCTGCAGCGGCGCGAGCCCCGCCGCCGGCTGAGCCCGTTGTTGATCAAGGACCGGGAGACCGTGGTCATGGGGGCCGAGCCCGTTCATGCCGACGGCGCTCCGGTCGGCTACGTCACCAGCGCGGCCTACGGCTACAGCATCGGCGAGAGCATCGCGTACGCCTGGCTGCCCGGCTCGCTCGCCGTGCCCGGCAACGCCGTGGAGATCGAGTACTTCGGTGAGAAGGTGCCCGCGGTGGTCGCCGAGGAGCCGCTGTTCGACCCAGAGATGAAGCGTCTGCGCAGCTGAAAGGGACACCATGACGACCACGGACCAGGAGTCCAGCCTCATCTCCACGCTGCCCGGCCACTACTACACCGACCCCGAGCTGTTCGCGCTGGAGCAGGACCGGATCTTCGGCGCGATGTGGTTCTGCGCCGTGCGCGCCGCCGACCTCGCCGCGGCCGGGCAGTTCCAGACCGTCCAGGTGGGACGGGAGAGCGTGCTGATCGCCAGGGGCCGCGACGGCGCCCTGCGGGCGTTCCTGAACATCTGCCGCCACCGCGGCGCGCGGCTGTGCGTCGCGGACGCCGGGCAGGTGAAGCGGTCCTTCCAATGTCCTTACCACGCCTGGACTTACGGCACCGACGGCAAGCTGATCGCGGCGCCGAACCTCACCTCGATGCCGGACGTCGACCGGACGCGGTACGGGCTGATCCCGGTCGCGCTGCGCGAATGGCTCGGCTACGCGTGGGTCTGCCTGGCAGACGAACCGCCGTCGTTCGAGGACACCGTGATCGAGGCCGTCTCCGGGAGGCTCGGCGGCGACGACGTGATCGGCGGCTACGGCGTCGACGGGCTCGCGCTCGGCCGCCGGATCAGCTACGACGTGCGGGCCAACTGGAAGCTGATCATCGAGAACTTCATGGAGTGCTACCACTGCGCGACGATCCACCCGGAGCTCACCGAGGTCCTGCCGGAGTTCGCCGACGGCTACGCCGCCCAGTACTACGTCGGCCACGGCGCCGAGTTCGGCTCGGACGTCGAGGGGTTCACGGTGGACGGCAGCGGCGGGTTCGGGCGGCTGGACGGCGTCGGCGACGAGCACGACCGGCGGTACTACGCGATCACGGTCCGGCCCCAGGTCTTCCTGAACCTGGTGCCGGACCACGTGATCGTGCACCGGATGTTCCCGCTCGCGGCCGACCGCACGCTCGTCGAGTGCGACTGGCTGTACGCGCCGGAGGTGGTCGAGCAGGGCCACGACGTGTCGCGCTCGGTCGAGCTCTTCCACCGGGTCAACCAGCAGGATTTCGACGCCTGCGAGCGCTGCCAGCCGGCGATGAGCTCCCGCGCCTATGCGAGCGGTGGCGTGCTGGTGCCCTCGGAACACCACATCGGCGAGTTCCACGAGTGGCTGCGCGCCGAGCTCGAACCGTGAGTCACGCCCGGGCCTTGCGCATCCGGACGACCCGCGCGGCCACGAACCAGACGACCGCGACGACCACCGCGACGACGACGACCTTCTGGAAGATCCCCACGTAGGACTCGACGATCCACCAGCTCTGCCCGAGCAGGTAGCCGGCGAGCACCAGCGCGGTGTTCCAGATCAGGCTGCCGAGCGCGGTCAGCACCAGGAAGGCCGGCATCGGCATCCGCTCCACCCCGGCGGGCAGCGAGATGAAGCTGCGGAAGATCGGCACCATCCGGCCCAGGAACACCGCTTTCGTGCCGTGCCGGGCGAACCACGCCTCGGTCCGGTCCACATCGGACACCTTGACCAGCGGCAGCTTCGCCGCGATCGTGCGGGTGCGGTCGCGGCCCAGCCACGCGCCGAGGTAGTACAGCACGACCGCGCCGGCCAGCGAGCCGAGCGTGGTCCACAGGATCGCGCCGAGCAGGCTCATCGTGCCCCGGCTCGCGGCGAATCCGGCCAGCGGCAGGATCACCTCGCTGGGGATGGGCGGGAACAGGTTCTCCAGTGCCACCGCCAGCCCCGCGCCGGGGCCGCCGATGGTTTCCATGAGCCCGGTGATCCAGCCGACCAGTCCATCGGTCTGGGCGGTGCCGGGCTGCGCGAGGACGTTCATGATCCGAACGCTAGGAATCCGCGGCACCGCGCGGAATGCGGTTTCCCGGCGACTCACCTGTGGAAAACCGCAGGTTGCCGCCGTGGCTAGGCTCGGATCATGCGTCGATGGCTGCGAGTGCTCCTCGGCGTCGTGCTCGGTGCGGGCACGGCGCTGGCCGAACTCGTCTTCGTGCTGTCGGCCGGTCTGGCGCTGACCGCACTGCTGATCTTGCCCCGGCTGCGATCCCGGGTCGCCTCGCTGTCGTTCGCCGGCGCGCGGGCGCTGACCGAACTCGAACGGTGGCGCCTGGCGAAGTACCTGGACAGCAGCCATGCAGGCCGACCCGGCGGCGCTCGGGCGCTGCGGTACCTGGCGGTCCGCTGCGCGGTCGGGCTGCTCGGTGGCATCGTGCTCTTCCTGATCGCCTACGGCGCGGTCGGCATGCTGGTCGAACTCGTCGAGCTCTGGACCACCGTCGGGGATCCGCTGGAAGGCCGTTCCGGCACCGAGAAGTTCTGGCTCACGGTCTACCTGATCGTTTTCTGCTCGGTGCTCGGTTTCCTGGCGTTGACCGGGCTCGCTGGCGTCGCGGTCATGGACCGCGCGCTCGGCGAGCGGTTCCTGGAACCGGACCGGGCCGAGCAGCTCCGGCAACGGGTCGAACAGCTCTCCACCACGCGCTCCGATGTGGTCGCCGCGATCCACGAGGAACGCCGCCGCATCGAACGCGACCTGCACGACGGCGTGCAGCAGCGGCTGGTGGCGCTGGGCATGCTGATCGGCCGGGCCCGGCGCGCCGGCGACGGCGACCGGGCCGCCGACCTGCTGCGCCAGGCGCACGAGGAATCCCAGGAAATACTCCGGGATTTCCGCGATGTCGCGTGGCGGGTCTACCCGGCCGCGCTGGACGCCGGGGGCCTGCACCCGGCCCTGGCGGCGCTGGTGGAGCGCGCCGGGATGCCGGTCGAGCTGCGGTACGAGGTGGCGCAGCGGCCGGCCGTGGAGGTCGAAGCCGTGGCGTACTTCGTGGTTTCGGAGGCCGTGACGAACGCGGCCAAGCACTCGGGCGCGGGTATCGTCACCGTCCGGGTCGAACGGGAAGAGGGGTGGCTCGTGGTTCGGGTGGACGACGACGGTGCCGGCGGCGCATCGGTGCGCGGTGCCGGGCTTTCCGGCCTGGCCCGGCGCGTCGCGGCGCTGGACGGGAAGTTCACAGTGGACAGTCCCGTCGGCGGCCCGACGACGATCGTCGCGGAGCTGCCGTGCGGGTGATCCTGGCCGACGATTCCACCCTGCTGCGCGAAGGCCTGGTGCGCCTGCTGGCGGAGGAGGGGCACGACGTGGTGGCCGCCGTCGGGGACGCGCCGAGCCTCCTCTCGGAGGTGGCGGCGTGGCAGCCGGACGTGGCCGTCGTCGACGTCCGGATGCCGCCCACGCACACCGACGACGGCCTGCGCGCCGCGCTGGAGATCCGGCGCCGGTTCCCCGCCGTCGGCGTGCTGGTGCTCTCGCAGTACGTGGAGAAGCGCTACGCGGTCGAGCTGCTCACCGGCGACACCGCGCGGGTCGGCTACCTGCTCAAGGACCGGGTGGTGCAGGTCGACGAGTTCCTCGACGCCCTCCAGCGGGTGGCCGACGGGGGAGTGGCGTTCGACCCGGAGGTGGTGCGGCGCCTGCTGTCCGGCAGCGACCGCGATCCGCAGTCGCTGCTGACGCCCCGCGAACGGGACGTCCTCGAACAGATGGCGCAGGGCCGCACCAACGCCGGCATCGCCGCGCACCTGCACATCTCGCAGAGCGCGGTGGAGAAGCACGCGAACGCGATCTTCGACAAGCTCGACCTCGCCCGCGCCACCGGCTACAGCCGCCGGGTCCTCGCCGTCCTGCACTACCTGGAATCCTGATCAGGCGTTCACCTGTTCGCGGACTCCTGCTGCGGCTGCTTGTTGCGCACCGCGAGGTAGCCGATCACCATCGCGATCGCGAGCACCGGGGTGATGTACAGCGCGATCCGGGTCTCGGCGTCGAAGGCCAGCAGCACCACGACGAACGCGAGGAAGGCCAGCACGACGTAGTTGGAGTACGGGGCGAGCGGCATCCGGAACGGGCCGGCCGGGAGTTCGCCCCGGGCGACCTTGCGCCGGTAGACCAGGTGCGCGATCACGATCATGCCCCAGGTGAAGATGGCGCCGGCGGTGCTGGCGCTGGTGATGTAGGTGAACGCCTGCTCCGGCACGAAGTAGTTGAGCACCACGCCGATCAGCATCGCGCAGAACGTGATCCCGATGGCCCGCGCGGGCACCGCCCGGCCGCTGAGACGTCCCACCGAGCGCGGCGCCTGGCGGTCCTCCGACAGGGTGCGCAGCATCCGCGCGGTGGAGTAGATGCCGCTGTTGCAGGACGACAGCGCGGCGGTGGTCACCACGAAGTTGATCACGCCGGCGGCGGCCGGGATGCCGATCAGGGTGAAGGCGTGCACGAACGGGCTGCCGGTGGTCGGGAACTGGTTCCACGGCACCAGCGCGGTCAGGGCGATCAGCGCGCCGACGTAGAAGATCAGGATCCGCCACATCACCGAGTTGATGGCCCGCGGCAGGACCTTCTGCGGGTTCTTGCTCTCGCTGGCGGTCTGGCCGACCATCTCCACGCCGACGAAGGCGAACATGACGATCTGGAACGCCAGCAGCGACGACGCCGCGCCGTTGGGGAACAACCCGCCTTGGGACCAGATGTTGCTCAGCGACGCGGTGTCCCCGAGGTCGCTGAAGCCGAACACCAGGATCGCGGCGGCGAGCACGATCAGGCCGATGATGGCCAGCACCTTGATCAGGGCGAACCAGAACTCGAACTCGCCGAAGAGCTTCACCGCGATCAGGTTCACGCCGGAGAGCACGATCAGCGCTCCCAGGGCGGGGATCCACTGCGGCACGTGGGGGAACCAGAACTGGAAGTACTCGCCGACCGCGGTGATCTCGGCCATGCCGGTGACGATCCACACCAGCCAGTAGCCCCAGCCCACCGCGAACTTGGCCCACGGGCCCACGAACTCGCCCGCGTACTCCGCGAACGACCCGCTCACCGGGCGGTACATCAGCAGCTCGCCGAGCGCCCGCATCACGAAGAAGATCATCAGCCCGGCGATCGCGTAGATCAGGATCAGGCCGGGCCCGACCTGGTGCAGCGCCTTGCCGGAGCCGAGGAACAGCCCGACCCCGATCGCCCCGCCGATCGCGATCATGTTGATGTGCCGGGTACTCAGATCCTTCCGGTACTCCTCGGCCTCTGGTTGGCTCATCGAAGCGTGACTCCTTAATCGCCAGCGTGTTTCGCTGAAACTGCGCAGATAATCCGGCATTCGGGCAGTGCTGGCAAGCGATTGGGCACAGTTGAAATCGAGCCTTTTCCCAGTTCCAACATAGTCCACTTAGGACGCAAACATGAAACGCCGCATTTCGGTCATTGCGGACCGAAATGCGGCGCTCGGGGGCTGCCCGTCGATCACATGTCAGAGGTTCGGGTACAGCGGGTGCTTGGCGGCCAGGGCCTCCACCCGCTCCCGGAGCTTCGCGCTCGCCGATTCGTCGAAGCCCGGCTTGAGGGCCTCGGCGATGACGTCGGCGACCTCGGTGAAGTCCTCCTTGCCGAAGCCGCGGGTGGCCAGCGCCGGGGTGCCGATGCGCAGCCCGGAGGTCACCATCGGCGGCCGCGGGTCGTTGGGCACCGCGTTGCGGTTGACCGTGATGCCGATCTCGTGCAGCCGGTCCTCGGCCTGCTTGCCGTCCAGCTCGGAGTCCCGCAGGTCCACCAGCACCAGGTGCACGTCGGTGCCGCCGGAGACCAGCTGCACCCCGGCCTTGGCGGCGTCGTCGGCGAGCAGCCGCTCGGCCAGGATCTGCGCGCCCTCCACGGTGCGGCGCTGCCGGTCGGCGAACTCCGGCGACGCGGCGACCTTGAACGACACCGCCTTGCCGGCGATCACGTGCTCCAGCGGCCCGCCCTGCTGGCCCGGGAACACCGCCGAGTTGAACTTCTTCGCGAACTCCGTGTCCGCCGACAGGATCACGCCACCGCGCGGACCGCCGAGCGTCTTGTGCGTGGTGGTGGTGACGACGTGGGCGTGCGGCACCGGGCTCGGGTGCAGCCCGGCGGCCACCAGGCCGGCGAAGTGCGCCATGTCGACCATCAGGTAGGCGCCGACCTCGTCGGCGATCTCCCGGAACCGCTTGAAGTCCAGCTGCCGCGGGTACGCCGACCAGCCGGCGATGATCAGCTGCGGCTTGTTCTCCCGCGCCAGCTTGGCGACCTCGTCCATGTCGACGCGGTGGTCGTCCTCGCGCACGTGGTACGGCACCACGTTGTAGAGCTTGCCGGAGAAGTTGATCCGCATGCCGTGGGTCAGGTGACCGCCGTGCGCCAGGTCCAGGCCCATGATCGTGTCACCCGGCTTGAGCAGCGCGAACATCGCAGCCGCGTTGGCCTGCGCGCCCGAGTGCGGCTGCACGTTGGCGAAGCTCGCGCCGAAGAGCTCCTTGACCCGGTCGATGGCCAGCTGCTCGATGACGTCGACGTGCTCGCAGCCGCCGTAGTAGCGGCGGCCCGGGTAGCCCTCGGCGTACTTGTTGGTCAGCACCGAGCCCTGCGCCTCGAGGACGGCCTGCGGTGCGAAGTTCTCCGAGGCGATCATCTCCAGCGTGCTCTGCTGGCGGTTGAGTTCGGCGCCGACCGCCGCCGCCACCTCGGGGTCCACCGCGGCCAGCTGGTCGTTGAACAGGTCCGGTGTCGACATGGTGTTGCCTCCTGTGTATTTCTCTTCAGGCATTGCGGCGGTAGAACGGCAGCTCGACGACCTGCACCGCGACGGCCTTGCCGCGGATGTCGACCTGCAGCTGCGTGCCGGGTTCGCTGTGGTCGCGGTCCACGTAGGCCATCCCGATCGGGTGGCCGAGCGTCGGGGAGGGGGCGCCGCTGGTCACGACGCCGATCTCGGCGCCGTCGGCGTCCAGCACGCGGTAGCCGTGCCGGGGCGCCCGGCGCTGCTCGGTGCTCAAGCCGACCAGCGTGCGCTCGGTGGGCTTCTCGGCCGCGGCGGCCAGCGCGTCCTTGCCGACGAAGTCGCCGGCCTTGTCCAGCTTGACCACCCGGCCGAGGTTGGCGTGGAAGGGCGTGAGCTCGGCGGACAGCTCGTTGCCGTACAGCGGCATGCCGGCCTCCAGCCGCAGCGTGTCGCGGCAGGACAACCCGGCGGGCTGCAGCCCGTGCTCGGCGCCGGACTCGGTCAGCGCCTGCCAGACCGCCTCGGCGTCGCCGGGCTCGGTGAACAGCTCGAAGCCGTCCTCGCCGGTGTAACCGGTGCGCGCCAGCAGCACGTCCTTGCCCGCGACCCGGCTGCGGTAGCCCGCGTAGTACTTGACCTCGGCGAGGTCGGTGTCGGTCAGCGGCGCGAGGATCGCGACCGCGTTCGGGCCCTGCACCGCGATCAGCGCGTAGTCGTCGGAGACGTCCTGGTGCTCGGCGTCGAAGCCGCCGATGCGCTCGGCCAGCTCGGCGGAGACCACGGCGGCGTTCGCCGCGTTGGCCACCACCAGGAACTCCTCGTCGCCGAGCCGGTAGACGATCAGGTCGTCGAGCACGCCACCGGCGGCGTTGCAGATCATCGTGTAGCGGGCGCGGCCGGGCTTGATCGCGGACGCGTTGGCGACCAGCGCGTAGTCCAGCGCCGCGGCGGCCTGCGGCCCGCTGATCCGGATCTCACCCATGTGGGTCAGGTCGAACAGGCCGGCGCCGGTGCGCACCGCGTTGTGCTCGGCGGTGTCGCCCGAGTAGCGCAGCGGCATCCGCCAGCCGGCGAATTCGGTGAACGTCGCCCCGAGGGCTTCGTGCACGTGGTGCAAGGGCGTCTGTCGTGGCGACGACATGGTGAGACTCCTCCTGGTGGGCGCCGGTCGGCAGTCGAGGGCCGGTCAGCTCACTGAGTCCAACCTTATCGGGGATGCCTCGACCTCGACCTGCGCGGGCTTGCGCTGGTCGGGCGGTCTCCCCGGAGTCATTGGCCTGAGAGTTTCGCCGCCCGCGAGGGGGCGGCTTGCACCGTGGGCGAGAAGCGGGCGCTTCTGCTTTTCTCCGTGTTCGCCTGGTGCCGTGCGGTGCCGGTGCCTGAGAGTTTGCTGGGGAGAATTGCTCCTTCGGCGCTCCGGTCCCGGAACGGGCCGGAGTCTCTCCCGCACGACGTCGTGGGCGCGGTATTCGGTTGTGCGAACAGGACGCTACGAACCGGCGTGACCCACGTCAACCGGGCGGGTGAGTGATCTCAGGCGGAGAGCTCGCCGTACTGCTTCTCCAGGCCGTCGACCAGGGCGGCCAGGGCCAGCTCGAAGCTGTCGGCGTCGATCTCCGCCGCGTGCTCGCGGAGCAGGTGGGCCTTGTTCAGGTGCGGGAAGCGGTCGCCGTAGAGCGCCGCGTCGTCCGGGAAGCCGCCGCTGAAGGAGCCCATCGCCGAGCCCACCACCAGGTACTTCGTCGAGGCGCCGATCATCGTGGCGTAGCGCTGCGGCCAGCCCGCCCTGGTCAGGCCGCCGTGCACCGCGTCCGCCCGGCGCAGCGCGTTCTCCCGGCGGGCCGGGCCGTAGGCCAGGAACGGGACCAGGTTCGGGTGGGCGATCAGGGCGGCCCGGTAGGAGCGCGCCCAGGTGCGGAGGCCGGTCGTCCAGTCCGCGTCGAAGCCGGAGACGTCCACCGCGGTCATCACGTCGTCGGCGATCTCGTGCAGCAGCTCGTCCTTGGTCGACACGTGGTTGTACAGCGACGCCGCGCGGACGCCGAGCCGTTCGGCCAGCCGCCGCATGGACAGCGCTTCGAGACCGTCGGCGTCGATGATCTCCAGGCCGATCCGCCGGATGCGTTCCGGCGACAGCCGGGGGGTGGTCGGTCTGGGCACGTCTTCTCCTCGTCGGATCCCTTGCGGCGGTCGCCGGGACCGCCTTAGGCTGCCACAAAACTAACGACGTTAGTTAGCTGGCCGCAGGAAAGGATCCGGCGATGGTCGACTTCTCGCTGTCCGACACAGAACGCGACATCCGCGACTGGGTGCGCAACTTCGTCCAGCGCGAACTGGTGCCGCTGGAACAGGAGGTGCTGCGCCGCGAGCGCGCCGGGGAACGCGGCCTGACCAAGGACGAGCAGCGGGAACTGCAGGACAAGGCGAAGCAGGCCGGGTTCTGGGGCGTGCAGACGCCCGAGGAGTACGGCGGCATGGGCCTGTCGGCGGTGATGACGGCGCTCATCGAGGTCGAGCTCGGCCGCACCTTCGTGCCGTTCCGCTTCGGCGGCTACGCCGACAACATCCTGTACTACGCCAACGACGACCAGAAGGAGCGCTACCTGCTCCCGACGATCGAGGGCACCCGCAAGTCGTGCTTCGCGATCACCGAGCCCGGCGCCGGCTCGGACGCCAAGAACCTGCGCACCACCGCCGTCAAGGACGGCGACGAGTGGGTCATCAACGGCGAGAAGACCTTCATCACCGGCGGCATCGACGCCGACTTCGTGATGGTCTTCGCCGTCACCGACCGGGAGAAGGGCGCCAACGGCGGCGTCACCTGCTTCCTGGCCGACCGCGACGCGGGCTGGAAGTCCGAGCCGATCGACATCATGGGCCCGTGGGAGCGGCAGCCCGCGGCGCTGGTGTTCGACAACGTGCGGGTCCCGGAGCACAACGTGCTCGGCGAGGTCGGCCACGGCTTCAAGCTCGCCATGCAGTGGATCGGCCGCGGCCGCTACCTGCTGCCCGCGCACGCCCTCGGCGCCTGCGAGCGGCTCGTCGAGATGGGCATGGAATATGCCAAGACCCGCGAGACCTTCGGCAAGCCGATCGCCGAGCGCCAGGCCATCCAGTGGATGATCGCCGACTCCGCGGTGGAGATCGAGGCGCTGCGCTGGCTCGTGCTGCAGGCGGCCTGGCAGGTCGACCAGGGCATGGACTCCCGGCACGCGCAGTCGGTGGCCAAGCTCTTCGGCGCCACCCGCGCCAACGAGATCGTGGACCGGGTCCTGCAGATGCACGGCGGCATGGGCTACACCAAGGAGCTGCCGGTCGAGCGCTGGTACCGCGACCTGCGGCTGCTGCGCATCTTCGAGGGCACCGACGAGATCCAGCGCCGCACCGTGGCGCGGAACCTGCTCAAGGGCCACGCATCGATCAGCGGCGTGCTCGGCTGATTCGTGACCGATTTGTCGGTAGCCTGGTGGTAGCCGTGACTCCGAACCGCCGGGAGCGACGATGTCTCTGTTCAAGAAGGTCGCCGATTTCGCCAGCAGCCCGCAGGGCCGCAAGGTGATCGACCAGGCCAAGAAGTACGCCTCCGACCCGAAGAACAAGGAGAAGATCGACCAGGTCAAGAACAAGTTCTTCGGCAAGGACGGCAAGAGCCACTGACCGAACGGCGAAACGGCCCCCGGCGATCCCGCCGGGGGCCGTTCTCGTGCGCAGCGATTCGCCGGTGTGAGATGGTCGTGGAGGGTTCGGACTTGGGAGGGCACGTGATGGCGGACGACGTCCGTGGCGAGGGCAGTGCTGCCGGGGGCGCCGTGCGGGTGACCGTCGGTGCCGACGGGAAGGTCGACGAGCTGCACCTGGAGCCGCGGCTGCTGGGCAGCGGGGTCGAGGCCATCGCGGCCGCCGTTCGGGAGGCGGTCAACGCCGCTCTCGACGACGTCGCCGGGAAGCCGGATCGCACGATGCAGGCGTTCGAGACGGAGCTGGACAAGCTCAGCGACGGCTTCGAGCGGGCGATCGAGAAGGTCACCAGGAACCTGGCCGAGGCGCAGAAGCGGCTGGAGCAGTAGTCGCCTGATCTGCCGACTGTGCGAGGGCGGCGCCGCCAGTAGAGTTTCGCGGGGTTGACTCGATTCCGAGCCGCGGAGGGCCAATGGGCAGCGCGTACGTCGTCGGGACCTTCGACACCAAGGGCGCCGAGCTGCACTACGTCGCCGCGCTGGTCGCAAGCGGGAATCCCGTGGTCACCGTGGACCTGTCCACCACCGGCGGGAATTCCGACGCGGACGTGCCGGCCGCCGAGGTCGCCGCGCACCACCCGGGCGGGCCCGACGCGGTGTTCACCGGGGATCGGGGCTCGGCGGTCGCCGCGATGGCCGTGGCGTTCGAGCGGTTCCTGGCCGCGCGGGACGTCGCCGGGATCATCGGGCTCGGCGGCTCGGGCGGCACCGCGCTGATCACGCCCGCGATGCGCGCGCTGCCGGTCGGCGTGCCCAAGGTCATGGTGTCCACAGTGGCCTCCGGTGATGTTTCGGCCTATGTGGACGCCACCGACATCGCGATGTTCCCGTCGGTCACCGACGTCGCCGGGCTGAACCGGATTTCCCGCCAGGTGCTGGGGAACGCTGCGAACGCGCTGCTGGGCGCCGTGACGCGTCCGGTGCCCGCGGTCGAGGACAAGCCCGCCGTCGGGCTGTCCATGTTCGGAGTGACCACGCCGTGCGTGACGGCCGTGGCCGAGCAGCTGGCCGCCGACTACGACCCGCTGGTGTTCCACGCGACCGGAACCGGCGGTCGCGCCATGGAGAAGCTCGTCGACGACGGCCTGATCCGCGCCGTCGCGGACATCACCACCACCGAGGTGTGCGACCTGATCGCCGGCGGCGTGATGAGCGCGGGGGAGCAGCGGCTGGACGCCATCGCCCGCACCGGCGTGCCCTACGTCGGCTCGTGCGGCGCCCTGGACATGGTGAACTTCGGCGCGCTGGACACGGTTCCGGCGCAGTACCGGGACCGCAACCTCTACGTGCACAACCCGCAGGTCACGCTGATGCGCACGTCCGCGGCGGAATGCCGGCGCATCGCCGAGTTCATCGCCGCCAAGCTCAACGCCTGCGACGGCCCGGTGCGCTTCCTCCTCCCGGTCGGTGGAGTGTCCATGTTGGACGCCCCGGGGCAGCCCTTCCACGACCCCGAGGCGGACGCGGTGCTGTTCGAGACGTTGGAGGGCCAGGTGCGGCAGACCGGGGACCGGCGGGTCGAGCGGGTGCCGCACAACGTCAACGATCCGGAGTTCGCCGCCGCGCTGGTCGCGGCGTTCCGGGAAGTCGCCGGATCCGCCGGGAGAACCAGGTAGGAGAGAGCATGAGCCGATTCGACCGGGCCGAACTGATGCGCCGGTTCCGCGCCAAGGTCGAGCGCGGCGAGCCGATCGTCGGCGGCGGCGCGGGCACCGGCCTGTCCGCCAAGTGCGAGGAGGCCGGCGGGATCGACCTGATCGTCATCTACAACTCCGGCCGCTACCGGATGGCCGGGCGCGGCTCGCTGGCCGGCCTGCTGGCCTACGGCAACGCCAACGACATCGTGGTCGAGATGGCCCGCGAGGTGCTGCCGGTGGTGCGGCACACCCCGGTGCTGGCCGGCGTCAACGGCACCGACCCGTTCATGCTGCGCGACCGGTTCCTCGGCGAGCTGCGCGACCTCGGGTTCGCCGGGATCCAGAACTTCCCGACCGTCGGGCTCATCGACGGCACCTTCCGGGCGAACCTGGAGGAGACCGGCATGGGCTACGACCTGGAGGTCGAGCTCGTCGCCGCCGCGCGCGAGGCCGACCTGCTGACCACGCCGTACGTGTTCTCCAGCGCCGACGCGCGGGCGATGACCGAGGCGGGCGCGGACATCATCGTGTGCCACCTGGGGCTGACGACCGGCGGCGCGATCGGCGCCGAGACCGCCAAGCCGCTGGACGAGTGCGTGGCCCTGATCGACGAGTGGTCGCAGGCCGCGGCCGAAGTGCGCGACGACGTGCTGGTGCTCTGCCACGGCGGGCCGATCTCGACGCCCGAAGACGCCGCGTACGTGCTGTCCCGGACCAAGCGCTGCCACGGCTTCTACGGCGCGAGCAGCATGGAAAGGCTGCCGACCGAGCAAGCACTGACCGAGCGGACGAAAGCCTTCACACAACTGAAGTTCTGAGGAGGAACGGTGGCGAAGTCCTATACCAGCGCGGTGATCGAGGCCTCTGCCGAGCAGGTGTGGCAGGTGGTGCGCGACTTCGACGGCTTGCCGCGGTGGCACGCGGCGATCGAAGGCAGCGAGATCGAGGGCGGCGGCGTCGCCGACGCGGTGGGCTGCGTCCGGCACCTGACGCTCGCCGACGGCGGCGTGGTCCGGGAACGGCTGGTGTCGCTGGACGACGCCGAGCGCAGCTACACCTACGACTTCGTGGAAAGCCCGTTCCCGGTGCGCAGCTACCGCTCCACGATCCGGGTCGCGCCGATCACCGACACCGGGCACAGCTTCGTCGAGTGGTATTCGCACTGGGACGCCGACGCCGCAGACGAGGAGAAGATGGACAAGACCTTCGCGCACGGCGTCTACCGGACCGGGCTGAACGGGCTCCGGGAATTCCTGGCCCAGTAGTGGGAAGGGTGTGAACCGGGGCGAATTCGGCGGCGGTTAGAGTCGGGCGCGTGCCAAGCAGCGCCACTACTCCCGAAGCAGACACTGCCCAGGCCGATCGCGTCGTCGTGACCGGTGGCACCGGTTTCGTCGGCAGAGCCGTGGTTCGTGCCTTCCTGGAGCGCGGCACGCCGGTCACCACCGTCGGCCTGCAGGACCCGCCCGCCGAGTTGCGCAGCGAGCTGCTGACCCACGTCGACGGCGATCTGCGGGATCCGGCGGTGCGGGAGGCGGCGGTCCCGGCCGGCACGGCGGGGATCGTCCACCTGGCCGCGATCACCTCGGTGCTCCGCTCGGTGGACCAGCCCGCCGAGACCTACGCCAGCAACGTCGCGGTCACCCAGGAACTCCTGGAACTGGCGCGGATCCGCGGCATCGGGCGGTTCCTGCTCGCTTCAACCAACGCGGTGGTCGGCGACATCGGCCGCGGCACGATCTCCGAGGCGCTGCCGCTGCGCCCGCTCACGCCCTACGGCGCCACCAAGGCGGCGTGCGAGATGCTGCTCTCCGGCTACGCCGGGGCGTACGGGCTGGCCACCTGCGCGCTGCGATTCACCAACATCTACGGGCCCGGCATGGGGCACAAGGACAGCTTCATCCCGAGGCTGATGCGCGCGGCCGCGGCCGGCAGCGGCGTCGAGGTGTACGGCGACGGCTCGCAGTCGCGGGACTTCGTGCACGTCGACGACGTCGTGCAGGGAGTGCTCGCCGCGTGGGACAAGCAGTACACCGGCACCGTGGTGATCGGTTCGGGCCGCTCGATCTCGGTGCTGGAGCTCATCGACGCGGTCCGCGCGGCCACCGGCGAGGACGTGCCGGTCACCCACGTGCCGGCCAAGAACGGCGAGATGCCCGCGGTGATCGTGGACGTGTCCAAGGCGCAGCGGGAGCTCGGCTACCGCCCGAGCGTCGAGCTCACCGAGGGTCTGCGCACGGTCTGGGCGGACTTCCGCGGGGCGCGATGAGCGCAGCGCTCGCGCGCGCCCTCCGCCGGCACTGGTTGCTGGCGCTGTTCCTGCTCGCCGGGCTGGCCCTGCGCATCGTCGTGCAGCTGGCCTACCGGCCCGCGCTGCTCTACATCGACTCGTTCCGCTACCTCGACGACGTCGGCGCGTTCTTCCCGGGCGGCATCAACCCGATCGGCTACGAGCTGTTCCTGTGGCCGCTGCTGGCGATCGGCGGACTGACCTGCGTGGTCGTGGTGCAGCACCTGCTCGGTCTCGGGCTCGGCATCGGGATCTACGCGCTGCTGCGGCGTTTCGGGGCCCGGATGTGGCTCGCGGCGCTGGCCGCCGCGCCCGTGCTGCTGGACGCCTACCAGCTGCAGATCGAGCAGCACATCATGTCCGACCTGCTGTTCCAGGTGCTGCTGCTGTCCGCGATCTACGTGCTGACCTGGTGGGGCGCGCCCGGCCCGAGGCTCGCCGCGCTGGCCGGGATCGTGCTCGCCGCGGCGGTGATGGTGCGCGTCGTGGGCGTGACGCTGGTGGTTCCCGCCGCGGTGTTCGTGCTGCTGGCCACCGGTTGGCGGCCGAGGGAGGGCTGGCCGCGGCGGCTGATCGCCGCTGGCGCGCTCGTCGGCGGGTTCGCGGTCGGCGTGTTCGGATACTCGCTGTACCACCTGACGTGGACGGGTTCGCTGGGCCTCGGCGGCTCCGGGGGCGGTGCGCTGTACGGCCGCGCCGCGGCGGTCGCCGAGTGCGAGGACCTGGACCTGACGGTCGAGGAGAAGCTCGTCTGCCCGAACGAGCCGCTGGAACGCCGCGCCGCCAACGGGATCGACTTCTACATCCACTTCTGGAACGTCCAGGAGAACGTCGAGAAGTTCCTGCCTGCGGACATGGACGTCGCCGCCGCGCAGGGCTCGCTCACCCGCAAGGTCCTGCTGCACCAGCCGCTGGACGTGCTCGGCGGGATGGCCGGGGACTTCCTCAAGGGATTCGCCCCGACCCGCACCCAGACCCCCGGCGACGTGCCGCTGGACCGCTGGCAATTCCAGCCGGACTACCCGATGTTCGCCCCCGACTGGTACGTCGCGGAGTGGACGGAGCTCTACGGCGACGGCACGTACTCAGTCGACCCGGCGCTGGCCGGGTTCCTGCGCGCCTACCAGCTCGGCGGCGGCTACACGCCGGGCATCGTCCTGGGCGGCGCGCTGGCGGTCGCGGCGCTCGCGGTGCTCGGCGTCGGCCGGGCCCGCGGCTCCGGGCTGCGGGCGGTGTGCCTGCTGCCCGCCGGATTGGCGATCACCGTGCTGGGCACCGCCGCGGCGATGGAGTTCTCCTGGCGCTACCAGTTGCCCGGCTTGATCCTGATCCCGCTCGCGGGTGCGCTCGGCGTGACCGCCCTGATCGCGCGCCCCGAATCCCCGAAGGAGAGTTGAAGAATGCCCACGACCTTCCCGAGCGAGGTGGACCGGGCGGCGCTGGAGGACTACGCCGCGCGCTACGGCGACCAGCCGTTAGCGCCGGCGGTCGTGCTGATCGCCGCCTACAACGAGGAGGAGTCGCTCGGCGAGGTGCTCGACGGGATCCCGGCCTACAGCTGCGGCCTGGACGTGGACAAGCTGGTGGTGGTCGACGGCGCGACCGATGACACCGCCAAGATCGCGCTGAAGCACGGCGCGCAGACCTGCGTCGTCCCCACCAACCGTGGGCAGGGCGCCGCGCTGCGGCTCGGCTACCACCTGGCGGCCGAGCGCGGGGCGCGCTACATCGTCACCACCGACGCCGACGGCCAGTACGACATCGCGGAGCTGCCCAAGCTGCTGCGCCCGCTGATCGACGACCGCGCCGACTTCGTCACGGGATCCCGCCGGCTGGGCAGCAACGAGCGGCCGGCGCTGGTCCGCCGCGTCGGCACCTACGTGTTCGCCTGGCTGGTCACCGCGCTGACCGGGCAGCACATCACGGACACGTCGTTCGGGTTCCGCGGCATGCGGGCCGAGGTGCCCAACTCGGTGACCCTGGAGCAGCCGCAGTACCAGTCGTCCGAGCTGCTGGTCGGCGTGCTCAGCCGCGGCTACCGGGTGCTGGAGCAGCCGATGCGGATGCTGCCGCGCACGGCCGGGGTGAGCAAGAAGGGCAGCAGCTTCCGCTACGGCTACCGCTACGCGCGGGTCGTGCTCGGCACCTGGTGGCGGGAACGCCGGAACACCAGCCGGTCGATCAGGAAGAACTTGACCACGAACATCACCGCGTAGGTCGCGACGAACGCGCCCCAGACGACGGCGACCTGCCCGGCCCGGGCGTGCGGGAACAGCACGTTCGCCAGCGACTCGGCGTGGTGCGTGGCGAGCGCGGCCAGCAGCGCCGTGCCCACCGAGATCGCGCCGTAGCGCAGGATCTCGCCGCGCAGGGCGGCCCGCCCGCCGCCGCCCCAGGTCCGCCGGTTGAGCACGAAGTTCGGGATCGCGCCGGACAGCCACGCCAGCACGGTCGACGCCACCGGCGTGGCGCCGAGCGAGTAGGACAGCAGGAAGACCAGTTGGCTGATCCCGGTGGCCACCACCGACGCGGCCGCGAAGCGGCTGAGCAGCCGCCAGTACCGGCTCCTGGTGGTGGTCTGCTGCGCCATGCGGTCTCCGTTCCGGTGCGATTCGGCCAGGTCGCACCATACCGAGTCCGGTCTCAGCGGATTCTCAGTGCGGGGCAAGGGAAAGGGGAGTCGGTCATGGAATGGTCACGAGATGAGACCATGCCCGGTGTTTGTATCCAACGGGTGAACTGGAGGAGTTAAGGCGTGCGAATCCTCGTCCTCGGAGGGGACGGCTACCTCGGTTGGCCGACCGCTCTGCACTTGTCCGACCGCGGTCACGAGGTCGCGGTCGCGGACAACTACGCCCGCCGGGGCTACGACCACGAGCTGGGCGTGGACAGCCTCGTGCCGATCGAGCCCATGCAGGTCCGCCTCGATGCCTGGCGCGAGGTCTCCGGGAAGTCGATCAAGTCCTACTACGGGGACCTGGTCGACGGCGAGTTCACCGAGGCGATGATCGCGGACTTCCGGCCGGACGCCGTCGTGCACTTCGCCGAACAGCGGGCCGCGCCGTACTCGATGATCGACCGCCGCCACGCGGTCTACACCCAGCAGAACAACGTGATCGGCAACCTCAACGTGCTGTTCGCGATCCAGCAGGTCGACCCGGACATCCACCTGGTCAAGCTGGGCACGATGGGCGAGTACGGCACGCCGAACATCGACATCGAGGAAGGCTGGCTGGAGGTCACCCACAACGGGCGGACCGACCGGATGCTGTACCCGAAGAAGCCCGGCTCGTTCTACCACCTGAGCAAGGTGCACGACAGCCACAACATCGAGTTCGCGTGCCGGGTCTGGGGCCTGCGCGCCACCGACCTCAACCAGGGTGTCGTCTACGGCCAGGAGACGCCGCAGACCGCGCGCGATGCCCGGCTGGCGACCAGGTTCGACTACGACGCGATCTTCGGCACGGTGCTCAACCGGTTCGTCATCCAGGCCGTGCTCGGCCACCCGCTGACGGTGTACGGCACCGGCGGCCAGACCCGCGGCCTGATCGACATCCGCGACACCGTCGAATGCATCCGGCTGGCCGCGGAGAACCCGGCCGACCGCGGTGAGTTCCGGGTGTTCAACCAGATGACCGAGAGGTACTCGGTGGGGGAGATCGCCAAGATCGTGGCCAACGGCTACGAGGGGCCGACCGAGATCGAGTACCTGGACAACCCGCGGGTCGAGCAGGGCGAGCACTACTACAACGTCCGGCACACCGGCCTGGTCGAGCTGGGGCTGGAGCCGCACCTGCTGTCGAACACGCTCATCGAGTCGCTGTTCCGGGTGGCGGACAAGTACAAGGAGCGGGTCGACATCGCCGCCATGCGGCCGACGGTCAACTGGCGCCACGCCGCGAATCCGCTGCGTGCGGATCGCTGAACGAAGGGTGCTGCAACTGCGCCCACGACTGCGCCGCGTGGCGGCTGGAATATACCAACGCGGCCGGGCACACTTGGGCACTAACGCCGCGGTCGCCGCCGTCGATCGCGGCCGGTAACGGGGAGCGGTGCCCCGGGCGCGGAGCGTGACTTCGCACCCGGGGCGCCTACCGTGTGTCGGGGGGCTTCCACACGGTCTACCGAACAGTAACTCGTTCGGTTGATCTCGGCGATACGGCACGTGGGTAAACCTTCACCGTCCGAAGGCGGATCGGGTCAGTGCCCGACCGGCTCGGCCGCCTGCTCGTCAACCTCGGTAGTCGACCGCCGCTCCGCCCGGATCACGCGGACCGTGTACGCCAGTGCCGCGACCCAGGCCACGACGATCACCGCGTAGATGATGGCCGGCGACGGGGTGGGCAGCTCGAAGTTCTTGATCAGCGTCCGGGCGTTGGTCAGCACGATCAGCCCGCCGGCACCTACCCCGATCAGCCGCATCGGCACGATGCGCACCAGGTAGGCCGCCAGCGGCGCGGCGAGCACGCCGCCCAGCAGCAGCGCGCCGACCGTGGTCCAGGACAGCTCCTGGTGCGACAGCGAGGTCAGGAAGCCCAGGCTCGCCGCGGCGGCGATGAGGAACTCGCTGGTGTCGACGGAACCGATCACCTTGCGCGGCTCGACCTTGCCGGTGCTCAGCAGCGTCGGCGTCGCCACCGGGCCCCAGCCGCCGCCACCGGTGGCGTCCACGAACCCGGCCACCAGGCCGAGCGGCGCCAGCAGCTTCGGGCTGACGCCGGTGAGCTGGCGGCGCTGCAGCGGGCGGATCGCGAACCGCAGCAGCACGTAGAGGCCGAGCGCGAGCAGGATCGTGGACATCCACGGCTCGGCGGCCTCGGTGGAGAGGTTGCTCAGCGCGGTGGCGCCGAGGAACGCGCCGACGGCGCCCGGCACGCCGAGGGTGAGCACCACCTTCCAGTCCACGTTGCCGAACTTCCAGTGCGACAGGCCGGAGGCGACCGAGGTGCCGAGCTCGGCGAGGTGCACCGATGCCGACGCCAGGGCCGGCGTCAGGCCGGCGGTGAGCAAGATCGTCGTGGACGTCACCCCGTAGGCCATGCCGAGTGAGCCGTCGACCAGCTGCGCGACGAAACCGCCGATGGCGAAGATCAGGAATGCTTGCACGATGTCTCCGTAGGTGCGTGCGTGAGTACCGGGGTGGGCGCGCGACGGGCCGCGATGCGGCGCTGCGCAGCCGGGCGAGATCCGGTTCGGGGTGGGGCGATGAGGCGACGGGCGGGTCTACCGCGCGCACCGACACCCTGCGGAGGTGACGCGGAGCAGGTCGACGTGGAGGCGCTGCACGAGCAGCCGCCACTGATCACCAGGCGTCATGCGGGACAGTGAAACAGATCCCGCGATCGAGCGGCACTGCTCTCAAACTGCGGGAAGGTTGCGGCACGGTTTCGCGCTTCGTGTGCCGAAGGCCACTTTCGGGGTCGATTGATCTTGTCGATCGGGTGATCGCGGTAGTTCAGGTGCCGGCGCGGCGCGGTGTCCTTTGTGGACTCGATGGGACGGGTGCCGGGGTGGCGTTGCGGGCGGTGCGCGTCGGCCGGGCCTGATCGTTTCATCCTGGACCAGCGGAAACGATCGGCGCCTTGATCGTTTCGAGTGGGGCGCCCGGCGGGTTCGGGCCGAATCGGTGATCTCTGGATCGGCCGTTATCGAATGGTCATCTTCATGAACCACTCAGTGTTACTGATCGGGTGGCGTTAGTGCCGGTATTTACCGTCAAACGGGTCAACGGTTGCGTCTCTTGATAACCCTCAGCTACGTTCGCGGCTCGTACGTCACGGTTCGGTCACAGGGCATGCCTCATCCCCCGAAGAGGCGGCCACCCCGCAATCCCCCGGCGGGGCAGCGACCGGATCCCCCCCGAGACGGAAGGTGAAGATGGGCAAGCACCGCAAGGAGGGCGGCCATCCCCCGAAGGCCGCCCTCCCGGTTCGCAGCAAGGTCGTCGCGGCCGTCGTCGCCGGCGGCGCCTTCGCCGCGGTGGGGCAGCCGATGGCCGCCAGTGCCGACTCCGAGGTCGACCAGCCCGTGAAGCGGCTCGTCGGTTCGAAGAACCTGAGCCTCGCCGTCACCGGGACCACCGAGAGCCCCGCCGCGGTCCGGCTGCTCGCCGCCGAGTCCCCGATCGACTCGGCCGAGGAGAGCGAGAAGATCGACAAGAGCGAAGCGATCGAGCAGGAGCGCGAGGCCGCCCGCGCGGAGGCCGAGCGGGCCGCCGCCGAGGCCAAGCGAGCCGAGGAGGAGCGGCAGCGGAAGGCGCGCAGCTTCGTCAAGCCCGCCGAAGGCACCTTCACCTCCGGCTTCGGCGCCCGCTGGGGCACCAGCCACCGGGGCGTCGACATCGCCAACAGCATCGGCACCCCGATCCGCTCGGTGGCCGCGGGCAAGATCATCGAGGCCGGCCCGGCCAGCGGCTTCGGCCTGTGGATCCGGGTCCAGCACAACGACGGCACGATCACCGTCTACGGGCACATCAACACCATCGACGTCAGCGTCGGCCAGCAGGTCGATGCCGGTGACAAGATCGCCACGATGGGCAACCGCGGCCAGTCCACCGGCCCGCACCTGCACTTCGAGGTCCACGTGAACGGCACCAAGATCAACCCGCTCCCCTGGCTGAAAGAGCGCGGCATCTCCCTGTAGTGCCCCCCCCGAGCAGCCGCCCGGGACCCGAAACCCCCGACGGGTCCCGGGCGGCTTCCCCATTTCCGGGCCCGGCTACTGCTCGGCGGCGGTTTCGGCCGGTTGGTCTTCCTCCAGGCGTTGCCGGAGGAAGCCGAGCGTTCGCGCCAGCAGGCGGGAGACGTGCATCTGCGAGATGCCGATCTGCTCGGCGATCTGCGTCTGGGTCATGCCGCGGAAGAAGCGCATCACCAGGATGCGGCGCTCCCGGTCCGGTAGGTCCTGCAGGAGCGGCCGGACCATCTCGCGGTTCTCCACCTCGGCCAGCTCGGCGTCGTCGGAGCCGATGGCGTCGCCGAGCGGGATCTCGTCGGTGTCGGTCAGCAGCTCGTCGAGCGAGGCGCTGCGGTAGGCGTTGCCCGCCTCCAGGCCGCGGTAGACGTCGTCGGTGCCGATCCCGAGGTGCTTCGCCAGCTCGCTCGGCGTCGGCGCGCGGCCCAGCTCCTGCGACAGCCGGGCGATCGCCGCCGACACCGACAGGTGCAGTTCCTGCAGCCGGCGCGGCATCCGCACCGCCCAGCCGGTGTCCCGGAAGTGCCTGCGCACCTCGCCCATGATCGTCGGCACCGCGTAGGACAGGAAGTCCACGCCGCGCTCCGGGTCGAAGCGGTCCACCGCGTTGATCAGCCCCAGCGTGGCGACCTGGGTGAGGTCCTCCTGCGACTCGCCGCGGTGGCTGAAGCGGCGGGCGATGTGCTCGGCCACCGGCAGGTGCTCGGTCACCAGCGTTTCGCGGAGCGCGCTGCGGCGCGGGTCCTCCTTGCCCAGCTTCGCGAGCTCGCGGAACAGCGGCGCCAGCCGGTCGTAGCGCTCGTTGCGCGAGTGTGCCGTCGGCTTGGAGTCCGCTCGTTTCACACGTGGGCCGTCCGTCCCTTGGTCAACTCGATCCGCACCAGGTGGCTGCCGTTGACAGCCGGATCCGACTCGACCGAGGTTGACACAACGTCGGCCAACGCGCTCAGCACGCGCCAGCTGAAGGTGTCCTTGCGGGGCCCGAACGCATCGTCGCTGATGACCTCGGCGGTGACCGACAGCCGGTCGCCGGCGAGGCGGAACCGGCAGACGAGCGTCGCGGCCGGGGCGGCCAGCCGGACCAGCGACGAGCACGCTTCGTCCACGGCCAGCCGCAGGTCGGCGATGGTGTCGACGTCGTAGTCGGCGCGCATCGCGAGATCACCGACGACGGCCCGCATGACCGCCAGCTGGGCGGGCTCGGCCGCGATGCGGACCTCGACCAGATTCGCCGCGGCTGTCTCCGGCTCGACGTGCGCGAGCTCGCGTTCCACGCTCATCCCGGGCCACCTCGTCTCGGTCGGTGCGGCGCACACCTCACTCACAGTCACCTGGTACCCGAGGCCCGGACCGAACAAACGGACGGCCCGCCGGTTACACCAGGGTGGTCCAGTAGTCCCAGAACCGCTGCAGGATCAGGACCACGATGACCAGATACCACACCGCGAGCACCACGCTGTGGAACCGGCGCAGCGCCACGCCGATGGATTTGCCGCCGCCGAAGTTGCCCGCCTCGAGGTTGTGCAGCGTCGTGTACCAGAACAGCGGGATGGTCACGACCCACACGACCATGCAGTACGGGCACAGCGCACCGATCTCGTAGAGGCTCTGCACCACCAGCCAGTGGATGAAGCCGACCGCCAGCGTGGTGCCGAGCTGCATGCCCAGCCAGAACCAGCGCGGCGGCCGGAACCCTGCCAGCGCCGCGACCCCGGCGGTGACCACCACCGGGAACGACGCCACCCCGATCAGCGGGTTCGGGAAGCCGAGCACCGCCGCCTGGGCGCTGTCCATCACCGAACCGCACGAGATGATCGGGTTGATGCTGCAGGTCGGCACGTAGCCGGGGTTCGCCAGCTTCTGCAGCTTCTCCAGGATCAGCGCGAACGATCCTACGAAGCCGATGAGGCCGCCCACGACGTACAGCCAGCCCAGGCCGCGCGGCGCGCCGCCAGGGTGCGATCGCTCGGCGGGCGCCGGCTCGACGGCGTGGGCGGTGGTCACTTCGCGAGCTCCTTGTCGACCTCGCCGCGGAAGGCGTCGTTGAGCTGCTGGAAGGTCTGGATGTTGCCCGCGTCGAACTCCTTGCCGTTGATGAAGATCGTCGGCGTGCCCTGCACCCCGGCCTTCTCGCCGTCGGCGACGTCGGCGTCGATCTTGGCGTTGACCTGCGGCGAGTTCATGTCCTGGTGGAACTTGTTGAGGTCGAGGCCGAGCTGCTGGGCGTACTGGTCGAACAGCCCGCGCGCCTTGGCCTCGTCGGTGCTGATGTTCTGGCCGTCGGGCGCCACCGCCCACGCGTCGTAGTTGTCGTAGAGGGCGTGGTACATCTCCTTGTACTTGCCCTGCACCGCCGCGGCCTCGGAGGCCTGCGCGGCCGGCCTCGCCAGCGGGTGCATGCCGAGCGGGAAGTTGCGGGTGATGAAGGTGATCTTGCCCGCGTAGTCCTTCTCGACCTGCTTGGTCAGCCCCGAGTAGTACGAGTGGCAGCCCGGGCACTGGTAGTCGAGGAACTCGACCACGGTGACCTTGTTGTCCGGCGCGGAGGTCAGCACGTGGCTGTCGGGCTTGCGCAGGATCTCCGCCGCCACCGCGGGCCCGCTGGACGCGTTGTCCTCCGAACCGCCGCGGCTGAACAGCAGCACGCCTCCGATCACCACGACGGCTACGACAACCACCACGATGGTGAGGATGACGTTCGTGGACAGCCCGCTCTTCTCGGTCACGGGATTCTTGTTCTTCGACATCGCGTGCTTTTCACCTTCGGCGGTCGGGCCCGCTGGTATTGCGGGTGAGGACGGCGCGTCCAGTTTCGCGCATTAACCCGATTGGGAACTCTCGCGGGGTCCAACTCACAGGCCGTTCACAGCTGGCTCTCAGCTGAACCGGTTTGCGCCGACGAATTCGGCGGGTATTCCGCAAACGATGAACGATCCGCTGCGCCTCCTGGACGATTCCGAACGCGGCCTGCTGCGGTCCTGGCCCGGCGGGACCTGGCACGAGCCGGCCCTGGCGACCCTGACCCACCACCGGTTCTCCGATCCGGACTGGATCTTCGAGCGCAAGCTCGACGGCGCGCGGGTGATCGCCGGCTGCGACGGCGACCGGCCGGTGCTGTGGTCGCGCAACCACAAGCGCGTCGACGCCTCCTACCCGGAGATCATCGACGCGCTCGCCGCGCAGGGCGCCGACCGGTTCGTGCTGGACGGCGAGATGGTCGCCTTCGAGGGCGACCGGACGAGCTTCGCGCGGCTGCAGAAGCGCCTCAACCTCACCGATCCGCGGGCGGCCCGCCGCACCGGTGTCGCGGTTCACTACTACGTGTTCGATCTGATCGCATTCGGCGGCGTCGACCTGACGAGGCTGTCGCTGCGCTCCCGGAAGCGCCTGTTGCGCGAGTGCTTCGACTTCACCGACCCGCTGCGGTTCAGCGCGCACCGCGCGGGCGACGGCGAGGCGTTCTTCCGCGAAGCGTGCCGCCGCGGCTGGGAGGGCCTGATCGCCAAGCGCGCCGACCGGGCCTACCACGGCGGGCGCAGCCGCGACTGGCTGAAGTTCAAGTGCGTCGCCGATCAGGAATTCGTCATCGGCGGCTACACCGACCCCAAGGGATCCCGGTTCGGTTTCGGAGCGTTGCTGGTCGGCTACTACCAGGAATCGCGGCTGCGCTACGCGGGCAAGGTCGGCACCGGCTACGACGAGCGGACGCTGCGGGACCTGCGCGGCAGGCTGGACGAACTGGCCCGCGAGCGCTCACCGTTCGCCGACCCGGTGACCGAGCCCGGCGCGCACTGGGTGGCGCCGGAGCTGGTCGCGCAGATCGGGTTCACCGAGTGGACCGGGGACGGGAAGCTGCGGCACCCGCGATTTTCGGGGCTGCGCAACGACAAGCGCCCGCAGGACGTGGTCCGGGAGACCTAGTGGTCCAGGACGATCGTGGCCTGGTTCGCCGCCGGATTTACCTGTGTTTCCGATTGCGGGGGGCTCCACGTAGCGAGCAGAACGGTCGTCACGACCATCATCACCGTTCCGACAACCGACACGAAGGTGCGGCTGTTGCTCTGCATGGCTGGGGCCCCCGGATTCTCGCGTAGGAACAGAAAAGGCGAATGCGGCGAACGCCACGTTTGGCGTCTCACCTGGGTGTCGCCACGAGGGGGTTTAACGTTAGCGACCTTCGCCATGTTCCAGGTGTGATGCGGAACTCCCTGGTGGGGGTGGGTTTTCGGGAGCCTCGGACCACAAGCCCAGTTGCTGCAGGTGATGGATCAGTAACTGTCCGGTATGGGTGATGTGCTGGTGCATCGCGGCGCGGGCGCCGGCGGGGTCCCGGTGGCGCAGCGCGGTGAGCAGGTTCTGGTGGTCGGCCACCGCGATCTCCCGCCAGCCGGGCACGTCGGCGGTGGTGTTGCGCGGCGTGTAGCGCACCGCGATGCCGAGGAACCAGGCCAGCTTCGGCGACTCGGCGGCCCGGCAGATCACGGTGTGGAAGCGGGCCACCGGCTCGCCCATGTCGAGCAGCGCGAACCGGCTCGCCATCTGGATTTCCTCCAGCAGGGCACCGAGTTCGGCGAGCCGCTCGGCGTCGATCTGGCGCGCGGCGCGGGCCGCGAGCTCGCCCGCGATGGTGGCCTGCAGGCGGTGCGCGTCCTCGAAGTCCTGTCGGCTCAGCGGCGCCACCGTGAACCCGCGGCGCGGTTCGAGGTCGACGAAGCCCTCGCCGCGCAGGGCCAGCAGCGCCTCCCGGACCGGTGTGACGCTGACGCCGAGCTGCTCGGCGAGCCGCTCCAGGTGCAGGTGATCGCCCTGCCGCAGCCGGCCCGTCATGATCCCTTCCCGCAGCCGGCCGGCCAGCTCGTCGGGAAGCCGGGGGGAGCGTGCGCGCATCGCAGCCTCGATCACCACTCGGCCGCTCCTGATCCGCCGGTTGTGTCGCCTGTCACGTGCAACTTGATACCACCCGTTGTGCGTAGTTGATTCGGGTCATGGACGTACCCCGCTTGCAGGACCTGCTCGACCTGGCCGAGCTGGACGCCGACCGGTTCCTCGGTCGCACCCAGCCGATGCCGAAGCTCCGCCTGTTCGGCGGGCTGCTGCTCGCCCAGTCGATCGCCGCGGCGGGGCGCACGGTCGCCGACGACCGGCCGGTGCACTCGATGCACGCGCTTTTCGTCCGGCCCGCGGACCCGACCGACCTCGTCGAGTACACAGTGGACAGAATCCGGGACGGCGGGGCCACCTCGGCGCGGCGGGTGATCGCCCGCCAGGGCGGGGTCGAGGTGTTCACCGCGCTGGTCTCCTTCCAGCGCGGCCGCGACGGCGTGCGGCACCAGGCGGAATTCCCGCGGGCCACCGAGCCCGAGGAGCTGCTGCCGCTGCACGAGCGCTTCGCCGACTCCGACGTGCCGGTCCCGGACTGGTGGCGCAAGCCCCGCGCGATCGAGCTCCGCCACGTCGACGACCCGCCGTACCCGCCGCCGGTCGAGCCGAGCGACGCCTCCCGGCACCTGGTGTGGATGCGCGCCCCGGAGAAGCTGCCGGACGATCCGCTGCTGCACGCCTGCGCGCTGGCCTACGCCTCGGACATGACCTTGCTGGAGCCGGTGTTCCTGCTGCACGGCGTCGACCGGCACGCCAAGGGGCTGCAGCTGGCCAGTCTGGATCACGCGATGTGGTTCCACGAAGACCTCCGCGCCGACGAGTGGCTGCTCTACGACCAGGACTGCCCGGTTGCGGCGGGCGGTCGGGTGCTTGGACGCGGCAACGTCTTCGACCGTTCCGGCCGCCACGTGGCGACGGTCGCCCAGGAAGGACTACTGCGGATCGAGCGGTGAAGAACAGCAGCGGGTGGCCGGTATCGTTCCTGGGTGTGGTAGCAGATCCTGCCGACTCCGCCGCCGAAGTCACCCACGCGCTGGCCCGGGCCCGCCTCGCCGACGTGCCCGCTCTCACCGAGCGGTTGATGGCCGCGATCTTCACCGACAACCCGGAGTGGACCGACTACAGCCCCGTTCCCAAGGAGGACCTCTGGGAGGGCTGCCGGCAGTACCTCGAACGCATCCTGCAGATCCTCAGCGGCGAGGTGTCCGGGCCGGACGGCGACGACGTGGCGGCCGCGATCGGCCGCCGCCGCGCCGAGCAGGGCGTGCCGCTGGAGGTGATGCTGCGGACGTTCCGGTTGGGCGGCCGGATCGCCTGGGAGGCGCTGGTCGACCAGGCGCACCAGGACGGCGCCGACCCCGACTCGGTGCTGGGCGTCGCGACGTCGATCTGGACGGTCATCGACGGCCTGTCCTCGACGCTGTCGACGTCCTACCGCAACACCGAGCTGGAGCGGCTGCGCCGCGACGACCAGCGGCGCCACGCCATGGTCGAGGACCTGCTCGCGGGTCGCGCGCGCGACATCGCCTTCGCGCAGCGCACCGCGAAGGAGCTCGACCTGCCCACCGGCGGGCGGTACCTGGCGATCGTCGCCGACCTGACCAGCGACGGCGGCTTCGCGCTGCGCGGGCACCAGGACGCCTTGAGCGCCCTGCACTTCCGCTCCGTGTGGCAGGTGCGCGCCGATTCGCTGGTGGGCCTGGTGGCGCTGGAGCAGCGGAGCAAGGACCTCGCGCTGGACGCGCTGCGACCGCTGGCGCGCGGCCGGGTCGCGGTGTCGCCGCCGGTGCGCGGTCTCGCGGAGGTGGGGCTCGCCCACCAGCTCGCGCTCACCACGCTGGGCACCTCGTCGTACGGCGCCGCGGAGCTGGTGACCCTGGAGGAGCGGTATCCGGAGGCGCTGCTGGTGCAGTCGCCGGACCTGGCGCAGCGGATGCTGGAGTCCCAGCTCGGCCCGATCCTCGAGCTGCCGGTCAAGGAACGCGACATGCTGCTGGACACCCTGGCGGCGTGGCTGGAGGAGAACTGCTCGACGGCCAACGCGGCGGTCCGCCTCCACTGCCACCGCAACACGGTCCTCAACCGCCTGCACCGCATCACGTCGCTGATCGGCCAGCCCCTCTACGGCCGCTCGGCGTACGTGTCGCTGTCGCTGGCGCTGTCCGCGCTGCGCCTCCGCGACGGCCTCCGCGACTAGGCGGCGGGCAGGGACTTCGGCGGCAGCCAGGGGTCGATCGGGACGCAGCCCCCGGCGTGGCCGTCCTCGTCCAGGAGCCTGCCCATCAGCTTGACCTGCCGGAGCGCCACCGCTCGGTCGACCAGCTGCAGTTGGGGGAGGCGCTCGCCGAGTAGCGCTTCCAGGCGGCCCACGTCCGCCACCGATTTCAGCCACACCGTGAACAGCAGGTTCTGCGGGCCCGTGACGGATGCGCACAGCCTGAGTTCGGGCAGCGCCCGCAGGCCTTGCACCACCTTGTCCAGCTGTCCCGGCGGCACGCTCGCCCACAGGCTCGCCGAGACCGGCCAGTCGGTCAGGTCGCGCGCGATCTCGCAGCGCAGCGACAGGCCGCCGTTGTGCGTCATCCCGGCCAGCCGCCGGCGCACGCTGGGCGCGTTCAGGCCGGTCTCCTGGCCGAGCTCGACCGCGGTCGCCCGGCCGTTGCGGGACAGCGCGGTGATCAGCCTTCGGTCGCGTTCTTCGAGGTCGGTCGCGGGCGGCAGGTCCGTCGCGGTCGGGCGGGCCAGTCGGCGCTGCTGGGACGGTGTCAGCGCGCGGAGCCGCCAGCTGGATCCCTCGGTGAAGACCTTGGTGCCCAGCGCGGCGCGGGTGCGCACGACGCCCGGCAGCGGCGAGATGCGGTCGGACAGCAGTTCGGAGAGCGCGCCGAGATCCCGGATCATCACGGTGATCAGCAGGTCCCGGCCGCCCGCCATGTGCTCGACGGTGATCACCTGCGGGTAGGTCGCGAGCTCGCGGCCGACCGCCACCTGCTGCCCGGACTGCACGTCGATCTCGATGAAGGCCATGCAGATCGAGCCGGCCAGCCGCATCCCGGGGTAGCAGGTCGTCCAGGCGAGACCCGCCGCGTGCAGCCGTTCCCAGCGCCGCCCGACGGTGGCTGAATCCACGCCGAGCACGCCGCCGATCTCGGTCCAGGTGGCGCGCGGCGAGATCTGGAGCGCGTGCAGGATCGAGCGGTCCAGCTCGTCGAGTGACGTTTCGTGCATCCGGACCTGCCCTTCGAGCTTTTCCGTGCATTCTCGCGCGGGTTTCTATCGATCTTCGCCGCCGGGTCGCACGCTGCTCCGAACGAAAGCACCTCGGAGGTGAGCGTGACGCAGGTGGACGAAACCCTGGCAGCGCGACCAGGGAGATCGGCGGCCCCGGCGAAGGGGCGCCGGGAGCTGCTCGCCGGCACGGTGGGCGGCGTCGTCGAGTCTTTCGACTGGACGATCTACGCGGTGCTGGCGCCGTACTTCGCGTCGCAGATGTTCGCTGGGAACAACGAGCTGATCAAGCTGCTGGCCGCCTACGCGGGCTTCGCGGTGAGCTTCGTGGTCCGGCCCTTCGGCAGCTACCTGCTGGGGCGGCTCGCAGACGTGCGAGGCCGCCGGTTCGCGCTGATGGTCAGCATGATCGCCATCTGCCTCGGCAGCCTGCTGATCGCGCTGCTGCCCACTGCGGCGTCGATCGGCGTCGCGGCTCCGGCGCTGCTGGTGCTGCTGCGGGCGCTGCAGGGCGTCGCGATGGGCGGGGAAGCGCCCAGCGTGGCCGCGTACATCAGCGAGACGGCACCGTCGAACCGCAAGTTCTTGTTCAGCGCCCTGTCCTACAGCGGCGTGATCATCGGCAACGTCCTGTGCTTCGCGGTCGTGGGCGTGCTGCTGCTCGTGATGGGCAAGCCCGGCGTCGTGGACGGCGGCTGGCGGATCGGGTTCGTCATCGCGGCGGTGTTCGGCGTGCTGGCGTTCTGGGTGCGCAGCATCGCGGCGGAGAGCGGCGAGTTCGAGAGCGGCAAGCGCGAAGCGCAGCGGCCGAAGCTGGCCGGGCACATGCGGAACATGGTCGCGGTCTTCCTGATGACCACCGGGGTGACGGTCGGCTACTACCTGGGCACGACCTACATGCCGGAGTACGCGACGCAGGTCGGTGCGGCGCCGGCCGCGAGCTCGAACCTGAGCATGATCCCCAGCCTGCTGCTGCTGATCGCCGCGATGGCGTTGTTCGGGATCCTGGGGGACCGCTTCGGTGGCATGCGGGTGTTCCGGATCGGGTTGGTGCTGCTGGCGTTGTGCACGGTGCCGCTGATGACGGCGCTCGCGCAGGGCTGGTTGCCGGTGTGGGCGGTGACGACCCTCTACCTGGTGCTCGGCGTCGCGCCGACCATCGCGCTGGCCAACGTGCTGTCCGCGCGTGGATTCCCGGTCGAGGTACGGGTGGTGTGCATGGGCGTCCCGTCCACCCTCTCGATCGCGTTGTTCGGCGGCACCTTCCCGCTGCTGGCGCAAGGCCTCGGCGCGGCCGGGTACCTCGCCGCGGTGCCCTGGGTGGCCGCCACCGTCGCCGTCATCGCGCTGGTGGGCACCGCGCTGTTCAAACAGGACTGAATTCGGAGAAGGATTGCCATGACTTCCTTGTCGACCTTGCTCGACGACGCCCGTGCACTGCACCCGGATCTGGTGCAGATCCGCCACGGCCTGCACCAGATTCCGGAGCTGGGGTTGCAGCTGCCGCGCACCCAGGAACGGGTTCTGTCCGAATTGGATGGTCTGGGGCTGGAGGTGTCCACCGGGGAATCGGTCAGCTCCGTCACGGCGGTGCTGCGCGGAGCCCGACCCGGCCCGACGGTGCTGCTGCGCGGGGACATGGACGCGCTGCCCGTCGCGGAGGAGACCGGGCTGGACTTCGCCGCCGGCGACGGGCGGATGCACGCCTGCGGGCACGACCTGCACACCACGATGCTGCTCGGCGCGGCGAAACTGCTCGCCCCGCGCCGGGATCAACTCTCAGGCGATGTGGTGTTCATGTTCCAGCCTGGGGAGGAGGGCTACGACGGCGCGGCGCGGATGATCGAAGAGGGGCTGCTCGGCGCCAGCGGCCGCAAGCCCGACGCGGCCTACGCCCTGCACGTGATGTCGTCGTGGATCAAGCGCGGGGTGTTCACGACTCGCGGCGGGCCGATGCTCTCGGCGTCGAACCGGTTGCGGGTGACCGTCCGCGGGCGCGGCGGCCACGGTTCGGCGCCGTTCCGGGCGGTGGACCCGGTGCCGGTGGCGTGCGAAATGGTCACCGCGCTCCAGTCGTTCGTGACCCGCCGGTTCGACATCTTCGACCCGGTGGTGCTGACGGTGGGCATGATCCACGGCGGTACTCAGGAGAACGTCATCCCCGACGAGGTCACCTTCGCCGCGACGGTCCGGTCGTTCTCGCCGCAGGCGCAGGCGGTGGTCAAGGACGGCTCGATCCGGGTGTGCGAAGGCATCGCGGCCGCGCACGGAGCCGAGCTGGACGCGGAGTTCGTCGAGTTGTACCCGGTGACGGTCAACGACGTGGCCGAGACGTCGTTCGTGACCGACACCCTGCGCGAGTTGCACGGCGAGGAGCGCTTCGCCCCGGCGCCCAACCCGGTCGCCGGTTCCGAGGACTTCTCCCGAGTGCTCGACGAGGTGCCGGGCGCGATGATCGCCCTCGGCGCCTGCCCGGACGACCTCGATGTGGCGAACGCGCCGAACAACCACTCGCCGCGAGCCCGATTCGACGACGCAGTCCTCGGCGACGGAGCCGTCGCATACGCGGCGCTGGCGGTGCAACGCCAGCAGTCGGGCGACTGACCCGCAGGGGCGGTGCCGATTCGGTGCCGCCCCTACCCGCGGGGATCCGGCAGCTGCTTCGGCGGGGACCACGGGTCGATCGGGACGCAGCCGGACTCGTGGCCGTCCTCGTCCAGGAGCCGGCCCATCAGCTTCACCATGCGCAGCGTCACCGCCCGGTCCACGAGGTGCAGCTGGGGCAGGCGGTCGGCCAGCAGCGCTTCCAGGCGCGCCAGGTCGGCCACGGACTTCAGCCACAGCGTGAACAGCAGGTTGTGCGGGCCCGTGACCGATGAGCACATCCGCAGTTCGGGTAGCGCGCTCAGGCCCTGCACGACCTTGTCGAGCTCGCCGGGCGGGACGCTGGCCCAGAGGGTGGCGGCGATCGGCCAGCCGGTGAGGCCGCGGGCGACCTCGCACCGCAGCACGGCGTCGCCGTGGTGCGCCAGCCCGGCGATGCGGCGGCGGACGTTCGGCGCGCTCAGCCCGGTCTCCCGGGCCAGCTCGACCGCGGGCGCCCGGGCGTCCCGGGACAGGGCGGTGATCAGCCGGTGGTCGTGCTCGTCGAGGTCGGCGCGCGGCCGGTCGGCGGCCGGTCGGGCCAGCTGCCGCTGCTGGGCGGCGGTGAGGCTGCGCAGTCGCCACCGGGAGCCTTCGGTGAACACCCGGGTGCCCAGCGCGGCGCGGGTGCGGGCGACTCCGGGCAGCGCGGAGATGCGCTCGGACACCAGCTCCGACAGCGCGCCGAGGTCCTGGACCAGCACCATGATCAGCAGGTCCCGCCCGCCGGCGAGGTGTTCGACGGTGGCCACCTGCGGGTAGTTCGCCAGCGTTCGGGCCACCTCCATCGCCCGGCCGGACTGCACGTCGATCTCGACGTAGGCCGTGAAGATCGCGTCGATCAGCCGGACGCCCGGGTAGCAGGTCGTCCAGGCCCGGCCGGTGCCGCGCAGCCGGTCCCAGCGCCGCGCCGCGGTCACCGCGTCCACGTCGAGCACCCGGCCCACCTCGGTCCACGAGGCGCGGGGTGCGATCTGCAGCGCGTGCAGGATCGAGCGGTCCAGCTCGTCCAGCGCCTTCTCCTTTTCCTGCATCGCCCTCCAGTCCTCGCGCTTTTTCCTGCATTCTCGTCCAGGTTCCTTTCGGTGAACTACACCGGATCGCACTCTGCTCGGCACGAACACACCTCGGAGGTGAGTGTTGGCGCAGGTGGATGGGGCCCTGGCAGCGCGGCCAGGGCGAGCGGCGGTTTCCCCGAAGGGGCGTCGCGAACTGATCGCCGGCACGGTCGGCGGGATCGTCGAGTCGTTCGACTGGACGATCTACGCGGTGCTGGCGCCGTACTTCGCATCGCAGATGTTCGCCGGGGACGACGAGCTGACCAAGCTGCTCGCGGCCTATGCGGGCTTCGCGGTGGGCTTCGTGGTCCGCCCGATGGGCAGCTACCTGCTCGGCCGGATCGCCGACGTGCGCGGCCGCCGGTTCGCGCTGATCGTCAGCATGGGCACGATCTGCCTGGGCAGCCTGCTGATCGCGGCGCTGCCCACCGCGGCGACGATCGGGGTCGTGGCTCCGGTGGTCCTGGTGCTGCTGCGCGCCCTGCAGGGGATCGCGATGGGTGGGGAGAACCCGAGCGTCGCGGCCTACATCACCGAAACCGCGCCGCAGCACCGCAGGTTCCTCTACAGCGGCCTCTCCTACTGCGGCGCGTTCATCGGCAACATCCTCTGCTTCGCCGTCGTCGGCGCGCTGCTGCTCGTGCTGGGCGAGCAGGGGGTCGTCGACGGCGGCTGGCGGATCGGCTTCGTCGTCGCGGCCCTCTTCGGCGTCCTGGCGTTCTGGGTGCGCAGCACTGCCGCCGAGAGCGAGGAGTTCGAGGCGGGCAGGCGCGCCGCGGCACCGCGGCCGAAGGCGCTCGATCACGCCCGGGGCATGCTCGCGGTGTTCCTGATGACCACCGGCACCACCGTCGGGGTCTACTTCGGGACCGTCTACCTCCCGGAGTACGCCGCGCAGGTCGGCGTCGCGCATTCCGCGGCGTCCAACCTGGAGATGATCCCGAGCCTGCTCGCGCTGATCGCCGCGATGGTCGTTTCCGGGCTGCTGGCCGATCGTTTCGGCGGCATGAGGGTGTTCCGCATCGGGGCTCTGCTGCTGGCGTTGAGCACGGTTCCGCTGATGACCGCGCTCGCCCAGGGCTGGCTGCCGATGTGGGCGGTGGCGACCTGCTACCTCGTCCTCGGCGTCGCACCCACGACGGCCGTGGCGAACGTGCTCTACAGCGAGGTCTTCCCGGTGGCCGTGCGAGTGGTGGCCATGGGCGTGCCGTTCACCCTCGCGGTGGCGCTGTTCGGCGGCACCTTCCCGCTGCTGGCGGAGGGGCTCGCGGCGTTCGGGCACCTGCCCGCGGTTCCGTGGTTCGCCGCCGGCACCGCCGTCATCACGCTGCTGGGGACCGCGGTGCTCGGTGCCCGTTCCCGAGAGAAGGGACTGTCATGATCGCCCTGCCGGCGTTGGTGGACGACGCCCGCGCCCTGCATCCGGACCTGGTGCGGATTCGCCATGATCTGCACCGGTTTCCGGAACTGGGGTTGCGGCTGCCGCGCACCCAGGAACGCGTGCTGTCCGAATTGGACGGACTGGGCCTGGACGTGTCGACGGGGACCGGGCTCAGCTCGGTCACCGCGGTCCTGCGCGGCTCGCGACCGGGTCCGACGGTGCTGCTGCGCGGGGACATGGACGCGCTGCCGGTGGTGGAGGCGACCGGGCTGGATTTCGCCGCGGACGACGACCGGATGCACGCCTGCGGTCATGATCTGCACACGACGATGCTGCTGGGCGCGGCGAAACTGCTGGCGCCGCGCCGGGATCAGCTCGCCGGCGACGTGGTGTTCATGTTCCAGCCGGGCGAGGAGGGCTACGACGGCGCGGCGCGGATGCTCGAGGAGGGCCTCCTGTCCGCTTCCGGGCGCAAGCCCGACGCGGCCTACGCGCTGCACGTGATCTCCTCGTTGCGCCGTGGTCTCTTCACCACCCGCGGCGGGCCGATGCTCTCGGCGTCCAACCGGCTGGTGGTGACCGTCCGGGGGAGGGGAGGGCATGGTTCGATGCCGTTCCGGGCGGTGGACCCGGTGCCGGTGGCGTGCGAGATGGTCCTGGCGCTGCAGGCCTTCGTGACCCGCCGGTTCGACATCTTCGACCCGGTGGTGCTGACGGTGGGCATGATCCACGGCGGTACCCAGGAGAACGTCATCCCCGACGAGGTCACCTTCGCCGCGACCGTCCGGTCCTTCTCCCCGCACGCCCAGTCGGTGGTCAAGGACGGCTCGGTCCAGGTCTGCGAGGGCATCGCCGCGGCGCACGGGGCGGAGGTGCGAGCGGAATTCGTCGAGCAGTACCCGGTGACGGTCAACGACGAGGCGGAGGCGGAGTTCGTCGCGGACGCCCTGCGGGAGCTGCACGGCGAGAACCGCTTCGCCCCGGCCCCCCAGCCGCTCGGCGCTTCGGAGGACTTCTCCCGGGTGCTCGACGAGATCCCCGGAGCGATGATCTCCCTGGGCGCCTGCCCGGAAGACCTCGACCCGGAGCAGGCGCCGAACAACCACTCGCCGCGAGCCCGGTTCGACGACGCGGTGCTCGGCGACGGCGCGGCCGCGTACGCCGCGCTGGCCGTCCGGAGGCAGCAGGCCGGTCGAGATACCACCGGGTCGGGCGCTTGACTGTGCAAGCGTGACATCCGGTCAAAACGCAAATTTCGGTCTGCTGATGGCGGCGTCGACTTCGAGTCGGCGCCGCCGCTTGCTTTTTCGTGCCTAGGTGTGTCTCGAGTCATGTGATCGGCGTCTCGAGTACTGTCGGTGATGATCGCGTTACATGTTGTGTGTGTCACGCGTGGGAATGTGCGGTTTGCACATCCGTTGTCCGAGAAGTCTGGGCGAGCGGGCATAGCGCGGGAGTGGTCGTGCTCACGACACTCACAGTGAGAATTGCCCGCTCGATCCGGGCTTTCCGTAACCGGCGCGTGCAGTCAAAGGAGCACAGCGAAGTGCAGGAGTTCGACCTTCTCGTGGTGGGCGGTGGCCCCGGCGGATACGTCGCCGCGATCCGGGCCGCGCAGCGCGGCCTCGCGGTCGCCGTGGTGGAAAAGGAGCGGCCCGGCGGGGTCTGCCTGAACTGGGGCTGCATCCCCACCAAGGCGATGCTGCGTTCGGCCGAGGTGTACGAAACCGTGCTGCACGCGGCCGATTTCGGGGTGAACGTCGAGAACGTCACCGTCGACTACGACGCGATCACGCGTCGCAAGAGCGCCGTCGTCAAGGGCCTCACCGACGGCGTCGCCGGCCTGCTCAAGAGCAACGGCGTCACCGTGATCAACGGCCACGCCCGGTTCACCGGCCCGACCACCGTGGACGTCTACGCCACCGGTGAGTCGCCGCTGGGCGCCGACGGCCCGCGCTACGCCGCCGAACCGGCCGGCGCGCAGCCCATCGAGCAGGTCAAGGCCCGCGACGTCATCATCGCCACCGGCTCGGTCCCCGTGCAGCTGCCGCTGCCCGGCGCGGACCTGCCCGGCGTGATCACCTCCGACGGCGCCTTCGGCCTCACCGAGGTGCCGAAGCGCATCGCGATCATCGGCGGCAGCGCGGTCGGCGCCGAGTGGGCGACCCTGTTCGCCACCCTCGGCAGCGAGGTCAGCATCATCGAGATGCAGAAGACCCTGGTGCCCGCCGAGGACGTCGAGGTCGGCAAGGCGCTGGGCCGCTCGTTCACCAAGCGCGGCATCAAGGTGCTCACCGAGGCGACCGTGTCCCGCGTCGACCAGGCCGCCGACGGCCTGAAGGTCACCGTGGACGGCGCCAAGCCGCAGCAGATCGACGCGGACGTGGTGCTGGTCGGCGTCGGCCGCAAGCCCAACACCGCCAACCTGGACCTGGCGAAGACCGGCGTCGCCACCAGCGAGCGCGGCTTCATCACCGTCGACGACAAGCTGCGCACCAACGTCGAGCACGTCTACGCGATCGGCGACGTCACCGGCAAGGCGCTGCTCGCGCACGTCGCGTCGCACCAGGGCGTGGTCGCCGCCGAGACGATCGCCGGGCACCACGCCGCGATCGACTACAACGTCATCCCGGCCGCCACCTTCACCCACCCGGAGATCGCCAGCGTCGGGCTCACCGAGGCCAAGGCGATCGAGGCCGGGCACGAGGTGGTCGCCGCCAAGTTCCCGTTCGCCGCGCTCGGTCGCGCGCAGAGCTACGGCGACACCGAGGGCTTCATGAAGATCGTCGCCGGCAAGAAGTACGGCGAGGTGCTGGGCGTGCACATCATCGGGCACTCCGCCAGCGACCTGATCACCGAGGGCGCCCTCGCCATGGCCCTGGAGGCCACCCTCGACGAACTCGCCGAGACCATCCACGCGCACCCGACCCTGGGCGAGATCGGCATGGAGGCGGCGATGTCCGCGCTCGGCCTGCCGGTCCACGTCGCGCCGCCGAAGAAGCGCTGAGCGAACGAGAAGGGGATCTGTGATGGCACAGACTGCTACCCGCACCAAACCCGCCACTCGCGCCGCCAAGTCGCGCCGCGCCGGTTCGGTACGCGGCTCCGGCGGCGGACGGTTCGCCGGTGAGTCGCCGGAGCTCCTGAAGGACTACTTCTACGAGATGACCCTGATCCGCCGCTTCGAGGAGCGCGCGGCCCAGGGCTACACGCAGGCCAAGATCGGCGGCTACTGCCACCTCAACCTCGGCGAGGAAGCCACCGTCGTCGGCCTGATGCGGGCGCTGCGCAAGAGCGACCTGCTGTTCACCAACTACCGCGAGCACGGCTACGCGATCGCCAAGGGCATCGAGCCCGGCCGCGTGATGGCCGAGCTGTACGGCCGCACCACCGGCACCTCCAAGGGCTGGGGCGGCTCGATGCACATGTTCGACGTCGAGGCCGGGCTGCTGGGCGGGTACGGCATCGTCGGCGGGCAGGTCCCGCTGGCCACCGGCGCGGCGATGGCCATCGACTACCGCGGCGGCGACCAGGTCGTGATGTGCCAGATGGGCGACGGCACCACCAACATCGGCGCCTTCCACGAGGCGCTGAACATCGCCGCGCTGTGGAACCTGCCGGTGGTGTTCGTGGTGATCAACAACCAGCTCGGGATGGGCACCACGGTCGACAAGTCCTCCGCCGAGCCGGACCTGTTCAAGCGCGCCGCCGCCTACCGGATGCACGGCGAGCGGGTGGACGGCAACGACGTGCTGGCCGTCCGCGACGCGGCGACCCGCCTGGTCGAGGAGGCCCGTGAGAACGGCCGCCCGGCGCTGCTGGAGGCGGTCAGCGAGCGGCTGAAGGGCCACTCGGTGGTCGACCCGGCCAAGTACCGCAGCGAGGACTCGATCGAGAAGGCCAAGCAGGCCGACCCGGTGGCGAACTTCCGGGCCGAGCTGATCGAGGCGGGCATCCTCGACGAGGACGCCGCCGTGGAGATCGAGCGCAAGGCGCAGGCCGAGGCCGACGCGGCGGTCGCGTTCGCCGACGACAGCCCGCACCCGGACCCCTCGACGCTGTTCGACTACACCTACGCCACCCCGGTGGCCAACGACTCGCGGCGCCTGCCGGCCGACCCGGTCTTCTGAGGCTTCTGCCCCGCGAATTCGCGACACCCCGCCACAGATCCCGTGGATCTCCCCGACGCCAATGGAGAGATCCACGGGGTTCACCAATGCTTTTGTGCAGGAGAAAAACCCTTGGCCGTCATCTCTTATCGCCAAGCGTTGCACGACACGCTTCGCGAAGAAATGCTGCGCGATGAGGACGTCTTCCTCATCGGCGAGGAAATCGGGGTCTTCGAAGGCTCCTACAAGATCACCGCCGGGCTGCTGAAGGAATTCGGCGAAAAGCGCGTGCGCGACACCCCGATCGCCGAAGAGGGCTTCGTCGGCGCCGCGGTCGGCGCCGCCATGCTCGGCCTGCGGCCGGTCGTCGAACTGATGACGATCAACTTCTCGTTGATCGCGCTGGACCAGATCGTCAACCACGCGGCCAAGATCTACGGCATGTTCGGCGGGCAGACCAGCGTGCCGATGGTGCTGCGCACGCCGGGCGGCGGCGGCCAGCAGCTGGGCGCCACCCACTCGCAGAACATCGAGCTGTACTACGCGTTCGTGCCGGGCCTGAAGGTCGTCGCGCCGAGCACCCCGGCCGACGCCAAGGCGCTGCTGCTGGCGTCCATCCGGGACAACGACCCGGTGCTGTTCCTGGAGAACCTCGCGCTGTACAACACCAAGGGCGAGGTCCCGGACGTCGTCGAGCCCGCCGAGATCGGCAAGGCGAAGGTGACCAAGCAGGGCACCGACATCACCATCATCGGCTACTCGCGGATGGCCATGGTCGCCCAGCAGGTCGCCGAGAAGCTGCAGGCCGAAGAGGGCATCAACGCCGAGGTCGTCGACCTGCGCAGCCTGCGGCCGCTGGACCGCGACACCGTCGTGGAGTCGGTGCGCAAGACCGGCTGCGCCGTGATCGCCGAGGACGACTGGCTGACCTACGGCATCGGCGCGGAGGTCGCGGCGTCCATTTCGGACGGTGCATTCGACTACCTGGACGCCCCGGTGCGTCGCGTCGCTGCGGCGGAGGTCCCGCTGCCCTACGCCAAGCCGCTGGAGCGGGCCGCACTGCCGTCCGCCGAGTCCCTCACGACCGCTGTCCACCAGACGCTGGACGCCGTCGGCCGCCGTCGCCGCTGAGGCCTGTGCTCACCCGAGGAAGACCATGACTGAGATTCAGATGCCGAGGCTCTCCGACACGATGGAGGAGGGCGTGATCTCGACCTGGCGCAAGAACGTCGGCGACCAGGTCAGCCGCGGCGAAGTGATGGCCGAGATCGAGACCGACAAGGCCATCATGGAGCTGGAGGCCTACGACGACGGGGTGCTGGAGAAGATCCTCGTCGAGGCGGGAGCGACGGTGCCGATCGGCACCCCGATCGCGATCCTCGGCGACGGCTCCGGTGCCGCGGCGGAAGCCGCCCCGGCCCCCGCGCCCGCCGCTGCGGCTCCGGCCGCCGAGGCCCCGGCCGCTGCGGCCCCGGCCCCGGCCGAGCCCGCCGCCGCTCCGGCGCCCGCCGTCCCGGCCGCGCCCGCCGAGCAGGGTGCGAAGCCGAAGGCGTCGCCGCTGGCGAAGGCGGTCGCCAAGGAGAAGGGCGTGGACCTGTCCACGGTGCAGGGCACCGGCCCCGGCGGGCGGATCATCCGCGCCGACATCGAGGCCGCCGCCTCGGCCGCCCCGGCCGCCGCTGCTCCGGCTCCCGCCGCCGCGCCGGCCGCCGCTCCGGTGGTGTCCAATGAGGACGTCGAGGAGATCCCGCTCAGCAACATCCGCAAGGTGACCGCGAAGCGCCTGACGGAGAGCAAGCAGCAGGCCCCGCACTTCTACCTGACCAGCGCCATCGACGTCACCGACCTGATGGCGTTCCGGGCGACCCTCAACGAGCGCCTGCAGGCCGCGGGCGGCCCGAAGGTCAGCGTCAACGACCTGATCGTCAAGGCGGTGGCGACGGCCCTGCGCGCCAACCCGGCGGTGAACGTCTCGTTCGCCGGCGACAAGATGCTGCAGCACAAGCGCATCAACCTCGGCGTCGCGGTGGCAATCGACAACGGCCTGGTCGTGCCGGTGATCAAGGACGCCGACCGCAAGAGCGTCTCGGAGATCGCCGCGGAGAGCCGGGAGCTGGCCGGGCGGGCCCGCGAGGGCAAGCTGAAGCTGGACGAGATGTCCGGCGGCACCTTCTCGATCTCCAACCTGGGCATGTTCGGCATCGAGCAGTTCAGCGCGGTGATCAACCCGCCGGAGGCGGCGATCCTGGCGGTCGGCGCGGCCCGCGACGAGGTGCAGGTGCGCGACGGCGAGTTCGTGGCCCGCAAGATCCTGCGGGCGACGCTGTCGGCGGACCACCGGGCGGTGGACGGCGCGGTCGGCGCGGCGTTCCTGCAGCTGCTGACCGGGCTCCTGGAGGACCCGATCCGCATCATCGCCTGACGATCGGCGACGACTTGGGCCCCTTCCGCGACGACACGGTCTCTCGCGGAAGGGGCCTTTTCACGCCCGCACGAGCCGACGGGAAAGGGCGCCTTCCGGTGTGGAAGGCGCCCTTTCGTCGTCAGAGCTCGGCCTGGGCTTCGGTGAGGACCGCGCGGAGGATCTGCTCCACCTCGTCGAAGTGCTCCTGGGTGGAGATCAGCGGCGGGGCCAGCTGGATCACCGGCTCCGCCCGGTCGTCCGCGCGGCAGTACAGGCCGGCTTCGAACAGGGCGGGGGAGACGTGGCCGCGCAGGACGCGTTCCGCGTCTTCCGCCGTGAAGGTCGCCTTGGTCGCCTTGTCCTTCACCAGCTCGATGCCGTAGAAGTACCCGGCGCCGCGGACGTCGCCGACGATCGGCAGGTCCAGCAGCTTCTCCAGGGTGGCGCGGAAGTTCGCCTCGTTGGCCCGGACCCGGCCGTAGAGGTCCTCCGACTCGATGAGGTCCAGGTTGGCCATGGCGACCGCGCAGGCCACCGGGTGCCCGCCGTAGGTCGAGCCGTGCGTGAAGCTGCTGCCGTCGACCAGGAACGGCTCCATCAGCCGCTCGTCGGCGATCATCGCGCCCAGCGGCGCGTACCCGGAGGTCAGGCCCTTGGCGACGGTGATGATGTCCGGCTGGTACCCGTAGCGGTTGGCGCCGAAGTCGTGCCCGAGCCGGCCGAAGGCGCAGATAACCTCGTCGGAGACCAGCAGCACGTCGTGCTCGGTGCAGATCTCCCGCACCCGCTGCCAGTAGCCGGGCGGCGGCGGGAAGCAGCCGCCGGTGTTCTGCAGCGGTTCCAGGAACACCGCGGCGACGGTCTCCGGGCCTTCCCGCTCGATCGCGCGGGCGATCTCGTCGGCCGCCCAGGCGCCGAACGCCTCGTAGTCGTCGGCGTGGACCGGCGCGCGGTAGAAGTTGGTGTTGGGCACCTTGATCGCGCTGGGCACCAGCGGCTCGAAGTCCTGCTTGGCGCCCGGGATGCCGGTGATGGACAGGGCGCCCTGCGAGGTGCCGTGGTAGGCCAGCGAGCGGCTGATCACCTTGTGCTTGTTGGGTTTTCCGGTCTTCTTGAAGTACTGCTTGGCGAGCTTCCAGGCGCTCTCCACGGCTTCGCCGCCGCCACCGGTGAAGAACACCCGGTTGAGGTCGCCGGGGGCCTGGGCGGCGACCCGCTCGGCGAGCTCCACCGCGCTGGGGTGCGCGTGCGACCACAGCGGGAAGTACGCGAGCTGCTTGGTCTGCCGCGCCGCCGCCTCGGCCAGTTCGTCGCGGCCGTGCCCGACCTGGACCGCGAACAGGCCGGCCAGGCCGTCGAAGTAGCGCTTGCCGTGCTCGTCGTAGACGTAGGGACCGTCGCCGCGCACGATCACCGGGATCTCGGTGTCGGCGTAGCCGCTGTGGTCGGCGAAGTGCAGCCACAGGTGGTCGCGGGCTCGGTCGCCGAAGGTGCGGGCGCCGGTTGCGGCGGGCTTGTCCGTCGCGCTCATGATCAACCTCACGCTAATCGGTGTATGCGGAATCCATTGTACTGAGTGTCATGGACAACGGAAAGCGTTGTAAATACCATCTACGGCGATTGATCTAGTGGTCAAGTGCAGTCGATCAACGGAAGAGGTGTCGCGTGGCGGCTCCGTGCGCGCCGGCGTCGAGGTCGCCGGATCGGCGGCGCAGGACCTCAAGCGCGTGCACCTGGAGCTCGGCGGCAAGGCGCCGGTCGTGGTCTTCGCCGACGCCGACGTCGCGGCGGCCGCGGAGGGCATCGCCGCCGCGGGCTTCTTCAACGCGGGCCAGGACTGCACGGCGGCGACCCGCGTGCTGGTGCAGGAAGGGCTGCACGACGAGTTCGTGGCGGCGCTGACCGAGCAGGCGCGCGGCACCCGGACCGGCCCGCCCGGCGACGCCGACGCGGACTACGGCCCGCTGAACAGTGCCGACCAGCTCGCGAAGGTGGCCGGGTTCATCGGCCGGCTGCCCGATCACGCCGTCGTCCACTGCGGCGGATCACGGGTCGGGGAGCGCGGGTTCTGATGTCCAGCCTGGGGTGAGGCCCTACCGGGTGCCCCAGGCGTAGGTCTGCTTGCGGAGCTTGAGGTAGACGAAGGTCTCGGTGCCGGTGACGGCCTCCAGGCTGCGGATGCGGCGGTTGATCACCTCCAGCAGCTGGTCGTCGTCCCGGCACACCACCTCGACGAGCAGGTCGAACGAGCCCGCCGTGATCACGACGTACTCGATCTCCGGCAGCTCCGCGAGCCGGTCCGCGACCTCCTGCACGTCGCCGGACACGGTCACGCCGATCATCGCCTGCCGCAGGAAGCCGAGCTGCAGCGGATCGGTGACCGCGACGATCTGCACCATCCCCGAGTCCAGCAGCCGCTGGACGCGCTGGCGCACCGCTGCCTCGGACAGGCCGACGGCCTTGCCGATCGCGGCGTAGGACCGCCGGCCGTCCTGCTGCAGCTGTTCGATGATCCGCTTGGACAACTCGTCCACGTGGACGGGCGATTTCGCGTCCGGCGAGTCCTGCTCGTGGGGCTTGCGTGTCACAGCGACGTATCGTTGCCGCCGCGCGGGCCGGGTGCAAACCCGGGGTCCGTCAACTCAGCGCGTCGACCAGCTTCGGCGCCAGCCGCTCCAGGGCGAACGGGATGCTGGAGACGGTGGCCGAACCCAGCGCCATGGTCAGGTCGTAGTCGTCCAGCAGCACCAGGGAGCCGCGCTTGGCCGCTGGCAGGTTGTTCAGCAGCGGGTCCTTGCGGACCGCGTCCACGTCGGCGGCCTTGGCGGTCGTCACGATCACGACGTCCGCGTCCAGCAGCCCCACCTGCTCCTTGCTGACCTTGACGTTGAACTTGCCGCCGCTGTCGAGGTTCTCGATGGCCGGCGACAACCGCAGCCCGAGCTGTTCCAGCAGCGCGGTGCGGGCGTCCTGCTTGGTGTAGGCGGCGTAGGTGCCCGCCGAGTCGGTGCGGACCGTCACGTGCGTCTTGCCCTCGAACAGCGGGTTCGCCCGGCGGGTCTGGTCGATGCGCTCCTGGGTGTCGGCGAGCAGCTTGGCGACCTCGGCCTGCTTGCCCAGCGCCTGGCCGATCGTCTCCGCCTGCACCCGCCAGTTCACCCCGTAGTCGATGGAGTTCGGCGGCTGCGCCACCACCGGGTTGAAGGTGCTGAGCCGGTTGTACTGCTCCTGCGTCAGGGCGCTCTGCAGCGCGATCATGACGTCCGGGGCGAGCGCGATGACGCCTTCCACGTCGACCTCGCTGCCGAACACCTTGGGGCGCTGGCCGCCCAGGAACGGCTCCGCCCACGGGCCGACGCCGCTGTCCCACGGGCCCCACTTGGTCAGCCCGGCCGGGATCACGCCCAGCGGCAGCAGCACGTCGTGGTCGGTGATGCCCAGGGTGACGAGGCGCTGCGGCGCGGCCTTGATCTCCGCCGCGCCGTACCGGTTCGGGATGTTCGCCGGGAATCCGGGCCCGGCCTGGGCGTTGCCGGTCCCGTCCGGTCCGCCGGAGCCGCCGCAGGCCGTCAGCCCGGCGGCGAGTCCGGCGGCGAGCACGCCGGTCGTGCCGATCAGGAAGCCCCGACGGCCGAACCGGGCACCAGCTGCTGGGGGAGGCGTCATCACCGAAGTCCTTCGTCGTCCGGTTCGGGCCGACCGCCCGAAGTTCTGGCAAGAAAGGCTAACCTAAGTTGACCTCTTCCGGTCGGGCAACCGCGGACCGCGGCCCGGTGAGACGGATCACCGAAGGTCGTTCGCGGGGTATGGTGTACGGGGAGAGATCGCACGTGCACCATGCGTGAACAGCCGCGGGGATGCTGGAGCCGCCATGAGTGACGATGATGTTTTCGGCCGTCGCTGGGTGCTCGCCGAGGACGAGCTGCTGAGGATGCTCTGGCGCAGCCACGCCGGGGAGAACCCCGACGTCCTGCTGGTGGAGCTGCACGCGAACCACCAGGAGGACCGCCGCAATCCCGGGCCGGCCGACGGTCGGCGGCCCCGGTCGGTGCCGCACCCGCGGCGCAACCGGCACCGCGTGGCGCGCTGATCCGTCGTTTCCCGTCCGGCCGCCGAGCCGCGGCCGATACGGTGGGCGTCGATCGCCACCGCACGGGAGACCAATCCTGATGAGTTCGTTCCTCTCCGGTGTCCGCACGCTCGGCACCGGTTTCGGCATCATCCTGCGCAATCCGAAGCTGCTGTTCCTCGGCGCGCTGCCGGCGCTGATCAGCGCCCTGCTGCTGCTGGGCGGCCTCGGCACGCTCATCTACTTCACGCCCGACCTGGTCAGCTGGATGACGCCGTTCGCCGACAGCTGGGGCGACGCCGCCCGCCAGGCGCTGCGCATCCTGGTGGGCGTGGCGCTGGTCGGCGCCGCCGGACTGCTGGCGTCGGTGTCGTTCATCGCCGTCACGCTGCTCATCGGCGGACCGTTCTACGAGCACATCGCCGAGCAGGCCGAGCAGAAGCTCGGGCTGGACGCCTCCGACGACGGCGCCGGTTTCGCGCGGCAGCTCGGCCGCGGCGTGCGGGATTCGCTGAAGCTGGTGGGCGTGGCGCTGGTCGGCGCGATCGTGCTGTTCGGCATCGGGTTCATCCCGGTGGTCGGGCAGATCGCGGCGCTGGTGCTGGGCGCGTTCTTCGGCGCGTGGCTGGTCACGCTGGAGATGGTCGGCCTGGTGTTCCAGCGGCGCGGCCTGACCTTCCGCGACCGGCGCCGGGCCCTGCGGCAGTACCGGGCGGTGGTCTTCGGCTTCGGGCTGCCGACCTACCTGCTGTGCCTGATCCCGGTCGCGCAGCTCGTGGTGATCCCGTCGGCCGTCGTCGGCGGCACGCTCCTGGCGCACCGGGTGCTCGGACCGGTTCCCCAGCAGGACGGCGCCGCGCGGCGGTGATTCGCCGCGCAACACGTTCGGCCTAAAGTTCGGGGTGTGACACAGCCTACGCAGCCCGATGACTCCTACCTCCGCGCCGTTTCCGCTGCTACCGAGCGGGCGGTGGCCGCCGCCGAGCCGATCCGCTCCGAGTTCGCGGGCGCCGACGAGGCATTGCGCGCCGACGTCGAGCGATGGGTGGACGACAACGCCGACGATCTCGTCGCGCTGAGCCGGGACCTGCACGCGCACCCGGAGGAGGCGTTCGCCGAGCACCGGTCCGTCGCTCAGGCCGCCGAGCTGTTGCGGCGCCACGGGCACGACGCCGAGGTCGGCGTCGGCGGGCTGGACACCGCGCTGCGCGTCGAGGCCGGCGGCGACGGCCCGCACGTCGCGGTGCTGGCGGAGTACGACGCGCTGCCGGGCATCGGGCACGGCTGCGGTCACAACATCATCTGCTCGGCGGCCGTCGGCGGGTTCCTCGCCGCCGCCACCGCGGTGTCGGCGACCGGCGGCCGGGTGAGCCTGGTCGGCACGCCGGCCGAGGAGGGCGGCGGAGGCAAGGAACACCTGGCCAGGGCAGGGCTTTTCGACGACGTCGACGCGGTCGTGATGCTGCACCCGTTCTCCCACGACATCGCCGCGCACCCGTTCCTCGGGCGGCGCCAGCTGGAGGTGGTGTTCCACGGTGTCGCCGCGCACGCCGCCGCGCAGCCGTTCATGGGCCGCAACGCGCTCGACGCGGTCGTGGCGACGTACCAGGGCGTCGCGGCGATGCGGCAGCACATGCCGTCGACGGACCGGGTGCACGGGATCATCACCGACGGCGGCAAGCGGCCCAACGTCGTGCCCGACCGCGCCGCGGCGGTGTTCTACGTCCGGTCCGCCGAGCCGGGCTCGTTGCAGGACCTCGCCGCCCGGATCGAGGCGATCGCGCACGGTGCGGCCTCGATGACGGGCTGCGGCGTCGAGCTGAACTGGGACAACAACCCCGCTTACCTGCCGATCCGGCACAACGACGCGCTGGCGGCCCGTTGGGCGCAGCACCAGGCCCGGCGCGGCCGGACGTCCCTGCCGCGCGGCGTCGTCCCGGAGTACCTCACCGGCTCGACGGATCTCGGCAACATCAGCTACCGGCTCCCGGCGATCCACCCGATGATCGGCCTGGGCGACCCGAACCTCGCCCTGCACACCGAGGAATTCGCCGCCGCGGCGGCGACCCCGGCGGGCGACCGGGCGGTCCTCGACGGCGCGATCGGCCTGGCTCTGACCACAGTGGACTACCTGGCCGACGCGGATCTCCGGCGGGCGGCCCGGGACGAGTTCGAGGCCGCGGGAGGCGCCTTGGACGTCGCCACCTACTTCGGCTGACCGGTCACCGGCCGGCGAGGAGCGCGTCCGGCCGGCATTCGCCGACCCGGTCCGGGTCGCTGGTCAGCACCGGCATCCGGCCCGTGGAATCGGTTTCCGCGAATCGGCGGAATCGAGTTCGGGAATCCCCGATCCTGTGGAGAAAACAGCGCGAAATCGATTACGCTCCAGGCGGTACGAGACCGAGGAGGTGGCGTGGGCGTCACGATCCACGACGTGGCGGCGCGGGCCGGCGTGTCGGTCGCGACCGCGTCACGCGCCCTGTCCGGGCAGCGCGGCGTGCGAGCGGAGAACCGGGAGAAGGTCCTCGCGGCCGCGCGCGAGCTCGACTACGAGCCCAACGTCGTCGCCGCGTCACTGCGCAGCCGCACCACGCACACCATAGGCATGGTCGTGCCGCGCATCGGCAACCCCTTCTTCGCCACGCTCGTCGAATCCGTGGAGAAGCAGCTGCAGGGCGGGCAGCGCAGCCTGCTGCTCGCGAACTCGCACTACGAGCCGGAAACCGAACAGCGCCAGGTCCGCGCGCTGCTGGATCGCCGGGTCGACGCGCTGATCATGATCCCGTGCCACCGCGAACGCAGCGGCGAGGTGCTGGCGGCGGCCGCCGCGCGGGTTCCCGTCATCCAGCTCGACCTGCGGGTGGACGGCTTCGCGGGCAGCTGGGTCGGGGTCGACAACGAGGCCGGGATGAGCCAGGTCGTGCGCCACCTGCTGGGGCTCGGCGCGAACCGCCTGGTGTTCGTCGGATCGCGGCCGACCGACTCGTCGGCGCAGGCCCGGCTGGACGGTTTCCGGCGCGCCGCGGGCGACGGCGCCGACGTGCTGCTCGGCGACTTCAGCAAGGAATGGGGCCAGCAGGCCGGCGAGCGCCTGCTCGCACAAGGCTCGCTGCCGGACGGCATCGTGTGCGGCAACGACACGATCGCCCTGGGTGTGCTGAGCGAGCTGGCGCGGCGGGGCGTCCGAGTGCCCGAGGACGTCCGGGTCACCGGCTTCGACGACATCCCGTACGCCGAACTCGCCCAGCCCGCGCTGACCACGGTGCGGCAGCCGCAGGAGCAGATCGCGGCGGAGACGGTCCGGGTGCTGGGGGCGCACCTGGCCGGCGACGAGGGCGCGTCCCGCAGCGTCGCCATCGCCCCGGAGCTGGTCGTCCGCGCCTCCGGCTGAGCGGCGGCTACGCTGGGCCGCGGTCTGTCGCCGACCTTGGGTGTCTACTGTGGACGATTTAGTGCGGGAATGGTCCGCGCAACTGCTGGATTCGGGCAACGTCGCCGCGCTGGTCGCGGGCGTGCTCTCGCTGCTCCTGGTGCTCAGCCGCAACACCTGGCTGCTGCTGCGCAACGTGGTGACGATCGCCCACGAGGGCGGGCACGCGGTGGTCGCGCTGCTCAGCGGGCGCAAGCTGAACGGCATCCGGCTGCACTCCGACACCTCGGGGCTGACGGTGTCGACCGGCAAGCCGACCGGGCCGGGCATGGTGTTCACGCTGCTGGCCGGATACCCGGCGGTGTCGCTGCTCGGGCTCGGCGGCGCGTGGCTGGTCACCGTCGACCTCGCGCACGTGATGCTGTGGGCGTGCATCGCGCTGCTCGTCGCGATGCTGCTGGCCATCCGCAACGCCTACGGCGTGCTGTCGATCGTGCTCACCGGCGGCGTGATCTTCGCGGTGTCCTGGTTCGCGACGCCGGCCTGGCAGGCGCTGTGCTGCGCGTTGTTCAGCTGGTTCCTGCTCTTCGGCGGCCTGCGGCCGATCGCCGAGCTGCGCCGCAAGCGCTCCGGCGGCCGCGCCCCGAACTCCGACGCCGACCAGCTCGCCCGGCTCACCGGGCTGCCCGCCGGGATCTGGCTGGCGACCTGGTTCCTCGCCGGGCTCGTCGCCTTGGTGATCGGCGGGACCTGGCTGCTCCTGATGCCGCAGATGTGAGCAACGGCTTGTTGCCGTGGCCGGGGTTTTCTAGCAGCATCGCGGCGTGACGAGTGCTTCGACCGCCCTGGGTGGAAAGTTCCCGCTGACCGCGGAGTTGACCGTGAGCCGGCTCGGTTTCGGCGCGATGCAGCTGGCCGGGCCCGGCGTGTTCGGCCCGCCCGCCGATCGCGAGCAGGCGATCCGGGTGCTGCGCCGCGCCGTGGAGCTGGGCATCGACCACATCGACACCAGCGATTTCTACGGGCCGTGGGTGGTCAACGAACTGATCGCGGAGGCGCTGCGGCCCTACCGCGACGGGCTCGTGCTGGCCACCAAGATCGGCGCCTACCGCGACCACGAGGCGGCGTGGCTGCCGCTGAACCACCCCGACGCGCTGCGCGCGCAGGTGCACGACAACCTGCGTCGCCTGCGGCTGGAGACCCTGGACCTGGTCTACCTGCGGCACACCGTCGACCGGGGCATCGCGCTGGCCGACCAGCTCGGCGCGCTGGCGGAGCTCCGCGAGCAGGGCCTGCTGCGCGCCATCGGACTGTCCAATGTGTCCGCCGCGCAGTTCGAGGAGGCACGGCGGCACACCGAGATCGCGTCCGTGCAGAACCTCTACAACGTGGTGAACCGGACCTCGGCCGACCTGGTCGAGCAGACCGCGGCGGCCGGCGCCGCGTTCGTCCCGTTCTTCCCGCTGGGCTCCGGTTTCGCCGACAGCCGCGCCCGCCAGGACGACGTGCTGCGCGCGGTCGCCGAGCGCCGCGGCGCGACCCAGGCCCAGGTGTCCCTGGCCTGGCTGCTGCAGCGCTCGCCGAACATCCTGCTGATCCCGGGCACCTCCTCCCTCGGCCACCTCGAGGAGAACACCGCGGCCGCCGGTGTGGCGCTCACCGCCGAGGACGTCGCCGAGCTGGACGCCCTGGTCGCCGACGGCGAAACCCTCGAAGAGGCGCACTGACGCTCACCGCGGCTGCCTGCGCGATCCTGCACCTGCAGCCGATCTCGATCGATACGGATGGTCGCGGCATGGTCACGCCCGTCAAGCTGTTTGGTGTCACCCAGTAGTCTGGCCGACACGTAACGGCGCGAGAAGTGAGGCGAACCGTGACCGAACAGGCGACGTGGGTACCCCAGGATGTCGACGAGGAGATCCCTAGCGCGGCGCGGCTCTACGACTACTTGCTGGGCGGCGCGCACAACTTCGCCGCCGACCGGGTGTTGGCCGAGAAGTTCCTGTCCGCACTGCCCAGCGCGCGCGACGTGGCGCGGCTCAACCGGGCCTTCCTGCGGCGCGCCGTGGTCCACATGGCACAGCAGGGCGTGCGGCAGTTCCTCGACGTCGGCTCCGGCATCCCGACCGTGGGCAACGTGCACGAGATCGCCCAGGCCGCCGACCCGCACGCGCGCGTGGTGTACGTGGACTACGAGTCGGTCGCCGTCGCGCACAGCCAGCTGCTGCTGGATGGCAACGACAACGCCACCATCATCCAGGCCGACCTGGTCGAGCCGGGCGTGATCCTGGAGCACCCGGAGACCCGGCGGCTGCTCGACTTCGACGAGCCCATCGGCCTGATCATGGCCGGGGTGTTCCACTTCGTGTCGCACGAGCTGGACGCCCCGGCGATCATCGCCCGCTACCGGGACGCGCTGGTGACCGGCAGCTACCTGGCTCTGTCGCACTTCACCGCCGACATCAGCCCGGACGAGATGGCCGGTGTGGTGGAAGTCATGCGGCGCAGCTCGGACCCGATCCACACCCGCACGCACGCGGAGATCACCGAGCTGTTCACCGGATTCGAGCTGGTTGAGCCGGGTGTCGTCGGCACCGCGCTGTGGCGGCCGGACCGGCCCGAACGGGCCGCCGACGAGCCCGGCGGCTCGCAGATCTACGCGGGGGTGGGACGCAGGCTATGACAGGTCACGGGGGGCGTGGCGCTGATTTCCGATGATGCTAGGAAGGTGTGCGACCAGGGCGATTCGCCGAACGTTGACGGACGGGTGAGATGAGCGACGGAACTCCGGACGCCCCGCGCGGGATGCCGGACGTGCTGGACCCGAAGCGGTACGACGCCGACTGGCGGGCCGAGGTGGCGCGCCGCTGGGCGGCGGAGCTCAGCACGGCGTCCTACATCCCGCTGGCCCGCGAGACAGTCGAGGAGACGCTGCAGGAACTCGTCGACCGCGTCGTCGGCGCCCTGGACGATCCGTCCGCGGTGGACGAGGTGGGTCGCACCGTCGGCAGCAGGCTGGTCGAGATGCACGCCACCGGCGAGGACAGCCTGCCGCTGAGCCTGAACCTGCTGCGCGACGAGCTGGTCCAGCTGCCCGGGAACGACGCGGTGCGCCGGATCCTCGGGCTGGTCACTGCGGTCGCGGCCGGCTACGCCGCCGCCGACCGGGAGAGCACCTTCGTCCAGCAGGAGACGCTGAAGAAGGCGCTGCTGCGCTCGAAGCTGAAGGCCGACCGGGAGCTCGCGGCCAGCGAGGCGCGATTCGGCGAGGTGTTCACGACGACGCCCATCGGGGTCGCGATCTGCGACCTGGAGGGGAAGTTCGTCCAGGTGAACCCGGCGTTCGAGAACACCCTGGGCTACCAGGCGCACGACCTGGCGGCGATGACGATCCACGACCTGTTCCACCCCGACGACGCCGAATACCTGGCGGCCGCCTACCGCGAGCTCGCCGAGGGCGGCAGCTCGAAGCGGCTCGGCGACCGCAAGCGCCTGCAGCACGCCACCGGCGAGGAGGCGTGGGTCTACCTGGCGGTGTCGGTGCTGCGGGGCGCCGACGGCGCGCCGCGGCACTTCGTCACGATGGTCGAGGACATCACCGAGCTGCACCTGCTGCAGGACCGCTTCCAGTACCAGGCCCTGCACGACGCGCTGACCGGGCTGCCGAACCGGCAGTTCTTCCACACCCGCCTGGAGACGGCGCTGGCGAACCTGCCGGGCGACACCCGGCTCGCGCTCTACCACCTCGGCCTGGACGGCTTCGAGCTGATCAACGACGGCCTCGGCTACGAGGTCGGCGACCGGGTGATCAAGGCCGTGGCCCGGCGGCTGGAGCAGCTGGTCGAGAACGAGGAGGCGATCGTCGCGCGGTTCGGCGGCACCGAGTTCGCGATCCTGCTCTGGCAGCAGGAGAAGACACCGCCGGTGACGACGTTGACCCAGCAGATCAACGACCTGCTCGCGGAGCCGGTCTACATCGGCGACGACCAGGGCATCGCGGCGTCGGCCGGGATCGGCGTGGTGGAGCGGATGGCGGCCGACGCCGACGCGGCGAACATGCTGTGGGCGGCGGACGTCGCGCTGCGCCGCGCGGAGGCCGCGGGCAAGCGGCAGTGGGCGCTGTTCGACCCGGACACGGCGCCGGAGGAGCGGATCGAGTCGAAGCTGGCCGCGGTGATGCCCGGCGGGCTGGAGCTCGGCGAGTTCGAGGTCCTCTACCGGCCGCTGGCCCGCATGGACAACGGTGCGCTGGTCGCGCTGGAGGCCGAACTCCGCTGGGAGACGAGCGAATACGGCACCCTGGAGCACGGCGAGTGCCAGCGCCTCGCGGAGCGCTCCGGGGTCACCCTGTCGCTGCGGGACTGGATGCTGGAAACCGCGTGGCGGCAGCTGTGCGAGTGGCACACGGCCGGGTACCCGGTGCAGCTGCAGCTGTCGCTGAGCCCGAACCAGGGTCAGGACCCGGACCTGGCGGCGGTGATCCACCGGGTGCTGGACTCCTGCGACATCGACGCGACCTGGATGCGGCTGTGCATGCCGCTGGCCGCGATCAGCGGCGACCACGAGGAAGCCCGGGACAACGTCCGCTACCTCAACAGCCGCGGCATCAAGACCTCGCTGCACAGCTTCCGCGGCTCCGCAGACGAACTGCGCCTGCTGCGCGACCTCCCGGTCGACTCGGTGCGCCTGTCCGACGACCTCGTCGACCTGGTGCACGCGGCGGAGTCCGCGGACGTGCCGGAGGTGCAGGCGATCCGGGCCCTGGTGCCGCTGGTCGACGCCTGCGGAGCCCGCCTGTGGGTGGACGGGATCGACACGGCGGAGCAGGCGGCCATCTGGCGCGAGATGGGCTGCGAGGTCGCCGCGGGAGCCCACTTCGGAGACCCGCTGTTCGCCTTCGACGTCCCCGACTTCCTCGGCGCGAAGGACTAGCCCGGGAACGTGGAACGGCCCCCGCCGGAGGTTCCGGCGGGGGCCGCATCACGTCGCTACCGGCTCAGTTCTGGTACACCGGCTGGGTTTGCGGGTTGAACTCCTCGAAGCGGACCTTCTTCGCCGGGTCCGTCCGCTTGTCCTTGATGTCCAGCACGTCCAGGCCCTCCTGGATGCCGCTGGAGTAGATGTAGCCGTTGTAGTAGTACGCCGACCAGGCCCCCGCCGTCTGCAGCTTCGCCGGGTCGAACGCGCTGCGGTCGAAGAAGCCGATCTCCTCCGGCTTGGTGGAGTCGGTGAAGTCCCACACCGACACGCCGCCCTGGTACCAGGCCTGCACCATGATGTCGCGGCCGTCGACCGGGATCAGCGAACCGTTGTGCGCCACGCAGTTCTCGGTGTCGGCCTGGTGCCGCGGGATCTTGAAGTAGTTGCGGAACTCCAGCTTCGAGTCCGCGCCGGAGCCGACGATGTCGTAGACGCCGTTGGCGCCGCGGGTCGGGCCGGTCGCCTCGTTGCAGGTGGCCGCGCTGCCGCCGCCGAGCTCGTCGGTGAAGACGACCTTGGTGCCCTCGTTGTTGAACGTCGCCGAGTGCCAGAACGCGAAGTTCTCTTCGTCGCGGACCTGGTTGATCACCCGCGGCTGCTCCCGGTCGGAGATGTCCAGCAGCACGCCGTCACCCATGCAGGCGCCGGCGGCGAGGTCCTTCTCCGGGAACGCCGTGATGTCGTGGCAGCCGGTGGTCGCGCTGGTGTCCGGCGTGCCCGGGTTGCCGCCGTCCGGGAACAGCACGGGCGCGTCCACGATCACCGGTTCCGCCGGGTTGTCCAGCGGCACCTTGATGATGGAGATCTTGTCGTGCGGCGGCTGGCACTTCGGGAACTCCGCCCGCGGGCCGTACGACGAGATGTACAGGTACACCGCCTCGCCGGCCTTGTCCGGCACCAGGGTGTGGGTGTGCGAGCCGCAGTCGGTGGCGATCGCCGACACGTAGCGCGGCTTGGCCGGGTCGCTGATGTCGAAGACCTTCATGCCCTCCCAGCCGTTGGGGTCCTTGGCGTCGGTCTTCTCGCTGGTGCACGTGTTGTTCGTGCGCGGGTAGTCGGTGGAGACGAACAGCAGGTCGCCGGAGACGGAAACGTCGCCCTGGCCGCCGGGGCAGAGGACCTGCGTGACGATCTGCGGCTTCTTCGGGTTCTTGATGTCGTAGACGACGAAACCGTCGTAGTTGCCGACGTACGCGTAGTCCTGCTTGAAGGCGATGTCGGTGCCGAATGCTTCGAGCGTGTTGAACGGCGCCTGCTTCGGCAGGTTCGTGACGTGCTCGATGTTCTCGCTCTTGCTGACGTCGCCGGCCGGCGCGGCGACGGTCTGCGCGGAGAGTTCCTCGGGGCCGTTGTTCGGGGGCGTCGCCGCGGATGCCGGGGCGAGCGCTAAGCCGAGAGTCAACACTCCGAGCGCGGCGCCCAGCACGCGCAACCTTCCCCTGGGGCTCGGTTTCAAGACCATCCACTCCCATGCTCGTCGCTGCCCTGAGTCCGGGCAGTCGAAATGGGCGGTACCGAGTACCGCTGGAGATCAGTATTGTTATGTCCGGATCGTGGCCCTATCGGCCAATTGGCCGCAATTGCCTGCAACACGAGGAGGAATCGATGCGCCGGTTAACAGCCGCGTTGCTTCTGGCGGTGGGCGCGCTGGCCGGTTGCGCGACGGAGCAGGCGTCGCCGCCGGTGGTACTGCCGGGTGCGCCGGGCGACCAGCCGCAGGTGGTGGCGAGCGTGGCGCCGGAGCGGAGCACGCCGGTCGAGGTCGAGGCGGACTACGTGCGCATGATGATCGCGCACCACCAGCAGGCGGTGGAGATGACGTCGCTGTCCCCGGAACGCGTGCAGAATCCCAAGGTTCGCGCGCTGTCGGAGCGCATCGGCGGCGCGCAGGGCCCGGAGATCGGCGCGATGCAGGGCTGGCTGGCCACCCGCGGCCTCGACGAGCAGACCGGCCACAGTGGACACAGCGGCCACGGCGGCGGGCACGATCACGCGAGCATGCCGGGCATGGCGACCCCGGAACAGCTGGCGCAGCTCGAGAAATCCAAGGGGGCGGACTTCGACCGGCTGTTCCTGCGGCTGATGATCGCCCACCACGAAGGCGCCCTGACGATGGCCACCGACGTCATGGCAGGCGGCCTGGACGAGCAGGTCCACGCGATGGCCCAGGACGTCCTGGTGACCCAGCAGGACGAGATCAACACCATGCGAGCCCTGCAGGCCGAAGTGGGCTGAGCCGCCCTGTCCTAATTGGGCGGACGGGGTCGCGCAATGCGCCGTTCCGCTTCCAGGCAGGGGGCCTTCCTGGGAAGATCCATGATCTGGATCCGCGCGATCCTGGAGAGGGGATCATGACAGGCGATGCGATGTCCGGCGGTGTTCCGGCCGCCATTTCGGCACTGACTGGAACGGGGTCGTCGTGCGGCCGTTAGGTCTGTCGGGCCCGCGCGAGGTCGGGCAGTACCGGGTGCTCGCGGAGCTGGGCCGGGGCGGGATGGGACGGGTGCTGCTGGGAAGCGGCCCCGATGGCCGGCTGGTCGCGCTGAAGCTGGTGCACGAGCAGTTCGCCGAGGACGACGGGTTCCGGGAGCGGTTCCGCCGCGAGGTGGAGGCATCTCGCGCGGTGTCCGGCGCGTACACCGCCGCGGTCATCGATGCCGACCCGGACGCGCCCACGCCGTGGCTGGCATCGGTTTTCGTGCCCGGTCCCTCGCTGCACGAGACGGCTGCGGCCATCGGTGCGCTGCCGGAGGATTCGGTGCTGCGCTTGGCCGCCGGGCTGACCACCGCGTTGGTCCAGATCCACCGGGCCGGGCTGGTGCACCGGGACCTGAAGCCGTCCAACGTGCTGCTCGCCGACGACGGTCCCCGGGTCATCGACTTCGGCATCGTCCGGGCCGTCAACGGCGACCGGGCCGGCGACCTGACCCGGGCCGGCTGGCTGGTCGGCTCGCCCGAGTACATGTCTCCCGAACAGGCCAAGGGCGAGCAGGTGACCTCGGCCAGCGACGTGTTCTCCCTCGGCTCGGTCGTCGTCGCGGCCTGCACGGGTGCCAGCCCGTTCACCGACACGGCGACCCTGCAAACCCTGAACAACGTCGTGCAGGTCGACCCGGACCTCTCCGGGGTTCCCGGCGCGGTCCGGCGCATCGCCGAGCCGTGCCTGGCCAAGGACCCCGCCGCGCGGCCGACCCCGGCCGAGCTGCTGGAATCGATCGGCCAGATCGCGCCGTCCGCGCGGCCGTGGCCCGCCGGGGTGCACCGGTTGATCGCGCAGCGCAACGCCGACATCGCCCGGCTCCTCGACGCGTCGCAGGCACCGACGGCGATCACCGGCACGCCGACGGTGGTGTCCACCCGGGTGGACACCGGTCCGACCCGCCAGGCCACCGCCGAGGAAACCCCGCCCACGCGCACCGAGCCGACGGCCGACCGGTCCGGGGGGAGTGCCCGGCGGCGCTCGCTGGGCCTCGGCATCGCCGCCGTCGCGCTGGCGCTGGTCGGCGTCCTGATCTGGGCGCTGCAGCCGCCGCCGCAGGTCGCCGCGCCGCCGCCGCAGGTTCCCCAGGTCGGTTCGATGGCCGCTGCCGTCCCGGCCCGGCGTCTGTTGTTCAGCCCGGACGGCCGGACCCTGGCGACCGTCCACCAGGACAGCACCGTGCAGCTGTGGAATGTCGCCGAACAGCGTCAGGTCGGCCAGATCATCGGCCCGCTCGACGGTCTGAACGACCTCGTGTTCAGCCCGGACGGCCGCACCCTGATCGCCGCGATCTACGCCGACGCCAACGGTTCGGTGCGCCAGTGGGACGTGGCCAGCGGCGCCCAGGTCGGCCAGCACCCGATCGTCGGGGTCGGCGAACTGGCCGAGTGGTCCGAGTGGCTGGTGTTCAGCCCGGATGCCCGCTACCTGGCCGTCGGCTACGAGGACAACGAGGAAGGGGACGAGGCCGTGGACCTCGTGCGGCTGTTGGACGTGGCCAGCGGTCAGCCGATCGGCGATATCACCGTCCGGAACGAGGGGTACAGCGGTGGTCCTGGGATCACCTTCAGCCCGGACGGCCGCACCGTCGCGATCAGCGTGCAGTGGTCCGACGAGTCCGGGTCCGAGAACGACGTCAGCGCCGTGATCCTGTGGGACTTGGCCAGCCGCCAGCAGATCGGCGACCCGATCAGCCTGCCCCGGGCCGAGAGCCTCAGCACCACCGCGTTCGGCCCCGACGGCCGCGTCCTGGTGACCGTGGGCACGGCCACCGAGACCACGTCCGACGACGAGACCGAGAGCACGTCCACCGAAACCAGCTGGCTGCGGTTGTGGGATCTGTCCAGCCGCAACCAGATCCGCCAGCCCAGCGTCATTCCGGACGGCTCCTGGCAAGTGCCCAACCCGGACGGAAGTGTGCTCGCCATCGTGGACAACAGCACCGTGCGGCTGTGGAACGTGCCCGGCAACGAGCAGATCGGCTCCTCGATCGACCGCATCACCACCATGTCGTTCAGCCCGGACGGTCGCACCCTGGCAACCGCGGGTGAGGACGGCGTAGTGCGACTGTGGAGCATCCCCGCCAGCTGACCTGGGCTTCGAGTGGGACAAATTCGATGGCTGCGGTGTGCGGCGAAGAACTCAGTGCTGCTCGGCGAGGGGAGACCGATCCGGGTGTAGGCACGGCTATGTGCGCATGATGATCGCCCGCCACGAGGTGCCCTGGTGCAGGACGTCCTGGCCACCCCGCGGGCCGGGGTGGGCCGAGCGGGCTCACCACTCGACCCGGAGCTGGTGCAGGCCCCGGACGAGACCGCCGGTCTTCCAGGACAGTTCGGCGTCGGTCATGCGCAGTTGCGGGAAGCGCCGGGCGAGTTCGCCGAGCCCGATCTCCAGCTCGATCCTGGCCAGCTGCGCGCCGAGGCAGCGGTGGATGCCGTTGCCGAAGGCCAAGTGGCGGTTGGGCAGGCGGGCGGGATCGAAGTCGTCGGGAGCGTCGAACACCGCGGCATCGCGGTTCGCCGAGCTCAGCGAGACGAGCACGGTGTCACCCTCGGCGATGGTCACCCCGCCCAGCTCGACCGTCGCGGTGGCGACCCTGGGGAAGGCCACCTCGTAGCTGAACAGCGGGAGGTAGCGCAGCAGCTCGTCCACCGCGGGCCCCGTGAGCTCGGGGTGCTCGATCAGCCGGCGCCACTGGTCGGGGTGGTCGGCGAGCAGCATGGCCACCGAGTTCGCCAGCTGGTTCTTGGTGGTCTCGTGCCCGCCGATCAGCAGTGTGAATCCGAGCGTCACGAGTTCGCCCTCGGTGAGCCGGTCGTCCTCGTCGCGCGCCGCGATGAGCAGGCTGAGCAGGTCGTCGGTGGGGGTGCGGCGCTTGTCGGCGACGAGTCCGGCGATGTAGCCGCCCATCCGCGCATACCCCGCCTGGACCTCCTCGGGCGGCAGCCCGGTCACGGTGAGGATGCGCTCGGTCCAGTCCTGGAAGTCGTCCCGGTCCTGGTGGGGCACGCCGAGCATCTCGCAGATGATCTCGATGGGCAGCGAGGCGGTGAAGTGCTCGATCAGGTCGACCGGGGGTGTCAGCCCGGCGAGCCGGTCCAGCAGCCGGTCGGTCACTTCCTTCACGCGCGGCCGGAGCTGTTCGATCTGCCGGGAGGTGAACACCTTCGCGACCAGCTTGCGCAGCCGGGTGTGCTCCGGTGGGTCGGTGGCGAGGATCTGCTCCGGCGGCAGCTCGAAGTTGCCCACGCGGGGGATGCCCGGGTCGATGGCGCGGGCCAGGCTGAACCGCGTGTCTAGCAGCACGGCGTTGACCTCGGCGTAGCGGGTGACGAGCCAAACCGGCCGACCGGACAGCAGGACCCTGGTCATCGGCTGCTCGTCGCTCAGCCGGACCAATCGTTCGTGGTGGTCGCTGCTGCCGTCCGCGGTGGTGAACGGGAAAACCGGGAGTTCGCTCTCGGTCGCGCGCACAACGCCTCCTGGGGAGGGATCTGACCGGCCCGGTCGCGCGCGGACCTGGTGGAGCCGTCCGGAGAGGAACCGGTCCGGCGGAACCTTGCCGGTGGCTGAACTCTGGGGACCTCGGTGGTTTCCGCTCGGTGCGGCACCCACCACCAGCAGGCTATCGCCCTGCTGAGCTGTCGTCGATCAATTTAGAATGGCCAGAACCGTTGCCCCGACAGGACGAACCTGTGGCAGCTGACCTGTCCTGGCGATCAACACCATGCGCGCTGCAGGCCGAGGTGGGCTGACCGGCGCGCTCCCCGGCGTACCGGTCACCAGGTGACCGGCAGCGCGTGGAGGCTTCGGATGAACGCGCCGGTCTTCCACGCGACTTCGCCGGTCGCGAGGCGGAGGTTCGGGAAGCGCTGCAGCAGGCCGGTGAGGCCGATCTCCAGCTCGATCTTGGCCAGTTGCGCGCCGAGGCAGCGGTGGACACCGCTGCCGAAGGCGAGGTGGCAGTTGTCGTCGCGTTCCAGGTCCAAGGAGTCCGGGGCGTCGAACACGGCTGCGTCGCGGTTGGCAGAGGTCAGCGCCACCAGCACGGTGTCCCCTTCGCCGATGGTCACGCCGCTGAGCTCGACGGCTGCGGTGGCCACCCGCGGGAAGATCACGCTGAAGCCGAACAGTGGCACGTAGCGCAGCAGCTCGTCGACGGCGGAAGGCACCAGTTCGGGGTGCTCGATGAGGCGTCGCCACTGGTCGGGGTGCTCGTCGAGCAGCGCCAGCACCGAATTGGCCAGCTGGTTCTTGGTGGTCTCGTACCCGGAGGTGAGCAGCGTGAGTCCGAAGAGGACGAGTTCGTCCTCGTCGAGCCGGTCGCCCTCGTCGCGGGCCGCGATCAGCAAGCTGAGCAGGTCGTCGGTCGGGCGGGCGCGCTTCTCGGCGACGAGCGCGGCGATGTATTCGCACAGGCGCACCCACGCCGCCTGGACCTCGTCACCGGAGCGGCCGGTCACGGACAGGATGAATTCGGTCGCTTCCTGGAAGTCAGCGCGGTCGGATTCGGGCACGCCGAGCATCTCGCAGATGATCTCGATCGGCAGCGCCGCGGCGAAGTGCTCGATCAGGTCGATTGGTGGTGGCGCTTCCGACAGCCGGTCGAGCAGCCGGTCGACCACCTCCTGCACGCGGGGCCGCAGCCGCTCCACGCCTCGCGCGGTGAACACCTTCGCCACCAGCTTGCGCAACCGGGTGTGCTGCGGCGGGTCGGTGGTGATCAGCAGCCCCGGTGGCATCTCCAGGATGCCGAGCCGCGGGATGTCCGGTTCGATGGCCCGGGCCAGGCTGAACCGCGGGTCCTGCAGCACCGCCTGCACGTCGGCGTACGTGGTGACCAGCCACACCGGCTGGCCGGACAGCAGCACGCGCGAGATCGGCTGCTCGTCGCGCAACCTGAGGATGCGTTCGACATCCCCGCTGCCGTTCGCGGTAGTGAACGGGAAAGTCGGAAGTTCGCTCGCGGCTGCACGCACAGCGCCCCACCCCGGAGTCTAAGAATCACTTTTGGACAGACGAAATCCCGAAAACTCCGGCATTTCTTGCGGTCTCGCGTTCGTCGGCACGCTAGCACGCGACCGAGCGCCTGCGAGGCGGAACGAAAAGATCGCGCAGCGGGAAGAAGTGATCACGCCTTGAGCGCCGCTTTCACGATCGCCAACGCTTGATCCCTGGAAATTCCCAGGGCGTGGGTGATCTGGGCGTAGGTCGCTGCTGCTTCGGCTGCGCGGGCCGCTGCTTGGTCGCCCGCATCGCTGACGAACGTTCCCGCGCGGCCACGGGTTTCGAGCAGCCCCGCCTGTTCCAGTTCCCGGTAGGCCTTCGCTGCCGTGTTCGCCGCGATGCCCAGCTCCGCCGCCAGGGCGCGGACCGTCGGCAGCTTGGTGCCCACCGGGAGCTCGCCGCTGTTGATCTGCTCCGCGATCGCCGACCGCACTTGCTCGAAGGGCGCGACGCCCGAGGCGTTGTCAACGCTGATCCGCATGGCTCACCGGTTCCGGGTCGAGGTTGGGTACCGCCAGTATCGGCCCCGGCCCGATGCGGATCGCGGCGGGATCAGGCGCTGGTACGGCGTGGAAGGCGCCTGCCGCCAGGTTGCGTTCAGGATTCCCGGAAGGCGTCGAGCAGCTGTTCCGCCGCCAGGCTCGCGGTGAGTTCTCCAGCCCGCACCCGGGTTTCCACGTCGCCGACGATCGCGCGGACCGCCGGGTGGTGGGTGAGTTCCGACATCAGCTGGTCGCGCACCAGGGCCCAGGTCCACTCGACCTGCTGACGGCTGCGCTTGTCAACCAGCTCGCCGCCCTCGTCCAGCGCCGCCCGGTGCTGCTCGATCTGCTCCCACACCGTGTCGAGCCCGAGCTCCTGCAGGCCGCTGCAGGTCAGCACCGGCGGCGTCCACGCGGCGCTGACCGGGGTGAGCAGGCGCAGCGCGCCGCGGAGCTCGCGGGCCGCCTTGCGGGCCTCGGCCGCGTGGTCGCCGTCGGCCTTGTTGACCGCGATGACGTCCGCCAGCTCCAGCACGCCCTTCTTGATGCCCTGCAGCTGGTCGCCGGTGCGGGCCAGGGTGAGCAGCAGGAAGCAGTCCACCATGCCCGCGACCGTCACTTCGGACTGGCCGACGCCGACGGTTTCCACCAGCACGACGTCGAATCCGGCCGCCTCCATCAGCACGATCGTCTCGCGCGTCGCGCGCGCGACGCCGCCGAGCGTGCCCGCCGACGGCGACGGCCGCACGAACGCCGCGGGGTCGCTGGCCAACCGGCCCATCCGCGTCTTGTCGCCGAGGATGCTGCCGCCGCTGCGGGTCGACGACGGGTCGACCGCGAGCACCGCGACGCGATGCCCCGCCGCGGTCAGCATCGAGCCCAGCGCCTCGATGAACGTCGACTTGCCCACCCCGGGCACGCCCGTGATGCCGACGCGGTGCGCGCCGCCGCTGTGCGGGAGCAGCTCGACGAGCAGTTCCTGGGCCAGCGCGCGGTGGTCGGCGCGGGTGGATTCGACGAGCGTGATCGCCTGCGCCAGCTTGGTGCGGGAACCGGCGAGCACGCCCTTGGCGTAGTCCTGGACGTCGATCTGTCGCGGCATGATCAGTGGTCGAGTCGGGTGCGGAGTTCTTCGAGCAGGCCCAGCGCGGCGTCGGCGATCACGGTGCCGGGCGGGAAGATCGCGCTGGCCCCGGCCTGCCGGAGGGCGTCGAAGTCGGCCGGTGGGATGACCCCGCCGACGACGACCATGATGTCCTCCCGGCCCAGCCCGGCCAGCTCGTCGCGCAGCGCGGGCACCAGGGTCAGGTGCCCGGCGGCGAGGCTGGAGACGCCGACGATGTGCACGTCCGACTCGGCGGCCTGGCGGGCCACCTCGGACGGGGTCTGGAACAGCGGGCCCACGTCGACGTCGAAGCCGAGGTCGGCGAACGCGGTCGCGATCACCTTCTGGCCGCGGTCGTGGCCGTCCTGCCCCATCTTGGCGACCAGGATGCGCGGTCGGCGGCCTTCGGCCTCGGCGAAGTCCACCACCTGCTGGCGGGCCGCCTCCAGCTGCTCCGACGGCCCCGACTCGTCCCGGTACACGCCGGTGATCGTACGGATCTGCCCGGAGTGGCGGCCGAAGACCTTCTCCAGCGCATCGGAGATCTCGCCGACGGTCGCCTTCTCCCGCGCCGCGTCCACGGCCAGCGTCAGCAGGTTGTGCGCCATGTCGTTGGGGCGCTGGTCGGACATCGACGCCTCGGCAGCCGCGGTGAGCCGGCGCAGCGCGTCCTCGCAGGCCTGGCTGTCGCGCTCCTCGCGCAGCCGCCGCAGCTTCTCCAGCTGCTGCGCGCGGACCCCGGCGTTGTCCACTTTGAGCACGTCGATCTGCTCGTCGCCGTCGTAGCGGTACTTGTTGACGCCGATCAGCGGCTGCCGCCCGGAGTCGATGCGGGCCTGGGTGCGGGCCGCGGCCTCCTCGATGCGCAGCTTGGGGATGCCGGCGTCGATGGCCTGCGCCATGCCGCCCGCGTCCTCGACCTCGGCGATGTGCGCCCAGGCGCGCTCGGCGAGGTCCTTGGTGAGGCGCTCCAGGTAGTAGCTGCCGCCCCACGGGTCGATCACCCGCGTGGTCCCGGATTCCTGCTGCAGCAGCAGCTGCGTGTTGCGGGCGATGCGCGCGGAGAAGTCGGTGGGCAGCGCCAGCGCCTCGTCGAGCGCGTTGGTGTGCAGCGACTGGGTGTGGCCCTGGGTGGCGGCCATCGCCTCGACGCAGGTGCGCGCCACGTTGTTGTAGACGTCCTGGGCGGTCAGCGACCAGCCGGAGGTCTGCGAGTGGGTGCGCAGCGACAGCGATTTCGGGTTCTGCGGCTCGAATGCCTGCACCAGCTTCGACCACAGCAGCCGCGCCGCGCGCAGCTTCGCGACCTCCATCGCGAAGTTCATCCCGATGCCCCAGAAGAACGACAGCCGGGGCGCGAAGGCGTCGATGTCCAGCCCGGCCTGCCGCCCGGCGCGCAGGTATTCGACGCCGTCCGCGAGGGTGTAGGCCAGCTCCAGGTCGGCGGTCGCCCCGGCCTCCTGGATGTGGTAGCCGGAGATGGAGATGGAGTTGAACTTCGGCATCCGCTGCGAGGTGAAGGCGAAGATGTCGGAGATGATCCGCATCGACGGCTGCGGCGGGTAGATGTAGGTGTTGCGGACCATGAACTCCTTGAGGATGTCGTTCTGGATGGTCCCGGCCAGCTTCTCCGGCGCGACGCCCTGCTCCTCGGCGGCGACGATGTAGAGCGCCATCACCGGCAGCACCGCGCCGTTCATGGTCATCGACACGCTCATCCGGTCCAGCGGGATGCCGTCGAAGAGCTGGCGCATGTCGAAGATCGAGTCGATCGCCACCCCGGCCATGCCGACGTCGCCCGCGACGCGCGGGTGGTCGGAGTCGTAGCCGCGGTGGGTGGCGAGGTCGAACGCCACCGACAGGCCCTTCTGGCCGGCGGCCAGGTTGCGGCGGTAGAAGGCGTTGGACTCCTCGGCGGTGGAGAACCCGGCGTACTGCCGCACCGTCCACGGCTGGTTGACGTACATCGTCGGGTACGGCCCGCGCAGGAACGGCGCCAAACCCGGGTAGGTGTGCGGGAATTCGAGCCCCTCGACGTCGGCCGAGGTGTAGAGCGGCTTGATGCCGATGCCCTCCGGCGCCTCCCAGACCAGGGCGTCGGCCTCCTTGCCGGTGGCGGCGAGGATCTCGGCCTGCCACCGGGCCGGGTCGGCGGCGGGGGTGGCATCCAGCGGGATGTCGGCGAAGTTCGGGATCTGCGTCATCGGCCCACTCCCAGCTTCTCGTGGACGTCGGTGAGGACGGCCAGCGCGTCGCACCCGGCGAAGACGAACCCGTCGACGCCCTCCGGTGGCGGATCGCCCGGTTTTCCGGCCAGCAGCACGTGCTTCGCCCCGGCCTGCTTGAGCGCCGCGGCGGTTTCCGCAGCGCGCTCGGCGTAAACCTTGTCGCTGGAGCACAGGCAGACCACCGGCGCCCCGGCGTACGCCGTCAGAACGTCCTCTGTGGACTCCGTTGCTCCGGCGTCGGTGCTTTCGATGCCGCCCGCGGCGAGCAGGTTCCGCGCGAACGAGGCGCGCGCGTTGTGCGCCGCGAGCGAGCCGAGCGTCGCGAGGAACACCGTGGGGCGGTTGCCCGTCTCGGCGAGCTGCGCGTCGGCGGCGTCGCGCAGCCGCTCGAAGTCCTCGGCGTAGCGATGCACCGGGAGGCCGCCCGAAGGCTGCTGCGGTGCGGGCTCGCGCTCCAGCGGCGCCTCGTCCAGGTTCGGGAACTCGCTGACGCCGGTGATCGCGTCCGCGCGGTGTGCGATCGCCGCCCGGCGCTGCTCCCACGTGGCCGAGAGCCGCTCGGCGACGAGGCCGGATTCCAGCGCTGCGGGCAGCCCGCCCGCGGCCTCGATCTCCTGGAACCACCGCCAGCCGGCCTGCGCCAGCTCGTCGGTCAGCGACTCGACGTACCAGGAGCCGCCCGCCGGGTCGATCACCTGCGCCAGGTGCGATTCCTCCAGCAGCAGGGACTGCGTGTTGCGCGCGATGCGGCGGGAGAAGTCGTCCGGCAGGCCGATCGCGGCGTCGAACGGCAGCGCGGTGACCGCCTGCGCGCCGCCCATCCCGGCGGCGAAGGTCGCGATCGTCGTGCGCAGCATGTTCACCCACGGGTCGCGCCTGGTCAGCATGGCCGCCGACGTCACGGCGTGCTGGGCCTGCGCCCGCGCGGGCTCCGACGCGCCGCAGGCGCGGGTGACCTGCTCCCACAGCCGCCGCGCGGCGCGCAGCTTGGCGATGCCTAGGAACTGGTCGGCGTTCGTGGCGTAGCGGAACTCCAGCAGTCCGGCGGCGGTGTCGACGTCCAGCCCGGCCTCGGTCAGCCACCGCAGGTAGGTCGTGCCCGCGGCCAGCGAGCAGCCAAGCTCCTGCGCGTCCGAGCCGCCCGCCTCGTGGTACGGCAGCCCGTCCACGACCAGCGCCTTCAGCTCCGGGAACTCCGCCGCACAGCGGCGCGCCAACCGCACCGCGCCGTCCCGGTCGCCGGGGCGGCCGGTCCGGGCCTGCACGCCCAGCGGGTCCACGCCGAGGGTGCCGCTGAGCGCGCTGCCGCGCACGCCCTGTTCGGCGGCCACCGCCAGGAACGCCTCGGCGGCGGCGTCGAAGTCCTCGCCCGCGTCCAGGGCCACGCCGATCATGTCCAGGTGGACGCCTTCCAGCGCGTCCGCGAGGTCGTCGACGGCCATTCCGCCGGAGCCGAGCCGGAGCCACAGCGACGACACGCCGTTGTAGAGGTCGGCCAGGACCTCCCGGTTGGTTTCGGCGGCATCCGGGTTCTCATGCCGCTGCCGCACGTCCCAGCCCTCGGCGACGCTGCCCTGCGGGCGGCTGCCGCGCACGAACGGCGCCAGCCCGGGCGAGCCGGCCTCGGGTGGTCCCTCGGTGTAGAGGGGGTGCACGGCTATGCCGTCGTAGGTCGTCGAGGCGAGCACGTCCTCCACCGGACCGGCCGGGGACTGCTCGCCGATCAGCCCGGATCGCTGCAGCACCTTCTTGACCTGAGCCCGCCACTGCTCGCGGTCCACGGGTGTGGCGGAGGAGAGGTCCGGCCCGCCGCCGCTCGACATCGAGTGCGCCACCATGGAGGTGAGGTTAGCCGAGTGCCCGGTTCTGGGAATACCCCTGATCTGTGAATCAGGTCGCAAGACGACCTAGCGGCGATTCACTTAGCGGCGATGTGCGGTAGTCCGGCGGCAGCCCGGTCAGTCCCATTCCCAGGCGATCCCGAGGGTGCCCCGCGGCACGTCGCGGGTCGCGAGGTGCACCGACCGGCCGCCGGTCATGGCCAGCTCCGCGCCGGGGCTCTCGGCGTCGAACGGATCCTGCCGGAAAGAGCGGCACCGCACCGGAAGTGCGGATTCGGCGAAGCGTACCGACATCACGTAGGCATCGGCCGGATACCGGAAGGCGCGGCGGTGGTCCAGGCTGATGGCCGGGTGCTCGATGCGCAGCTCGTACTCCAGCAGCTGCGTCTCGCCGGCCCGCAGGCTGCGGTCGAACAACAGCTCCGCGGCCATGATCGGGGCCGCCGGATGCCGGCTGACCCGGCCCAAGCGGCAGTTCTCGGTCGGCGCCAGCACCAGCGAGCGCGAATCGCTGCCCGGCTCGCCGCGATACACGAAGAGGTGACGGTCGGGGCCGTCCTCCAGTGCCCGCAGCACCGTCCGGGTGCGGACCCGGTGGATCGCGAGGTCCGGGCCGACCGTGGCGATGTCCTCCATCGCGAAGGTGCGCAGCTTGTTGTCCGACGGGCCGAGCACTGGCTCGATCGTCTGCGCCAGGGCGATGGACGGTTCGAGGATCCCGTCGTAGCGGCGGTACTTCGGCGCGCGGTGGACCCACCGGCCGCGCGGGCGCGGCGGCCCGAGCAGCGCGACCAGCGAACGGCCGGGCAGCCCGAGGATGCCCTCGATGGCGCGCAGCGCGCGCAGGGAGTCGGCGCGTTCCGGACGGCTGCGGCCCTGCTGCCAGTAGCTGAGGCTGGCCAGGCTGACCTTGATGCCGCGGCGGGCGAGCCTGCCGCGCAATCCCTCCAGGGTCAGTCCGCTGTCCTCGATCGCGGCGCGCAGCGCGGCGTGGAACGGGCCGGTCCGCAGCAGTGCCTCCAGGTCGGCCCGCGGGCTGGGGGATGCGCCGTTCATCGTGTCCTCCGCATTCGCGAGTCGCTGCGGGTGGAATACGCATTCTGTGGAACAACGAAGTTTTCAACCACGCCGCGCGCCCCGGGCGGCCGGGCCGGATCGACCGCCGGACGAGCCCACCTGCGGCGACTGTCCGATTTTGGTGATTTAACAGTTTTCGCGGCGGGTTTCAGGTCGTCGCCGGGGTCGCGCCGGGCGATCTTGACACCGCCGCGCGCCCGCTATTCGCTGTCGCCGAACCGCTGGCGGCACGCCTCGGCGGAGAGTGCGCCGAACGGCCTTTTCCGTTGTCGCCGAACGGTTTCCGCGAAATACCCCGAGCAGGCGATCTTCCCGGGAGGAAAGATGCATTCGTTGACCAAGCGCGCGCTAGGCGCGGCCGCCGGCGTGGTGGCGGTGACCGTGCTGCTGGTGGCGCCGACGGCGGCGGTCGGCGCGGAGCGGGCGGACCTCGATTCGGCGGTCCGGGACGCGATGCTCGCCGAACGCGGCCCGGCCGCCCTCGCCACGTTCGACGTCCAGGAGCTCGACGAGCCCTGGGTGGAGCCGACCCGAACCAACGAGCAGGGCTGGGCGTTCGGCACGACGACGATCCCCGCGCCCGCAAAGGAGCACGCGACGCCGCAGACCGCGATCTTCGTCGCGCACCGGGACGCGCGGGGCTGGCAGGTAGTGCTCGACGGCACGGCGGAGTTCGTGCAGGTCGCCGAGCGGGCGCCGGCCGACATCGTCAGCCCGGAGGAGAAGCGCCTCTTCGCGCGCAACTACGACAACAGCCATCACATCGCCGCCGACACCGGCCTGGGCCTGCCGTGGGCCGAGGGCGTGGCGTGGTGGATGGGCGGCGGTCCGCACGGCGACAGCGGCGAGAGCCGCCCGTACAGCTCGCTGGACTTCAACGGCGGCAACGGGCAGGTGCTGTCGGCGGGCGCGGGCCGCGTCTACAAGAGCTGCCTGCGCAACGGCAGCGGGCTGGTGCGGGTCGTGCACGAGAACGGCTACAGCACGACCTACTACCACATGACGGGGCTCACCAACCTCGGCGACGGCCAGCCGGTCGACTACGGCGAATACCTCGGCCGCATCGACGTCGGCCTGCCCTGCGGAGGCAGCACCACCGGCCCGCACGTGCACTTCTCGCTGCTGACGGGAAGCTCCCACACGCCGGTCGACGGCCAGACCATCGGTGGCTGGACGTTCTGGGAAGGCCCGCGGGCCTACGGCGGCTACGCCGAGCGCAACGGCACCCAGGTCGCCCCCGGAGGCCGTGTCACCAACTACGGCCCGGCCTGACGCCCCACCCGGGCGCGCCCCGCGCGCCCGGGACGGTCTTGGGCTTCGTCGGCACAGCTGTCAGCGCTCGTAGACCTCGCGACGGTGGCCGACCGCGACCACCACGACGACGAGGCGCCCATCTTCGACGCGGTAGATCACCCGGAAATCCGAGACCCGGATCCGCAGGTAACCGGAAACGCCCTTGAGCGCGATGGCCCCGGCGGGGCGCGGATTCGCGGCGAGCTGATCGATCGCGACCTGCAACCGTCGCCGAATCGGCTTGTCCAGCTTGGCCAGGGTCTTCAGGGCGTCGCGGGTGATCTCGATCTGGTAGGTCACTGATCCCGCTCCAAGGCGACGATCGCCGCTTCCCAGGAAACCGTGCCCGACTCTTCCGCCTCAGCGACGCGGCGCGCCCAGTGCGCGTCCTCCTCGGCTTCCCAATGCTCGGCGACGTCCGCTGCCACCAGTGCGGCAACCCGCTTGCCCCGGTGGGTCAGGTAGACGTACTGGCCCTCGCTCGCCAGCTCGATGTAGTTCGGTAGCTGGGCGCGGGCAGACGAGACGTTGACTTCGATGGCGGCGCTGTCGTCCATGTGTACAGCTTCGACGCTCATGCGCGGATTGTACAGTCGGTACAAGTAGTTGATCGATCACCCTGGGTCACGGGCGGCGGCCGCAGAGGTGGTAGACCCAGCCTGATTCCGGGGTGTAGTGCAGCTCGTAGTGGGTCTCGATCTTCGGGCCGTCGTGCAGGTGGACGTGCCGCAACAGCCGTCCCGCGACCGCCTCCGAGTCGCGCAGGTCCTGGATCCGGCCGTCCAGCGGCCCGCCGACGAAGCGCACGTTCCGGTTCTCCATGACACCCCTCCTCCCGCACGTGCCCCAATGGTCCCCGATCGCAGGTCCCGAGCACCAGCACGCGAACCGGCGTGGCTCCCGGGACCCCGGGTTCGGCCACCCCGGGTCACTCCGGCCCGAGCTGACCAGGGACGATGGGTGACTGATGAAGCTCACCGATCAGCTCCCGGCCCTGACGACCGACACCCCGGACCCCGACGCGCTGCTCGACGCGTTCGTGTCCTGGACCACCGACCAGGGCATCGAGCTCTACCCGGCGCAGGAAGAAGCGCTGATGGAGGTCGTGACCGGGGCGAACCTGATCCTGAGCACGCCGACCGGCTCCGGCAAGAGCCTGGTCGCCACCGGGGCGCACTTCACCGCGCTGGCCGCCGGCAAGCGAAGCTTCTACACCGCGCCGATCAAGGCGCTCGTGTCGGAGAAGTTCTTCTCGCTGGTGGACGTCTTCGGCGCCGAGAACGTCGGCATGATGACCGGCGACAGCAGCGTCAACGCCGACGCCCCGATCATCTGCTGCACCGCGGAAATCCTGGCCAACATCGCGCTGCGCGACGGCGACCGCGCCGACGTGGACCAGGTCGTGATGGACGAGTTCCACTTCTACTCCGAGCCCGACCGGGGCTGGGCGTGGCAGGTGCCGCTGCTGGAGCTGCCGCGCACCCAGTTCGTGCTGATGTCCGCCACGCTCGGCGACGTCACGTTCTTCCAGGAGGACCTGACCCGGCGCACCGGCCGGGAGACCGCCGTGGTCACCTCGGCGGAGCGGCCGATCCCGCTGACCTTCCGCTACGCCAAGACGCCGCTGCACGAGACGATCGAGGAGCTGCTGGCCGGTCAGCAGGCCCCGGTCTACGTCGTCTACTTCAACCAGGCCTCCGCGCTGGAGCAGGCGCAGGCGCTGATGAGCGTCAAGGTCGCCACCCGCGAGCAGCGCGACCAGATCGCTGAGGCGATCGGTGACTTCCGGTTCACCGCCGGGTTCGGCAAGACCCTCTCCCGGCTGGTGCGGCACGGCATCGGCGTGCACCACGCCGGGATGCTGCCGAAGTACCGGCGGCTGGTCGAGCAGCTCGCGCAGGCCGGGCTGCTCAAGGTCATCTGCGGCACCGACACCCTCGGGGTGGGCATCAACGTGCCGATCCGCACCGTGCTGATCACCGGGCTGACCAAGTACGACGGGGTCCGCACCCGGCACCTGAAGGCGCGCGAGTTCCACCAGATCGCCGGTCGCGCCGGCCGTGCCGGGTACGACACCGCCGGTTACGTCGTGGTGCAGGCGCCCGAGCACGAGATCGAGAACGAGCGGGCGATCGCCAAGGCCGGCGACGACCCGAAGAAGAAGCGCAAGCTGGTGCGCAAGAAGGCGCCCGAGGGCTTCGTGTCCTGGAGCGAGAAGACCTTCGAGAAGCTGGTGGCCGCGGAGCCGGAGCCGCTGCGGTCCAGCTTCAACGTCAACCACGCGATGCTGCTCAACGTCATCAACCGGTCCTCCAACGGTCGGCACAGTGACGCGTTCGCCACAATGTCTCACCTGTTGACGGACAACCACGAGGACCGGCCGACGCAGCGCCGCCACATCCTGCGGGCCATCGCGATCTACCGCGCGCTGCTGTCCGCGGGCGTGGTCGAGCAGCTCGACGAGCCCGACGAGCAGGGCCGCCGGGTGCGGCTGACCGTGGACCTGCAGTTCGACTTCGCGCTCAACCAGCCGCTCTCGCCGTTCGCGCTGGCCGCGATCGAGCTGCTGGACTCCGAGTCGCCGGGCTACCCGCTGGACGTGCTGTCGGTGATCGAGTCCACACTGGACGATCCGCGGCAGGTGCTCTCGCAGCAGCAGTTCAAGGCGCGCGGCGAGGCCGTGTCGCAGATGAAGGCCGATGGCATCGAGTACGACGAGCGGATGGAGCTGCTCGAGGAGATCACCCACCCCAAGCCGCTGGCCGAGCTGCTGGAAGCCGCCTACGAGACCTACCGCAAGGGGCACCCGTGGGTCGGCGAGCACGAGCTGTCGCCGAAGTCGGTGGCCCGCGACATGTACGAGCGGGCGATGAACTTCGTCGAGTTCGTCAACTTCTACGGGCTGGCCCGCTCCGAGGGCCTGGTGCTGCGCTACCTGGCCGACGTCTACAAAGCGCTGCGGCACACGGTGCCCGACGACGCCAAGACCGAGGAGCTCACCGACATCATCGAGTGGCTCGGCGAGCTGGTCCGGCAGGTCGACTCCAGCCTGCTCGACGAGTGGGAGAAGCTGCGCCACCCGGGCGCGGAGCCGACGGTCGTGGCGGTGGACGAGGGACCGGAGCGGATCACGCTGAACAAGCGGGCCTTCCGGGTGCAGGTGCGCAACGCGCTGTTCCGCCGCGTGGAGCTCGCGGCCCGCCGCCGCTACGACGAGCTCGGCGAGCTGGACGGCGACAGCGGCTGGGACGCCGACGCGTGGGCCGACGCGCTGGAGGAGTACTTCGAGCAGCACGAGGAGATCGGCGCCGGCCCGGACGCGCGCGGCCCGGCGCTGCTGCTGATCACCGAGGAGCCCGAGCGCTGGCTGGTCCGGCAGATCTTCGCCGACCCGGACGAGGACCACGACTGGGGCATCAGCGCCGAGGTCGACCTCGCCGCGTCCGACGAGGCCGGCGGCGCGGTCATCCGGATCACCGACGTCAACCAGCTCTGACGACCCGTGCGGAACGCGACCGTTCCGGCGGTCGCGGAGCACCCCGGTCTGCCCTACCATCCCGGCGGGATCACCCAGAACGTCGCCGAAGGGAGCCGGGCATGCCGCAGACCATCGCAGTCGGAGTGGACGGATCGGACGAGTCGGTGCGGGCATTGCGCTGGGCGGCCAACCAGATCCGCGAGGTCGGCGGCATCGCCCACGCGATCATGGTCTGGCACCAGCCGGTCCAATTCGGATATCGTCTGCCGACCCCGGACACCGAGCTGGAAGAGCGGGCGAACAAGGCGTTGAACACCGCCGTGAAGGCGGTCGAGGCCGATTTCCCCGACGTGGACCTGCGATCCAGGCTCATCCGCGGGCACGTGGTCGACGAGCTGGTCGGACTGTCCAAACAGGCCGATCTGCTGGTGGTGGGCAACAAGGGGCACGGCGCCTTCACCGGCATGCTGGTCGGGTCGGTGGCGTTGAAGCTCGTGCACCACGCGGCCTGCCCGGTGGTCGTCGTCCGCTGACGACAGCCGGCCCCGGGACAAGTGGAGACGGGTGGGCATGCAGCAGGCCGAGGACATCACGCTGTTCGGGCTCAGTGGGTGGCGGTGGCTCAACCCGCCGGTGAACTGGTTGTCCTACGGGGGTTTGACGGTGACCGCCGACTCCGGCACGGACTTCTGGCGGACCACGCACTACGGATTCGTGCGCGACAGCGGGCACGCGCTGCTGCGGCCGGTGGGGCCGCGGTTCAAGCTCACGACCCGCTTGTTCGGCGACTACCGCGAGCAGTACGACCAGGCCGGGCTGCTGCTGCGACTGGACGAGCGCAACTGGATCAAGGCGGGCATCGAGCTGGTCGACGGAGAGCAGCTGCTCAGCGCCGTGGTGACCCGCGACGTCTCGGACTGGAGCGTGGTGCCGCTGGAGGCGGTGTGCGGGCCGGTCGAGTCGATCACCCTGGAACTGGAGCGGGCGGGCGACACCGTGACGGTCCGCTACGCCGCCGACGGCGGCGAGCCGAAGTCGGTGCTGCGGGTGGCGTACTTCCCGCCGGACCTCCCGGCCGAGGCCGGCCCGATGTGCGCCTCGCCGGACGGCGCGGGCTTCGCGATCCGCTTCTCCGAAGTGTCCCTGGCGGAGGACTGATCAGCGCTCCGCGGTGAGGAAGTCGCCGACCCGGGTCAGACCGCGCCCGCCGGAGGTCAGGGCGCGGCCGAACCGGTCGGCGGCCTCGCCGACGGTCTCGCGCCGCACCTGCCAGCCGAACCCGGTGAGCCGCTCGGCCGGGTCCGGCCGCTCGTCGGGGCCGAACAGCGCGTCCAGGTCGACGCCCCACTTCTCCGAGGAACGCGCCATGTCGTCGCCGAGCAGCGCGCTCCGCTTCGCGGTGGGGTTCTCGATCGCGATCCTGCTGCCAGGTGCGGACATCTCGTCCACCGCCGCCAGCAGCCGCACGTCGGTCTCGACGGGCAGGTAGTAGATCAGCCCTTCGGCCAGCCACGCGGTGGGGAGGCCCGGGTCGAATCCGGCGCGCCGCAGCGCGGCGGGCCAGTCGTCGCGCAGGTCCGCCGGCACCTCGTGGCGGTCGCAGGCGGGTCGGGCGCCGAGGCCGGCGAGGACCGCGCCCTTGTAGGCGAGCACCTTCGGCTGGTCGACCTCGAACAGTCGCAAGCCGGACGGCCAGGACAGCCGGAACGCCCTGGTGTCCAGGCCGGCCGCCAGGACGACCGCCTGCCGCACGCCCCCGGCGCAGGCCAGCTCGAACCACTCGTCGAACAGCCGGGAGCGCAGGCCGATGTAGTCGATGGTGTCCTGCCAGCCCTCGCCGAAGTCGGCCGCCGCCGTGGGCACCGCCGCCCCGGCGGCCTTGGCCAGTGCCGCGGCGTACGGGTCGTCGATGAGCCGGTCGGTGCGTTCGGTCTCCAGCGCCCGGGCCGCGGCGACCATCAGCGCGGTGATCCCGATGCCCGACGCGACGTCCCAATCCTCGTTTGCCGGCACGGTTCCCCCTCCGTTGTCAGCGAAGTGCCGAAGCGCGGTCCGCCATGTGGCGCAACACTAACCGGTCAGCGGCGGCGCCAGGCGCGTTCGCCGAGCAGGCGCAGGCCGTTGAGGCCAACGATGATCGTCGAGCCCTCGTGGCCCGCCACTCCCAGCGGCAGCGGGAGGTTCCCGACCAGGTCCCACACCACCAGCACCGCGATGAAGGTGCCCGCGATGACGAGGTTCTGCTTGACCAGGCGGCGGGCCCGGCGGGACAGGTCCACGACCTTCGGCACCGCGACCAGCTCGTCGCGGACGATCACCACGTCCGCCGTCTGCAGTGTGAGGTCGGAGCCCGTGCGCCCCATCGCCACCCCGCAGTGCGCGGCGGCCAGCGCGGGCGCGTCGTTGACGCCGTCGCCCAGCACCATCGTCCGCCGCCCGGATTCCCGCACGGCCGCGACCTTGTCCGCGGGCAGCAGGTCCGCGCGCACGTCGCCGATGCCGACTTCGGCCGCGACCCGGGCCGCCGCGCGCTTGTTGTCGCCGGTGAGCAGTACCGGCTCGGCGCCGGTCAGTTCCCGCAGCCCGCGCACCGCTTCGGCGGCGTCCGGGCGCAGCCGGTCGGCGATCCCGAGCACTCCGGCGGGGGAGCCGTCGACGGTCACCAGCACCGCGGTGTGGCCCGTGGCTTCCAGGTCGGCGGCGATGTCCGAGCCGCGCGGGCTGGTGACCGCCACGGCACGTCCGTCCACTGTGGCCGATACTCCGAACCCTGGCGTGGCCCGGAAGTCCTCGACGGCGGGGATGGCGAGGCCCTTTTCGCGTGCCGCCGCGACGATCGCGCGCGCCAGCGGGTGTTCGCTGAGGTGCTCGGCGCCGGCCGCCAGCGCGAGGAGCTCGTCGGCGCTTCGGCCGTCGGCCGGGTCGACCCGCACCACGCGCGGCGTGCCTTCGGTGAGCGTGCCGGTCTTGTCCAGCGCGACCCGCTCGACCTCGCCGAGCCGTTCCATCGCCACGGCCGACTTCACCAGCACGCCGTGCCGCCCGGCGTTGGCGATCGCCGACAGCAGCGGCGGCATCGTCGCCAGCACCACGGCGCACGGCGAGGCGACGATCATGAACGTCATCGCGCGCAGCAGGGCGCCCTCCAGATCGTCGCCGAACAGCAGCGGAATCCCGAAGACCGCGAGCGTGGCGACCACGACGCCGATGGAGTACCGCTGCTCGATCTTCTCGATGAACAGCTGCGTCGGCGCCTTCGCCTCGCCGGCCTCCGCGACCAGCGCCACGATGCGCGCGATCACCGACTCCGAGGCGTCCTTCGCGACGCGCACCCGCAGCGCACCGGTGCCGTTGAGGGTGCCGGTGAACACCTCGTCGCCCGGCCGTTTCGCCGCCGGCAGCGGCTCGCCGGTGATGGTCGCCTGGTCGACGTCGCTGGTGCCGTCCAGCACCTCGCCGTCGGCGCCGATCCGTTCGCCGGGACGCACCACGATCACGTCGCCGACCTGCAGCTTCGCCGTGTCGACGGTCTCCTCGACGCCGTCGCGCACTCGCACCGCGGTCTCCGGCGCGAGGTCGAGCAGGCTGCGCACGGAGTCCTCGGTGCGGGCGGTGGCGTAGGCCTCCAGGGCGCCGGAGGTGGCGAAGATGACGATCAGCAGCGCGCCGTCGGTGATCTGCCCGATCGCGGCGGCGCCGATGGCCGCGACGATCATCAGCAGGTCCACGTCCAGGGTCTTCTCGCGCAGCGCCTGCAGCCCGGCCAGGCACGGTTCCCAGCCGCCGGTGGCGTAGCAGACCAGGTACAGCGCCCAGTAGAGCCCGGCGGGGCCGCCGGCGAGCTGCACGGCGAGGCCGAGCAGGAACGCCGCGAGCGCCGCGGCGGCCCACCGCGCCTCCGGGAGCGCGAACAGGCCGCGCCGGGTGCTCGGTGTCTCGGGTATCGGCGTGGTCGTGCGGTCGGTGACGGCGGTCATCGCGAGCACCCCTCCGGAGTCGGTTGTGGTCCGGGCGAGCACGATACATGAACGTCTGATCAATCATTCATATGTCCCAGAACGTTAGACTCCCGGGCATGGGTCACGGGGTCAAGCGCGATGTCACGCCGACTGCGCGGCTGGACGCGGCGTCGGCCGCCTCGGTCGCCGAGACCCTGCAGGCGCTGGCCACGCCGTCGCGCCTGCTGATCCTCAGCGAGCTGCGCCAGCGCGCGATGGCGGTGGGCGAACTGGCGGAGGCGGTGGGCATGGAGCAGTCGGCGGTCTCGCACCAGCTGCGCCTGCTGCGCTCGCTCGGCCTCGTCGTCGGGAACCGCTCCGGCCGCAGCGTGGTCTACTCGCTGTACGACAACCACGTCGCCCAGCTGCTCGACGAGGCGGTCTACCACATCGAACACCTGCGCCTGGGGCTGTCGGACTGACCGTCGGGCCGCCAGGTCGACGAGGTCGACGAGGTCGCACCCGTGATCCGCTTCGCCCGCTCGATCCCGCCGACCGGCTAGATGCCGGGGCGGACAGGCGCCGCGTGAGACGCCCGTGTCGGTTGCCCGGTCGCCGATGCCCTTCATCTGGCGAGCGTGTCTTCTTCCGGGAATCGACGTGCTGCTCGTCGGTGTATCGCGCCGAGCGTGATCGAGCCGATCCGAGGAGTGCCCATGCGATCGGCTTCGCCGCGGGTTTTCCGGCGGTCTCGCCCAACCCTTGTCGGATGGGAGTCCCGCTCGTACTATCGCCCAGCCGCCTGGCGAGACATTAGTGCCACCAGGCGGTACAACTAGGCGACAAGGGAGTCCCATGAGCACGCCAACCGGGCAACGCCCGATGTTTCAGCCGCGGGTGATCTCAGCGGCGGTCTTCGGCACCACGGTGGAGTGGTACGACTTCGCGCTGTACGCGACAGCCGCATCGCTGGTGTTCAACAAGCTGTACTTCCCCGGCGGCGACCCGCTGGTGGGGACGATCGCGGCCTTCGGCACGTTCGCCATCGGTTTCCTCGGGCGCCCGCTCGGCGGCGCCTACTTCGGCGAACTGGGCGACCGCAAGGGCCGCAAGCACGTACTCGTCGTCACGCTGCTGCTGATGGGGATCGCCACCACCGGGATCGGGCTGTTGCCCACCTACGGCTCGATCGGCGCCGCGGCCCCGGTTTTGCTGACGCTCCTGCGATTCCTCCAGGGCTTCGCGGCCGGTGGCGAGAAGACGGGCGCGCTGATCCTGCTGTTCGAGAACGCGCCGCCGCGCTGGCGCGGGTTGCTCTCCAGCCTCCCGGCCATCGGCACGGGTACGGGAACGCTGCTGTCGACGGGTGCGATGGCGCTGGCCTCGACGACGCTTTCCGAGCAGGCGTTCCTGGGCTGGGGCTGGCGGATCCCGTTCCTGCTCAGCGCGGTGCTGACGTTGTTCGGGTTGTGGGTCCGCAGGTCGCTGGACGAGACCGATGATTTCCAGCAGGAGTTGAAGCGCCTGGCGGTCGAACGGCCGGAGCGTGCTGGGAAGGAGCCGCTGCTGCGGCGGCTGGCGGCGAGCCGGTTCGTGGAGTCGTGGCGGAAGTACCCCAAGGAGATGGTCATCGTCATCTGCGCCGGGGCCGCGGAGAATTGCGGGTACTACGTCTTCGGCACCTTTTCCGTTGCGTACGCGGCGGATTCCGGCCTGGCCACCGGTCCGCTGCTCACCGGGATCATGGCCGTTTCCGTTGTGAAGCTCGTATCCGTGCCCCTGTTCGGGGCGCTCTCCGACCGCTGGGGGAGGCGTCCGGTCAGCATCCTGGGCGCGCTGGTGATGGCGGCGGCCTGCTACCCCTTCTTCCGCATGGTCGACACCGAGCAGGCCTGGCTGATCTGGTTGGCGCTGCTGCTGACCCTCGGGATCGGGCAGTCGGCCATCCTGGGATCTCAGCCGGCCTTCTTCGCGGAGCTGTTCAGCACCAGGGTGCGATTCACGGCCGTGGGCGTCGCCAACAACATCGGCACGGTCCTCACCGGCGGGATGGCCCCGTTGCTCGCCAGTGCTCTGCTGCTGTGGTTCGACCACAGCATCGCCGGTGTTGTCGTCTTCCTGTTGCTGACCTGCGGCATCACCGTCGTCACCGTCGCGCTTGCACGTGAGACGAGAGAACGCGAAGGCGTTCATGCTCACGTCGACGACAAGGTCGGTTAGGGCGTGGTCTCCGTGCGGAATCCGCACTGCCGCCGGCTTGTTTCAACGGAGAAGGCGGGTGTCGCAGAATGGTATGGTTGTGCCACTAGATGGTCCATGGTGATATCCGAAGGCAAGGAACGGCCCATGCAGAGCTCAGCAGGAGAAGGCGGCGAGGGAGTGCGCAGCGTGCTGCGCGCACTGGATCTGCTGGCGCTTTTCGATGATTCCCACCGTTCGCGCAGCGTGCGGGAGCTGATCGACGCCACGGGGCTGCCGAAGTCCACAGTGGTCCGCCTGGTCGCCACGCTGGAGCAGCGTGGGCTGCTCTGGTCTCGTGGGGACGGTCGTCTCACCCCGGGTGGCGGGCTGCTGCGCTGGGCGCAGCTCGCGCAGGATGCCTGGCAGCTGCCGCCCGAGGCGGTCGAATGCCTGCGCGTCCTGTCGGTCGAGGCGGGCGGTGAATCCTCGCGCATCTACATCCGGCAGGGCATCTCGCGAGTGTGCGTCGCTCAGCACGAGGGGACTCAGCAGCTGCGTCATGTGGTGCGCATCGGTGCGGCGATGCCCTTGTGGGCGGGCGCGTCCGGGCACGTGCTGCTCAGCGGAGGCGCGGACCAGGACCTGCACCGCGCGGCGCTGGCCGCCGGGCGCGGCCCGGGTTTCGAAGCGGTCCTGGCCGAACGGGTGCGCCGGGCCGGCGACCAGGGCTGGGCGGTCAGCCACGGCGAGCGCGAGGACGGCGTGTCCGCCGTGGCGGCGCCCATCACCGATGCGACCGACCGGGTCGTCGCCGCGGTGGGCCTCGGCGGCCCCACCACCCGCTTCACCGAGGAACGCGTCAGCGCGTTCGTGCCCGTTCTGACGAAGGCGGCCGAGCGGCTGTCGGATCTGCAATTCATCGGAGGTACCGCGTGAGCGAACAGCTCCCCCCGCGTCCCGCCAACCTGCTCGCCGGCGTCCGCGTGCTGGACCTGACCAACGTGCTGGCCGGGCCCTTCGCGGCGTACCAGCTGGCGCTGCTGGGAGCGGATGTCGTCAAGGTGGAGATCCCCGGTGCCGGCGATCTTGCCAGGCGGCTGGGTGCGGACCCGGCGCTGAACGAGGACGGCCTCGGTGCCTCCTTCCTGGCGCAGAACAGCGGTAAGCGTTCGTTGACGGTCAACCTCAAGTCGCCGCGGGGGCGCGAGGTCCTGCTTCGCGCCGTGCGGCAGGCCGACGTGCTCGTGGAGAACTTCCGCCCCGGCGTCCTGGATCGGCTCGGGCTCGGCTGGGACGTGCTGCGGGAAGCCAACCGAGGGCTGGTGTGCTGCTCGATCTCCGGTTTCGGCCAGGACGGCCCGCTGCGCGACCGGCCCGCGTACGACCAGATCGTGCAGGGCCTGTCCGGGATGATGAGCGTGACCGGCACGCCCGAAACCGGGCCGCTGCGCGCGGGCTACCCGGTCGCCGACACCCTCGGCGGCATGGCCGCCGCCTTCTCCATCGCCTCGGCGATCGTGCACCGCGACCGCACCGGCGAGGGCGTCCGGCTCGACGTTTCCATGCTGGAGGCGGCGCTGACCGCCATGGGCTGGGTCGTCTCCAACCAGCTGATCGCCGGTCAAGAGCCGGTCCCCATGGGCAACGACAACTTCACCGCGGCGCCGTCGGGAACGTTCGCCACCGCCGATGGCATGCTCAACATCGCAGCCAACGAACAGCGCCAGTTCACCGCCCTGTGCCGGATCCTGGAACGTCCGGAACTGGCCGAGGACCCGCGTTTCGCCGAACGCGCGGCGCGCAAGACGAACCGCCACGAGCTGACCGCGGAGCTCGAGAAGGCCCTCGTCGCACGGACCGCGCCGGAATGGGAGCGGCTGCTGGCCTCCGCCGGGGTTCCAGCGGCATGCGTGCTGACCGTCCCGGAAGCGCTGGACCACGAGCAGATCGCCGCCCGGGACTTCGTCCACGAGCTGCCCTTCCCCGGCAGCCCGGGGCGCGAGCTGCGGGTGCTCGGCAGCCCGATCCACGTCCGAGGCGCTGCGCCCGGGCCGCAAGCCCCACCACCGCTGCTCGGCGAACACACCGACGATCTGCTCGCCGAACTCGGCTACGGCGTCGAGGAAATCGCCGAGCTGCGCGAAGGAGGAGCGGTATGAACACCCCTGCCTTCGACACCGCAGAGGAGTACGAGGACAAGGTCACCGGCTGGTGGCGCACCGGCGTCAGCCGCATCCGGCCGGGGGAGATCCTGCTCCGCGGTTACCCCGTCGAGCAGCTGATCGGCCAGCTGTCCTTCGCCGACACGATTTGGCTGATGCTGCGCGGCGAACTCCCCACCGCGGCCCAGCGCCGGTTGCTGGAGGCCGCGCTGGTCGCGGCCGTCGACCACGGGCCCCAAGCGCCGTCCATCGCCGCGGCCCGGATGGCGGCCACCTGCGGACTCGGCCTGAACAACGCCGTCGCCACCGGGGTGAACCTCCTCGGCGACGTGCACGGCGGAGCCGGTCAGCAATGCATGCAGGTCCTGGCAGATCTCGAACAAGCCGCATCCCAGGGCGCCGATCTGGACGCGGCGGCCGAACGACTCGTGGCCGACTACCGCGCCGACCGCCGCCACGTTCCCGGATTCGGTCACCGGTTCCACCCGCGCGATCCACGCCGTGACCCGCTGCTGGCGCTGGTGGCGGAGGCCGTGACGACCGGAGAAGTTCCCGGCCGGGCACTGCGCGCCGGAACAGCCCTGGAACGCGCGTTGTCCCAGGGCCGCAGCCGCCCCGTCCCGATGAACATCGACGGCGCGACCGCCATCATCTACCGCGAGCTCGGGTTCCCGCCCGAACTCGGCAGGGGGCTGTTCGTCCTCTCCCGCAGCGTCGGCATCCTCTCCCACGCCTGGGAGGAGAAGTCCCAGAACACCCGCATCAAAGGCCCGCTGCCGCGCCCCCTGCTGCCCGCCTACGACGGCCCCGCTCCTCGCGATCTGGGCCCGCGGCACGCCTGACACCTCAGTTCAGGCCGGTGATCTGGCCGTGGTCGTCGATGTCGATCGTCTCCGCCGCCGGGTGGGAGCCCAGGCCCGGCATCGTCCTCATCTCACCGCAGATCGGGTAGATGAAGCCCGCGCCCACCGAGGCCCTGACCTCCCGGACCGGGAGGGTCCAGCCCGTCGGGGCGCCGAGCAGCGCCGGGTCCGAGCTCAGCGACAGGTGCGTCTTGGCGATGCACACCGGCAGGTCGCCGAAGCCGTTCGCCTCGTAGCCGTCCAGGGCCCGGGCCGCCGCCGGCAGGTACGACACGCCGTCCGCGCCGTACACCTTGGTCGCGATCGTTTCGATCTTCGCCCGCAGGTCCGCCGAATCCGGGTACAGCAGCTGGAAACCGTTCGGCTCCTCGGCCGCCGCCACCACCGCTTCGGCCAGCTCCACCGCGCCCTTGCCGCCCTCCAGGAAGTGGTTGCTGATCGCGACGCGCGCGCCCTCCGCCTCGGCGACCTGCCGGATCGCCTCGTGCTCGCTGCGGTAGTCGGTCGGGAACGCGTTGATCGCCACCACCGGCGACACCCCGTGCAGGCGGATGTTGTCGATCTGCTTGCGCAGGTTCGCCGCCCCGGCCAGCACGTCGTCGGGGTTTTCCGCCAGCATCGCCGCAGGCAGCGGCTTGCCCGCCACCACCTTGTAGCGCCCGGAGTGCGCCTTCAGCGCGCGCACCGTCGCCACCAGCACCGCCGCGTCCGGGCGCAGGCCCGAGGTGCGGCACTTGATGTTGAAGAACCGCTCCGCGCCCATGTCGGCGCCGAAGCCCGCCTCGGTGACCACGTAGTCCGCGCAGCGGCTGGCGAGCCGGTCGGCCACCACCGACGAGTTGCCGTGCGCGATGTTGCCGAACGGCCCCGCGTGCACCAGCACCGGCGTGTTCTCGGTGGTCTGCATCAGGTTCGGCTTGATCGCCTCGCGCATGATCACCGTCATCGCCCCCGCCGCCCGCAGCTGCTCGGCGCTGACCGGCGAGCCGTCGCGGGTGTAGCCGACGACGATGCGGCCCAGCCGCCGCCGCATGTCCTGCAGCGACGTGGAGAGCGCGAGCACGGCCATCACCTCGCTGGCCGCCGTGATGTCGAAGCCGGTCTGCCGCGGCGTGCCGTCGAGCCTGCCGCCCAGGCCCGTGACGATGTTGCGCAGGTCCCGGTCGTTGACGTCCAGCACCCGCCGCCAGGTGATCCGGTTCGGGTCGATGCCCAGCGAATTCCCCTTGTCCAGGTGGTTGTCCAGCATCGCGGCCAGCAGGTTGTGCGCCGCGGTGACCGCGTGCATGTCGCCGGTGAGGTGCAGGTTCAGCGCCTCCATCGGCACCACCTGGCTGTAGCCGCCGCCCGCGGCGCCGCCCTTGATGCCGAACGTCGGGCCCATCGACGGCTGCCGGATCGCGACCGCGGACCGCTTGCCGAGGTGCCGCAGCGCCTGGCCGAGCCCCACCGTCGTGGTGGTCTTGCCCTCGCCCAGCGGGGTGGGCGTGATGGCCGAGACCACGACGTAGCGCGCGGTCGGCCGCTCGGGCAGCTCGTCGAGCGCGTCCAGCGAGATCTTCGCCGCGCTGCGCCCGTAGGGTTCGAGCAGGTGCGCCCCGATGCCCAGCTGGGCCGCGACGTCCTCCAGCGGCAGCAGCGCGGTGGCCCGGGAGATGTCCAAATCGGACGGAATGCTCATGCGGGGACCTCCCGTAGTCTGGCGACCAGGTCGTGGCGCCATTGCAGGGTCTTCGCGATCTCGTTGAACGTGAAGAAGTGCCAGCCCGCGATGCCGAGGTCCGGGTCGGCGAGGTGGGGGGACAGCTCGCCGAGCAGTTCCTCGGGCGTGTAGCGGGTGAGCAGCTTCGACACCACGCCGTGCTGCTTGCGCAGGAAGCGCATCGACTCGCCGAGCCCGATCTTCAGCGAGATCCGCAGCAGCCGGTGCGCGTCCACCACGCCCGGCACCCCGATGTGGATCGGCAGCACCAGGCCGCGGGCCCGCACGGCCTTCACCCAGGCCGCCACGGTGTGCGGGTCGTAGCAGATCTGCGAGACGACGTAGTCGGCGTAACGGGACTTCTCGGCCATCGCGCGGATCGTCGAGGCGTCGGAGATGAACGCGTGCCGCTCGGGGTAGCCGGTGATGCCCACTCGCGCGGGCCGCCTGCCCAGCTCGTCCATCGCGCGCAGCAGCGCCAACGCGTCCGGGAAGTCGCCGCGCGGCTCGGGGGAGTCGCCGGCCACCACGAACACCTCGGACAACCCGAGCCCGTCCGCGCGGTCCAGCAGCGCGGTCAGGTGCGCGTTGTCGGCGATCAGGCGGGCGGCCAGGTGCGGCACCGCGCGCAGGCCGCGGCCGACCAGCTGGGCGGCGACGTCGAGGGTCGCCTCGGTGCCCTTCGACGGGGAGGAGGTGACGGTCACGGTCGTCCCCGCCGGCAGCAGCTCGGCCTGCTCGACCGCGCCGCGCAGCGGCAGCACCTCGAACCGGGCGTTCATCAGGTACTGCTCCAGTTGCCCGACGTTGTCGTCCATCGCGATCACCTCCTCTTCACGCCGTCCGGACGAGTTTTTTCGGGATGTCCTTGGTGGGATCCAGGAACGGCTTCTCCACGACGACCGCTTCCTGCGGGCCGTGCTGGGTGTCCACGACCAGCTCGGTGCCCAGCTCGTGGTAGGCGATCGGCACCATCGCGTAGCCGATGTTGCGGTCCAGCCGCGGCGAGTAGCAGGCCGAGGTGACCTCGCCAATGCGCAGGCCGTGCGGGTCGTGCACGTCGAAAGTGTCGATCATCGCGCCGTCGTTGAACGAACCCACGCTCGGGCCGCCGATCTCGACGCCCACGAGCTTGCGGCTGATGCCCTCGTCCTTGATCCGCCGCAGGGCGGCCTTGCCGACGAAGTCGGCCTCCTGGTCGAGGTCGACCATCCAGGTCTTCTCGAAGCCGTAGCCCACCTCGAACGGGTTGGTGTCGTAGGTGATGTCGCAACCCCAGGACAGGATGCCGGCCTCGATGCGCCGGATGTGGCACGGCCCGATCACCTTCAGGTCATGCGGTTTCCCGGCCTCCCAGATGGCGTCCCACAGCTTCACGCCGTCGCGGCTCGCGTCGTGCAGGTAGATCTCGTAGCCGAGCTCGGCGGTGTAGCCGGTGCGCGACACCACCACCCGCATGCCGTCGAGCTCGCGGTCGACGGCGTAGTAGTAGGGAACGTCCAGGATGGACTCGCCGAACAGGTCGACCAGCACGTCCCGCGACTTCGGCCCCTGGACCTGCACCGGTCCGACGTCCGGCTCCCGGATCTGCACGTCCATCCCCAGGTTGTGCGCCAAGCCCTTCGCCCACAGCAGCACGTCGCTGTCGGCCAGCGACAGCCAGAAGTGGTTCTCGCCGAGCCGCAGCAGCACCGGGTCGTTGATGATGCCGCCGTCCTCGGCGGTGACGAACACGTACTTGCACTGCCCGACCTTGCACTTGGTCAGGTCCCGCGGCACGAGCATGTTGGTGAACTCGAACGCGTCGGGTCCGGTGATCTCCACCTGCCGCTCGACGCCGACGTCCCACAGCGTCACGCCTTCCAGCAGCGCCCAGTACTCGCCGATCGGGTCGCCGTAGTGGCGGGCGTGGTAGGTGTGGTTGTACACGCTGTAGAGGCCGACGCCGTGCCGCCGGGAGGCGTGGAAGAACGGCGACTTGCGCAGGCGCGGGTAGAGCAGGACGCCGGGGTTCGGGTTGATGCTCATGACTGGTTCCTCCTGGTCCGGGTAGCGGGGTGTGCGGCACCCGCACCGCTGGCCGATCACCGCGGCCGGGCGCTTTTCAGGTCTGGCGGGGGATGCGCCGATCAGCAGCGCATTCTGGTCATCTCGGGGTCGAACACGGGGTCAGCGACGACCGTCGCCGGATGTCGCTGGTCGAAGTAGGCCACCCGCACGGGGGTGCCCGGATCGGACAGCTCGGCGGGCAGCCACGCGTAGGCGAGGCTCGCTCCGACGCTGTGCCCATAGCCGGCGCTCGTCGTGAAGCCGACGGGGGCGTCGTCCGCGAACACCGGCTCGGATCCCATCAACACGGTGCCGTCGTCGATCCTCAGACAGCACAACCGCCGCCGCGGGGCCTGCTCCCGGCGCCGCAGCAACGCGTCCCGCCCGATGAACTCGCCCTTGTCCGCCTTCACCGCGAAGGCCAGGCCCGCTTCATCGGGATCGTGCAAGCTCCACATGTCCGCCCCCCAGGCTCGGTATCCCTTCTCCAGGCGCAGTCCGTTGAACGCGCCGCGGCCGCCGGGGAAGATGCCGTGCTCGGCGCCAGCGGCGGCCAGCAGGTCCCACAGCCGCCTGCCGAACTCCGCCGAGGTGTACAGCTCCCAGCCGAGTTCGCCCACATAGGACAGTCGCAGCGCGAGCACCGGCACCTCGCCGACGAACAGCCGCTTCGCGCGGAAGAACCGGAAGGCCTCGCGCGAGACGTCCCGGTCGGCCAGCGCCGCGAGCACGTCCCGGGCCTGCGGCCCCCACAGGCCGATGCAGCAGGTGCCGCCGGTGATGTCGCGGACCTGGACCGTCTCGTCGGCGTGGCGGCGCAGCCAGGCGATGTCGCGCGGGCCGTTGCAGCCGACCTGGAAGGCGTCCCGCGCCAGCCGGGCGACCGTGATGTCGGCCCGGATGCCCGCGGTGGGCTCCAGCATCAGCGTGTAGGTGACGTAGCCGGGCGGCCGGTCGAGCTGGTTGGTGGTCAGCCGCTGCAGCAGGTCCAGGGCGCCGCGGCCGCAGACCTCCGCCCGGGGTAGGGAAGTCATGTCGTACATCGCGACTCGCTCACGGGTGGCCTGGTGTTCGGCGCCGACGATCGGGGACCAGTAGCGCCCCGCCCACGGCCCAGGCTCGGCGATGTCGCGGCCGTCGACCAGGGACTTGTTGCTCTCGTACCAGTGCGGTCGCTCCCAGCCGTTCGCCTCCAGGAACACCGCGCCGAGCTCGCGCTGCCGGTCGTGGAACGGGCTGGTGCGCAGCGGGCGCGGGTGCTCCGGCGGCTGCTGCGGATGGATGATGTCGTAGACCTCGCGGAAGCTCTGCGCGCCGCGTTCGCCCACATAGGACGGACTGTGCGCGAAATCCTCGAAGCGGCGGAGATCGGCCTGCCGCAGGTCGATGCCGGGCACCTCACCGGCCAGCCACTGCGCCATCGCCCGGCCGACCCCGGCGGCGTGGGTGATCCAGACGGCCTCGGCGACCCAGAAGTTGCCGACCTCGTTGGACGGGCCGAGCACCGGCATGCCGTCGGCGGTGAACAGGAACAGGCCGTTCATGCCCTCGGCGATCTCGGTGCGGCGCAGCGCGGGCAGCAGCTCGCGGGCGTCCGCCCACGGCCCGGCGAAGTCCTCGGGCGTGAACGGCTGCACCGACGCCATGCCCTTCCAGCCGCCGCCCTCCGACGGCGCCTCGGCGCCCGCGCCCGGCGCGGCGGTGGGCAGCAGGTCGTCGCTGCGCACCGGGATCGCGCGGTGCTGGTAGGAGCCGATGCCGTAGCGGTCGTGGATCTGCCGGAAGTACATGGAGCTGTCCTGGTGCCGCAGGATCGGCTGCCGGACCTCGCCGTCGCCCGGCTCCAGGCCCGGCACCGGGCTGGTCACGGCGTACTGGTGCGCCAGCGGCTGCACCGGGATCGACACCCCGGCCAGCCGGCCGACCTTCGGGCCCCAGATCCCCGCGCAGCACAACACGGTCTGCACCGCCACGTCACCGTTCGAGGTGTGCGCGGTGCGGACCTTTCCGCCTTGGACGTCGAAGCCGATCACCTCGGTGTTACCGGCGAACCGCACGCCGAGCCGCTTCGCCTCGCGCGCCATCGCTTCCGCTGCGCGGACCGGCTTGGCGATGCCGTCGGTGGGCACGTGCAGGCCGCCGTGGATGCGCGCCGGGTCGATCTGCGGGATGCGCTCGTGCACCTGCAGCGGGTCGAGCAGCTCGCCCCGGATGCCCCACGCGGTGGCCAAGCCGAGCTTGCGCTGGAGATCCGCCCAGCGCTCCGGAGTCGTCGCGACCTCGATGCCGCCGACCTGGTGGAAGCAGGGCAGCCCGTCGAGTTCCAGCCCGGCGTAGCAGCGGACGGTGTCGGCGGCCAGGCGGCTCATCGTCTCGGACGGGTTGGTCTGGAAGACGAGGCCGGGCGCGTGGGAACTGGATCCACCGGTGGCGAACAGCGGTCCCTGCTCCACCACGAGGACATCGGTGATCCCGAGGCGCGCCAGGTGGTATGCGGTGCTGCACCCCACGATGCCGGCCCCGACGACGAGGACTTGGGCGCTCGAATCCATCGCTGCCGCCTTGTTGCGTCTACGACAACTCTCCGCGTGTATCGCAACAGTGCGCTTCGACCGAGGGCCGCGTCAAGGACGCGCGGGAGTCAAATTTCGGCACCGGCCGACCGAGGGCCGGAGACGGCCCGGAGGCCACGCGCGGTGCCCCGGCGCGTCCGTCCGGGCGACGGCGACCGGAACGGATCAACGCGAATCCGCTCCGGATCAACGCGGATCCCGTTGCCGGCAAACGAGATCCCCAGGATCTCGATCAGGTGCACCTGGCCGCGTGCCCGGGTCCGGCCGCAATCCCAATGGAAATCGGATCTTCGATTTCCATTGGGATTGCGGTCAGATCAGCCGGCGGATGGCCTGCTCGAAGTGGTCGACGTGCGCGACCGCGATGCGGTCCGCGCGGTCGGCGTCCGCGGCGATCACCGCCTTGAGCAGTTCCGCGTGCTCCTCGACGTGCTCGGAGACGTCCGGCAGCCGGTCGAAGAACAGGTGCCAGATCCGCAGCGCCAGGTTGTAGTACTGGCCGAGGGTGCCTTCGAGGTAGCGGTTGTGGGTGCAGCGGTAGATCGTGCGGTGCACCCGCGAGTCGACGTCCATGATCACCGCCTGCTCGCCGCCGAGGCCATCGGTCAGCACCCGCAGCTCGTCGAGCTCGGACCGCTCCGCCTCGGTCGCGCGCTCGGCGGCGCGGCGGGCGGCATGTCCTTCCAGGCGCCGGCGCACGTCGGCGATCAGCGCGTGGTCGGTGATGTTGACCTCGGTGACGAAGCTGCCGCGGCGCGGGTAGATCGCCACCAGCGACTCGGCCTCCAGCCGCTTGACGGCCTCCCGGAACGGGGTGCGGCCGATGCCGAGCTCGGTGGTCAGCGGCTCCTCCTGCACCGGTGCGCCGGGCGGCAGCCGCAGGGTCAGGATCAGGTCGCGCAGCGTCAGGTACGCGCGCTCGGCCTGGGAGAGCGGGTCGCCGGATCGGGAATTGACGGCTGCGGGCACGTCTCGTAGCCTACCCGAAAGACTGACATATCAGTTGTCGATGACTTCAACTCATGGCATTTCCCCTGGTAGAACCTGCTCCTGCGGGAGGCTGCGGTGTCACGTCCCCTGCTTCCAGAGCCGCCGCCGCGGCTGTGGCGCACCCCGGAACCCAAGCGGCACTACGAGGTGGTGATCGTCGGTTCCGGCGGCCACGGCCTGGCGACCGCCTACTACCTGGCGCGCAACCACGGCATCACCGACGTCGCGGTGCTCGAACGCGGCTGGCTGGCCGGCGGCAACATGGCGCGCAACACCACGATCATCCGCTCCAACTACCTCTTCGACGCCAGCGCGGCGCTCTACAACCACGCGCTGGACCTGTGGGAGCAGCTGCCCGCCGAGCTGGAGTACGACTTCCTGCTCAGCCAGCGCGGCGTGCTCAACCTCGCGCACACCGAGCAGGAGGTCCGGGACTCCCGGCGGCGGGTGTTCGCCAACCGGCTCAACGGGGTCGACGCGGAATGGGTGGAGCCGGCCGAGATCGCGGAGCTGTGCCCGATCCTGAACCTCTCCGCCGGCATCCGGTACCCGGTGCTGGGCGCGACGCTGCAGCGGCGCGGCGGGATCGCCAAGCACGACCACGTGGCCTGGGCGTTCGCCCGCAAGGCCGACGAGCTGGGCGTGGACCTGATCCAGGGTTGCGAGGTAACGGGATTCGAGACCGACGGCGACCGGGTGACCGGCGTGCGGACGTCGCTCGGCCCGATCGGCGCGGGCCGCGTGGCGCTCGCGGCGGCCGGCCGGACGACGCTGCTGACCGACACGCTCGGGCTGCGCCTGCCGCTGCAGAGCCACCCGCTGCAGGCGCTGGTGTCGGAACTGCTGGAGCCGATCCACCCGTGCGTCGTGATGTCCAACCACGTGCACGTCTACTGCAGCCAGGCGCACAAGGGCGAACTGGTGCTGGGCGCGGGCATCGACTCCTACAACGGTTATGGCCAGCGCGGATCGGTGCACGTGATCGAACGCCAGATGGCCGCGGCGCTGGAGCTGTTCCCGATCTTCGCGCGGGCGCACGTGATCCGGACCTGGGCGGGCACCGTGGACGTCACGCCGGACGCCTCGCCGATCATCGGGCCGACGCCGTTCGAGAACCTCTTCCTCAACTGCGGCTGGGGAACCGGCGGTTTCAAGGCCACGCCCGGCGTGGGCTGGGCGTACGCGCACACGATCGCCACGGGGAGCCCGCATCCGCTCAACGAGCCGTACGGCCTCGACCGGTTCCGCACCGGAGCCCTGATCGACGAACACGGCGCAGCCGCCGTCGCCCACTGAGCTCGTGAGCGTTTTGGACCGCCATGGCAATCCAAAGCGCTCACGACCCCGTTTGGAGGCCCTGATGCTTCTGATCCATTGCCCCTGGTGCGGCGACCGGGACGAGACCGAGTTCCACTACGGCGGTCAGGCCCACGTCGACTACCCCGACAGCCCCGCCGACGTCGACGACGCCGCCTGGGCCGAGTACCTGTTCGTGCGCGACAACCCGCGCGGGTTGTTCCACGAGCGCTGGACGCACTCCGCGGGCTGCCGGCGCTGGTTCAACGTCGTCCGCGACACCGCGACCAACGAGATGCACCCGGAGATGCCCGGAAAGGTGGCGCCATGACACGGCTCACTCCTCCTTCCCGCCTGCCGGAGGGCGGTCGCATCGACCGGACCCGAACGCTGCGCTTCACCTTCGACGGCATGGAGTTCGCCGGGCATCCCGGCGACACGCTTGCCTCGGCGCTGCTCGCGAACGGCCGGATCGAGGTGGGCCCGTCGATCTACCGGGACCGCCCGCGCGGCATCGTCACCGCCGACAGCACCGAACCGAACGCGCTGGTGCAGGTGCTCGATGGCGGCCCGGAGCCGCTGGTGCCCGCGACGCGGCTGGAGCTCTACGACGGCTTGCAGGTCGCGAGCCTCTCGGGCATCGGCTGGCTCAGCAACGCGCCGGATCCCACCGTCTACGACAAGAAGTACGTGCACGCCGACGTCGTCGTGGTCGGCGCCGGTCCCGCCGGGATCGCCGCCGCGCTGGCGGCCGGGCGCAGCGGCGCCCGGGTGGTGCTGGTGGAGCAGGGCCGCGAGCTCGGCGGGTCGCTGCTGGACGGCGGCGAGCGCATCGACGGCCGGCCCGCCGACGAGTGGATCTCCCGCGCGGCAAGGGAATTCGTCGACCTGCCCGAGGTGCGGGTGCTGACCCGCGCCACCGCCGTGGGCCACTACGACCACAACTACCTGCTCATCGCCGAGCGCCGCGGCAACCGCCAGCGGCTGTGGCACGTGCGCGCTCAGCGGGTGGTGCTGGCCACCGGGGCGCACGAGCGGCCGATGGTCTTCGCCGACAACGACCGGCCCGGCATCATGCTCGCCTCGGCGGTGCGCAGCTACATCAAGCGCTTCGCGGTGCTGCCGGGCCGGGAGGCCGTCGTGGTCACGACGTCCGACAGCGCTTACCAAGCGGCGCTCGACCTGGCCGCCGCGGGCGCGCGCGTCCGCGCGGTCGTCGACACCCGGCCCGAACCGCCGCAACGGCTCGTCGAGCAGGCCCGGTCGATCGGCGCCCAGGTGTTCACCGGCTCCGCCGTCGTCGGTACGACGGGGGACCGGCGGGTGTCGTCCGCGCGGATCGCCGAGATCGACGACGCGGGACTGATCGCCGGCCCGCCGGTGGACGTCGGTTGCGATCTGCTGGCGGTGTGCGGCGGCTGGAGCCCGGCCGTGCACCTGTTCAGCCAGGCGGGCGGCGCGGTGCGCTGGGACCAGCTGGTGGCCGGGTTCGTGCCGGCGCAGAAACCCGGGCTGCCCAAGGTGATCGGGGCCGCGCGCGGCACCTACGACCTCGCCGGCTGTCTCGCCCAGGGCCTCTCGGCCGGCGCCGAGGCGGCGACCGCGAGCGGCTTCCGGACCGCCGCGCCGCCCGTCCCGCCGGTGACCGGCGACCGGCCGGTCGCGCAGCCGCGCCCGCTGTGGCTGGTGCCCGGCGAGTCCGGCGAACCGGCGCGGTGGACGGAGCACTTCGTCGACCTGCAACGGGATTCCACGGTCGCCGACGTGTGGCGCGCGGTCGGCGCCGGGATGCGCTCGGTCGAGCACGTCAAGCGCTACACCACGATCGGCACCGGCAGCGACCAGGGCAAGACCTCCGCCGTGAACGCCATCGGCGTGATCGCCGACGCGCTGCTGGCCGAATCGCCGGGCGAGGTGGGCACCACGACGTTCCGGCCGCCCTACGTGCCGGTGTCGTTCGCGCTGCTGGCCGGGCGAGACCGGGGCGTGCTGCACGACCCGGTGCGGACCACGCCGATGCACTCCTGGCACGTGGCGCACGGCGCGGAGTTCGAGAACGTCGGCCAGTGGAAGCGCCCCTGGTACTACCCGCTCCCCGGCGAGGACATGGCCGCGGCGGTGCGGCGCGAATGCCTGGCGGCGCGCACCGGGGTGGCGATGCAGGATGCGACGACGCTGGGCAAGATCGAGATCGTCGGGCCGGACGCGCCGGAGTTCCTGAACCGGATCTACACCAACGCCTTCGCCAAGCTCCCGGTCGGCAAGGCCCGCTACGGCGTCATGTGCACCGCGGACGGCATGGTCTTCGACGACGGCGTCTCGATGCGGCTGGCCGAAGACCGCTACCTGATGAGCACCACGACCGGCAACGCCGCGGTGGTGCTGGAGTGGCTGGAGGAGTGGCTGCAGACCGAGTGGCCGCACCTGGCGGTGCACTGCACCTCGGTCACCGAGCAGTGGGCGACGGTGGCGGTGGTCGGCCCGGACTCGCGGGAGGTCGTCGCGCGCGTCGCGCCCGACCTGGACGTCTCGGCGGAGGCGTTCGGGTTCATGGAGTTCCGGGAAACCGTGCTGGGCAACGGGATTCCGGCGCGGATCAGCCGGATCTCTTTCTCCGGCGAGCTGGCGTTCGAGGTCAGCGTCGCCTCCTGGTACGGCCTGGCGGTGTGGGAGGCGGTGCACGAGGCGGGCCGGGACTTCGGCATCACGCCTTACGGCACCGAGACGATGCACGTGCTGCGGGCGGAGAAGGGGTTCGTGATCGTCGGGCAGGACACCGACGGCACCGTGACCCCGCACGACCTCGGCATGGACTGGGTGGTGTCGAAGCGCAAGGACTTCATCGGCAGGCGCTCGTTCGCCCGCCCGGACACCGCGCGAACCGACCGCAAGCAGCTGGTCGGGCTGCTGCCGCTGGACCCGGCGGAGCTCCTGCCGGAGGGCGCGCACCTGGTCGAGCCCGGCACCCCGCTGGAGCCGCCGGTGCCGATGCTCGGGCACGTCACGTCCAGCTACCGCAGCGCGATCCTGGACCGGACGTTCGCGATGGCGTTGGTGCGCAACGGAAGTCAGCGCATCGGCGAGGTGCTGGACGTGCCGCTCGACGGCCGGTCGATCCCGGTCGAGGTGACCAAGCCGCTGTTCTACGACGTCGAAGGAGCCCGCCGTGACGGTCGCTAGCCCCGCACAGGTCGACACCCTGTCCCTGCGCCGCAGCCCGCTCGCCGGCCGCGCGGCGGAGTTCGCCGCGATCGGCACCGATCGGCTGCGGCTGGCGGAGGAACCGTTCCTGACCCAGGTGAACCTGCGGGTGCACCCCGGCAGCCCGGCGGTGGCGCGCGTCGAGCACGCGCTGGATCTCGCGCTACCGCACCACGAACCGAACCTCGTCTCGGGCGACGAGAACGCCGCGGCCCTCTGGCTCGGCCCGGACGAGTGGCTCCTGGTGGCCCCGGACGGCCGCGCGGCCGAGCTGGTCGCCTCGGTCCGCGGCGCGCTCGCGGACTCGCTGGGATCCACAGTGGACGTATCCGCGAACCGCACGGCGCTGCGCCTGTCCGGCCCGCTGTCCCGCGAGGTCCTCGAGAAGATCTGCTCCCTGGACCTGCACCCGAGGTCCTTCGCCCCGGGCCGCTGCGCCCAGACCCTGCTGGGCAGAACCCAGGCGATCCTCTGGCAGCTGACCCCGGAACCGGCCTACCGGATCCTCGTCCGCAACTCCTTCGCCGACTACCTGGCGGACCTGCTCCTGGACGCGGTGCAGGAGTTCACCGCGCCCTGACCGCGGCGGATCAGCGGCGGGCCAGGGCCGTGATGAGGCGGCGGCGGTGGGTGGCGAACTGCTTGGGGCTGTTCATCGCGAACACCGCGATCGTCCGGCCGCCGCGCTGGTAGGTCGCGACGAACCGGCGGGCCTTCAGCGAGCCGTCCACCACGGTGATCCGGTCCTTCGGCCCGGCGTACCCGGCGAACTGCAGCGTCGAACCGTACTGCTGCGACCAGAAGTGCGGCACCCCGGTGTATGCCTCCGCGGTGCGCCCGGCGAGCAGGTTGCGCACGGCGACCGGCGGCTGGTTCATCGCCGTCGACCAGTGGTCGCTGCGCACCGTGTGCGACCGGTGTGACGGCTGGTAGCGCGCGATGTCGCCGACCGCCACGACGTTCGGCAGCGCGGTCACGCACCCGGAGTCGGTCACGACGCCGTCGCGGAGCTTCAGCCCCGATCCGCGCAGCCACCGGGTGGCGGGCTCCGCGCCGACCTCGACGACCACCACGTCGGCCGGGATCACCCGGCCGTCGGCGAGCTCCACGCCGGTGACCCGGTCGTCGGCGAGCACGCGCTGGGCGGGCGTCCCGCACCGCACGCGAACCCCGTGGTCCTCGTGCTGCGCGAAGCACAGCGGCGCCAGCTCGATGCCCAGGGTGCGCGCCAGCGGCAGGTGCTGGGCGTCGACGAGGGTCACCTCCGCGCCCAGGGACCGGCAGGTCGAGGCGATCTCGGTGCCGATCAGCCCGCCGCCGACGACCACCACCCGAGCGCCGGCGCGGATCTCCCCGCGCAGCGCCAACGCATCGTCGACGGTCCGCAGCCGGTGGCTGCCGGCGGCTTCGGCGCTGCCCGGCAGGCTCCGCCGGGCGGATCCGGTGGCCAGCACGACGCCGTCGGCGCGGACCTCGCTGCCGTCGGCGAGCACCACGGCGCCGCGCCGGGAGTCCAGCCGCGCCGCCGGGACGCCCAGCCGCCACTCGGCGGCGAGGTCGGCCTCCTCCTGCTCGTTGCCCAGCGCGAGTTCCTCCGGTTGCAGCTTCCCGGCCAGGAATTCCTTGGACAGCGGCGGCCGGTCGTAGGGCCGGTGCGGTTCCGCGCCGACGATCACCAGCCGCCCGTCGAAGCCCTGCTCGCGCAGCTCCTGCGCGGCCCGCCAGCCCGCCACCGACGAGCCGACGACGACCACCGTGTTCATGCCTCGGTCACGGCCGGTGGGGCGGCCGCGGTGAGTGACAACAAGCCGACCTCCGTTGCACAATGAGGAACAGAGCGTAGTATTCGCAACAAATCTGACCCTTTTGTTGCGACAACGTCAAGAGGGACAACGGATGGTTCCGGGATGTGCACCTCGAACGGATACGGTTGACCGGTGGGTAGCGCAGCTGAAGCACGCGGAAGGAGTTCTGGCGCTCTGGTGCAGTCCGTCGACCGGGCTGTGACCGTCTTGGAACTGCTGGCGCGCAACGGGGAAGCCGGCATCACCGAGATCGCCGGGGAGCTGGGAGTGCACAAGTCGACGGCCTCCCGGCTGGTGAGCGTGCTGGAAGCCCGGGGCCTGGTGGAACAGCTGGGGGAGCGCGGCAAGTACGCGATCGGCTTCGGCATCGTGCGGCTGGCGGGCGCGGCGACCGAGCGGATGGACCTGCCCCGGCTGGGCCGGCCGTTCTGCGAGTCGCTGGCCGCAGACCTGGGCGAGACGGTCAACATCGCGATCCGGGACAACGACGTCGCCATCAACATCAGCCAGGCCCGCGGCACGGCGGCCGTCACCGCGCACAACTGGGTCGGCCAGCGCACCCCGCTGCACGCCACGTCCAGCGGCAAGGTCCTGCTGGCGCACGCGCCGCGGGAGGACCAGGACGAGGTGCTCGTCCGGCAGCTGGAGCGCTACACGACCAGAACGGTCACCAACGCAAGCGAGCTGCGCAAGGACTTCGAGCTGATCGTCCGCGACGGGTACGCGACGAGCTACGAAGAACTGGAACTCGGGCTCAACGCGGCGGCGGTCGCCGTCTACAACCACGAGGGCGACGTGATCGCGGCGCTGAGCGCCTCCGGCCCGTCGTACCGCTTCTCCCGCAAGCGGATGCGCGAGGTCGTCGGCGCGATGCGCATCGCCGCCAAGGAACTCTCCTCGCAGCTCGGCTTCCTGACGTAGAAGCGGCCACGGGCGTTTCAGTCGCGGGAGAGCCAGAGTTCTTCCAGGTCCAGCTGGTGCATGACGCGGCGCAGCACTTCGTCGTCGATGCGGCGGTCGTCGCGGAACTGCACGAACACCGCCCGCTCCGCGGCCAGCATCTCGCCGCGCAGGCGGCGGTACGCCGCCGTCGGGCTCTCGCCGACTTCGTCGGCGGACCGGCCCAGCCGTTCCCACGCCTGGTTGCTGCGCTGCTGCGCTGCGCGGCGCAGCCGCTCGGCCACGTCGCCTGGCGGCTCCGCTTCCGCGGTGAGCTCGTCGAGCCGCTCCTGCGCGGCGCGGGCGGCGTTGTGCTGCGCTTCGGCTTCGGCGAGCGCGTCGGTGTAGTCCTCGGTGCCCCGCACACCGAGGAATCCGATGAGCCAGGGCAGCGTGGTGCCGTGCAGCAGCAGCGTCGCCAGCGTCACGAAGAAGGTCAGGAACAGGACCTCGTCGCGGTGCGGGAACGGCTCCCCGGCCAGCGTCGCGGTGGGGATCGCGGAGGCGGCGGCCAGCGACACCACGCCCCGCATCCCCGCCCACGACACGATCACCTTGTGCCGCCAGTCCGGGCTGCGCCGCCGGAGGAGTTCCGGCAGGTACATCACGAGGAAGACCCACGCGCCGCGGGCGAGCACCATCCCGGCGGTGAGGGCGAGACCGGCGACGACCAGCGGCCCGAAGCCCGTCGACACGCTTTCCAGGACGCTGCGCAGTTGCAGGCCGATCAGCGCGAACACGACCGCTTCCAGCAGCGTGTCCGCCGCGTTCCACACCGCCCGGTCCTGCAGCCGCGTCGCCGCGCTGCCGGACGGCGCGCGGTGCCCCAGGTACAGCCCGGCCACCACGACGGCCAGCACCCCGGAGGCGTGCACCTCCTCGGCGACCAGGTACGCGAAGAACGGCACGATCAGCCCGACTGCGCTTTCCAGCATGTCGTCGCGCAGCAGCCGCCGGACGCGGTGCACGACCCAGCCGATGGCGTAGCCGATCACCACGCCGCCGACCGCGGCCAGCAGGAACATGCCGACCCCGGCCAGCAGCGAGTAGCCGGTGCCGATCGCGGCCGCCACGGCCACCCGGTAGGCGGTCAGCGCGGTGGCGTCGTTGACCAGGCTCTCGCCGCTGAGCACGGTCATGATCTTGCGCGGGAGCCCGAGCCGGCGGCCGATCGAGGTGGCCGCGACCGCGTCCGGCGGCGCGATGACGGCGCCCAGCACCAGCGCCACGCTCAGCGGCATGCCCGGCACCAGCCACCACGCGAGCACCCCGGCGACGGCGGTGCTGAACAGCACCAGCCCGAACGCGAGCAGCCCGATCGGCCGCAGGTTGGCGCGGATCCCGATGGTGGAGCTGTTCAGCGCGGCCGAGTACAGCAGCGGCGGCAGGATCACCAGCAGCACCAGGTCGGGATCGATCGTGTAGTCCGGCACGCCGGGGATCGACGACACGGCGAGGCCCACCACGACCAGCGCCAGCGGCGCGGAGATCCCGGTCCGGCGGGAAACGGCGGTCACGGCGAGCGCCCCGGCGAGCAGGGCCATCAACGCGGGTAGGTCGTGCATGCTGTCTCCGGTCGAGGCGCCTGCGGAATCCGCAGCCGGTGGCTTACGTTCGACAGCACATTGTCGTTCGAGCAGCAGACGCCGCGCTCAGCACCTGGAGGTTTCGATGAGTTGTGCGCATTTGCGCGAGGCGGCGGACCTCGCGCCGGCACCTAGCCGCGAGGACGGTTGCGAGGACTGCCTCGCCGCCGGCCAGCACGTTTGGGCGCACCTGCGGATCTGCACGCAGTGCGGGCACGTGGGGTGCTGCGACTCCAGCCCCAACCGGCACGCCACCGCCCACTTCCACCGAACCGCCCACCCGGTGGTGCGTTCCTTCGAACCGGGCGAGTCCTGGACCTGGTGCTACGTGGACGAACGGCTCGGCTGAGCCCGCTCGTGAGCGGTGACTCCGGTTCTTACCGGAACCATCGCTCACGAGCGGTCTGCGCAGCGGATCAGCCCTCCCCGGTGGCCTTCTCGGAGCTCTCGCCCTTGCCGACCCTGCTGTGCCTCCTGCTGAACACGAAGTAGACGACCAGGCCGATCAGCATCCAGATGCCGAACCGGATCCACGTCCAGCCGACCAGGTTGAGCATCAGGTACAGGCAGGCCGCCGCGGCCAGGATCGGGATCACCGGCACCCACGGCACCCGGAAGGCCCGCGGCAGGTCCGGCCGGGTCCGGCGCAGCACCAGGACGCCGATGGACACCAGCACGAACGCGAACAGGGTGCCGATGTTGGTCATCTCGGCGAGCACGTTGATCGGCGTCAGCGAGGCGATGGCCGCCACCACGATCCCCGTGATCACGGTGATCCGGTACGGCGTGCGGAACTTCGGGTGCACCTTCGCGAACCACACCGGCAGCAGGCCGTCCCGGCTCATCGCGAACCCGACCCGGGCCTGCCCCAGCATCAGGATCAGGATCACCGTGGTCAGGCCGGCGATCGCGCCGAGCGAGACGAGTCCGGCCGCCCACGGCGCGCCGATCGCCTGGAACGCGGTGGCCATCGGCGCCGCGGTGTCCAGCTGGTCGTACTTGACGACGCCGGTCATCACCAGCGACACCAGCACGTACAGGATCGAGCAGACGGCCAGCGAACCGAGGATGCCGATCGGCATGTCGCGCTGCGGCTTGCGGGTCTCCTCCGCGCCGCTGGCGACGATGTCGAAGCCGATGTAGGCGAAGAACACCAGCGCCGCGCCCGCCACCAGGCCGCTCAGCCCGAACGACCCGGTCTGCCCGAAGAACGCGTTGACCAGCGGTTCGTCCAGCGGCGCCGCGACGGCGCCGGGCTCCGGCGGCTGGTGCGGCGGGATGAACGGGGTCCAGTTGGACGCCTTGATGAAGAACGCGCCGAAGATGATGAAGAACAGCACCACGACGAGCTTGATCGCCACGACCACGTTGGTCACCGCGGCGCTGAGCCGGATGCCGACCACCAGGACGACGGTGAGGATCAGGGCGATGATCGCGGCGGGCAGGTTCACCACGCCGCCGGCGCCCGGGGCGGCGGTCAACGCCGCCGGCAACCCCAGGCCGATCGTGTCGAGTGCCGCGACGAAGTACCTGGACCAGCCGACGGACACGGTGGACGCGCCGAGGATGAACTCCAGCATCAGGTCCCAGCCGATGATCCAGGCCAGGAATTCGCCCATCGACGCGTAGGAGAACGTGTACGCCGAGCCGGCCACCGGCACGACCGACGCGAACTCGGCGTAGCAGAGCGCGGCCAGGCCGCACGCGATTCCGGAGATGACGAACGAGATCGCGATGCCGGGCCCGGCATCGGTGGCCGCGGCGACGCCGGTCAGCACGAAGATGCCGGTGCCGATGATCGCGCCGATGCCGATGCCCAGCAGATCGACCGCGCGCAGCACGCGGCGCAGGCGAAATTCCGGGGCCTCGGCATCTCGGATGGATTGTTCGACCGACTTGACACGCATGATTGACATGGGTGGCCCTCCTCACCCAGGTGCCGGGCGGGCCCTCGGCCCGCTCGCGCCGCATCGGCGTACCTGAAGACAGGATTGTGGCTCAGGTCACTCCGAGCAAGATGATCCGGCTCATCGTGAGGCGGCCGTGATCAGGGCGGCCGCGGCGGCGCGAGCGCTGCGGGCCGGGCCGGGGTCCCCGCCGACGGCGGCCGTGGCGGTCGCGCCGTCGACCAGGACGAGCAGTTGTTCGGTGAGCTGGTCGGGGTCGGCGACGCCCAGTCCGCCGACCAGTTCCCCCAGGTAGCGGCGCAGTTCGGCCTTGTGGTCGCGTGCTGCTGCGGCGACCCCCGGCGAGCTGCCGCCGAGCTCGCCGAAGGAGTTGAGGAACGCGCAGCCGCGGAAGCCGGGCTCGCCGAACCAGTCGTGCAGCCAGTCGAAGACCGCGAGGACGGCCTCCTCGGGAGTGCGGTCGCCCCGCGCGACGTAGGCCGACAGCGCGCTGCGCCAGCGCTCGTCGCGGCGGCGCAGGTAGGCCTCGACCAGCTCCTCCTTGGAGGCGAAGCACTGGTAGAGGCGCTTGAGCGACACCCCGGACGCGGTGCGCAGTTCGGCCATGCCGACGGCCTGGATGCCGCGTTCGTAGAACAGGGCTTCGGCGGTGTCCAGCAGTTTCGACTCGGCCTCGTGGCGCTGCACGCGAAACACTCCGGGGTTGCCGGGAGAACGATCGGCGGCGTCAGGCGATCCGCACGCCGCGGGTGAGCCCGCGCACCGGCGTGCGCAGCCGGTTCGCGCTCAGCCACAGCGCACCGGCCCCGAGCAGCACGTTGAACCCGAGGCCGTAGGGCCAGACGGCCGGGCTCGTCGCCAAGGCATCGCGGTCGTAGCCGTCGTGCTCCGCCCGCATGCTGCGCGCCATCAGGCCGATGGTGCTCAGCGGATCCATCTCGACGATCGGTTCCTCCTCGCCGGTGCGCGGGTTGATCCGGCTCGGCGGGGCGGGCGCGGCGTCGCCGAGCACGATGAACGGGTTCGGTGCCATCAGCCACCAGACGTACTGCGGCTGCGGCACGTCGTAGGTGTAGGGCTCCATGCCGTAGTCGGCTTGCTCGCTGGTCGTCGGCGTGTACGTCTTCTCCGTCATCGTCAGCGACAGGGACAGGCCGAAGACGATCACCGTGCCCACGGTCAGGGCGAACACCAGCAGGTAGGACATCAGCGTCGAGGTGATCCCGCGCGCGAACAGCGCAGAAAGGCCCTGCGCCATCGCGCAGATCACGCCGATCAGCAGCGCGACGATCGCGAGCACCGCGAGCGCGCGCAATGGCCCGAGGCCGCCCTCGAACAGCGCCCACACGACGAACGGCAGCGTCAGCCCGAGGAAGACCAGCCCGGTGATCCAGGCGGCCGCGAACTTGCCCAGCGTGATCTCCCACGCCGACAGCGGCGTCGCCTGCACCGTGGCGAGGGTGCCGCGCTCGCGGTCGCCGTTGATCGACTGCGCCGTCAGCGCGGGCGCCACCAGCAGCGCCAGCGCGAGCACGAACAGCATCACGCCGCCGAACAGCGGGATGCCGGTGTTGCCGTCGGCGATGCCGGAGTCATCGCGGACGATCGCCAGGGAGTACCTGAGCAGGGCGGCGAAGCCCGCGACGACGACGAACCACGCGGCCAGCAGCCACCGCCACCGGCCGGTGCGCAGCCGCACCCGGAACTCCTGCTCGGCCACGATCTTGATGCCGCTCAAGGTCATCGGCGCTCCTCGGTGTAGGCCAGGTAGGCGGACTCCAGGTGGTTGCCGGTCGGGGCGAAGCTGGACACCTGCACGCCGTCGGCGACCAGCCGCGCGAGCAGTTCCGCCGCGGCCTGCTCGGAAGCCACCTGCACGTCGACCCCGGCGGCGTGGGCGGCGTGCTCGATCCCGTGCCGCGCCAACGCGGCGGGCAGGTCGCCGGAGAGCGCGCGCACCCGCCACACCGCGCGGTGATCGAGCTCGTCCATCCGGTGCTGGCCGGCGGTCCGGCCGCCGTTGACGAACACGACCCGGTCCGCGACCTCGGACAGCTCGCTGAGGATGTGGCTGGACACCAGCACCGCGGTGCCTTCCGCCGCCTGGGCGCGCAGCAGGTCGCGGAGCTCGACGCGGGAACGCGGATCGAGGCCCGACGCGGGCTCGTCGAGCAGCAGCACCGACGGCCGGTGCACGAGTGCGCGGGCGACCGCGAGGCGCTGCTTCTGCCCGCGCGAGAGCACATGCACAGGTTGGTCGGCGAATTCCGCCAGGTGCACCAGTTCGAGCAGCCCGGCCACCCGGGTCCGCGCGTCGGCGGCCGGGAGGCGGTAGGCGGCCGCGAAGAAGTCCAGGTACTCGCGGGCGGTCAACTGGTCGTACACGCCGAAGGCGTCCGGCATCCAGCCGAGCCGCCGGCGCACCGCCAGCGGATCCGCCACCGGGTCCAGGCCGGCCACCCGCAGCTCGCCCGAGTCGGGCGCCAGCAGGGTGGCCAGCATCAACAACAACGTCGTCTTGCCCGCGCCGTTCGGTCCGACGAGCGCGGTCACCTCGCCGTAGGGAACGTCGAGGTCCAGCCCGCGCACGGCTTCCACCGCGCCGAACCTGCGCCGCACGTCCCTGGCTAGGACTGCGTGGTCCTGCGTAGCCATCGTGGCACTCCTGGTTGTGGATCTTGCGTCCGTAGGACGCGGCGGAGTGCGCTCAGGTTGCGTGCGATCGGCCGCGGATCAGGCCTGGCGGGTCGACCGGTCGCCGCTCCATTGCGCGTCGAGCGCGTCGAGCGCCGAGGTCTTGGTCTCCTGATCGACGGACTTGGCGGCATCCATCGAGGGCTGGAGCAGCGTGTCCGACGGCGGGGCCGCCACGGGTTCGAGATCGGGCCGGGTGCGCTCGCGGGGCGGCAGCGGGATCCGCGGCCGCGACTCCAGCGGCGGTCGCGACGGCTGCCGCGGCGGCGCGGCCGGCTGGTCGGCGCTGATGTAGAGGGATTCCAGGATCAGCACGATGACCCCGACGGCGAGCGCCCCGATCCCCAGCCACAGGCCGCTCGGGTCGCCGCCGAACCACCACAGCCCGCCCGCGATGCCGCACGCGGCACCGGCCGCGATCGCCAGCAGATGGAACAGCAGGTGGACGGTGTAACCCCTCACGACCCGATTACCTCCCCTGAAATCGCGGCCCGTCGACGATCCCGGTGCGAACAGCGGGTCGCTGTGGAACACGCGCGCCGATCGCGGCGGGTTGCCCGGCGCCGCGCTTTCTCGGGCAGCCGGGTGCCGGCGGTGGCCGGACCGTTTTCGATGGTAGCTCCGGTTCCGCGCGTTTTGCCCGATCAAGAACTGTCCGCCCGATCACGCCGCGCCCGCCGTCCGGCGAACCGGCGAACCTGATCACTTTTCACCTGTTCGGGCGAGTGGGGCCGTTCACACCCGGCGGTCATGAACGTCCCGAATTACGGTGAATCTCCATGGGCCACAGCGAAAACGGCATTGGTGCGGTGCCGTTCCGCGTCGACGGCAAGAGTCGCTAGAACCGGTGGCCCGCTGCGTCGTGGGGGGTGGTGCCGGTGATCAATTCGCTGGCAGGGTTCGCATTGGCGGCCTCGATCGGCATCGGAGCGATCATCGGCTCGCTGATCACGATGTCCTGGGTGGAGCGCAGAATGCTCGGTTCCGGCGTGCCGCGCCGCGAGACCGCGCGGGGCCGGCATCGTGAGACCGGCAGACTCGTCGCCGAGTACCGGCAGCAGCGAGCGGCGCCGGGCGGGCGACCCCGGTGCAACGCCCTCGCCGCCGTGTTCGCGGTGGTCCTCGCGATGCTCCGGACGTCCGCCGAGGCGGTCCGCGGCCGGGCCGCAGCACCTGCCGGCGGTCCCGGCGCGATGCGCCGCCCCGGGCCCCGGCATTCCTTCGACCCGCCTACAGGACGCGGAAGTCGGCGAAGTCGAATCCTGGCGAAACAACGCAGCTGACCAGCGTCTCGGCCGTCGCGGCGGCCTGTGCGCACTGCCAGGTGCCGGCCGGGACCACGGCCTGCGGCGCCTGCCCGGCGCCCGCGCCGAGCACCAACCGCTCGGGCTCGTCGACCGGGCGCGGCCCGTCGCCACCGAGGCAGAGGGTCAGCGGCCCGCCCCGGTGCCACAGCCACAGCTCGTCGGAAGCGACCGTGTGCCAGGCGGACAACTGGCCGGGCGGCAGCAGGAAGTAGATCATCGTCGCGCTCGACCGCGTGCCGCCGTTGTGCTCGATCCGGACCGGTCCGGCCCAGGTCTGCCGGTACCAGCCGCCCTCCGGGTGCGGCAGCAGATCGAACTCCTCGGCGGTCCGGCTGCGCGTCTCCAGGCTCAGGTAGCGCCCCGCCGCGTCGCGCCGGGCGTAGCGCACGCCGATCACCGCCTCCCGCTCCAGCGGCCCGTAGACGTGCGGGAACAGCGCATCCGCCGGCGCGCCGGCCGGGGGCGCCGGGATCGGCTCCTCCCAGCGCACCGGCGCCGACAGCTTCGCGGGGTCCAGCTCCAGCGCCACCATCGGTTCGGTCGTTTCGCGGTACAGGGTGTTCGCCACCGCGAGCACGGTGCGCTCGTCCGGCGAGCAGTGCACGAAGCCCTCGGTCTCGAGGCTGGCGGATCTGACGGGGGAGTTCCGGTCGGCGTGGAAGGTTTTCAGCGGCAGCAGGTGCAGCAGCGTCGATCCAGTCACGCCGACAGTCTCTCCTGCTCGGACCGGCCGATGCGATCGAGTACCGCCCGTCCTGGTGCGGGGTAGGCCGGACGAGTTACTCCGTCGTGACCAGCCGAACGCGCAAGTGGGGCACTGAGACGGCTTCGGTCTGGATGTGAATTCGGTCTTGACGAGAGCAGAGACGCACATCACAGTCGTACCAACCGGTCGGTCTGAAAGTGATCTTGGTCTCCAGCCATCAAGTCAAGGGAGTCTGTCGATGACTGCGAGTGACCCGACGACGCACGCCAGCAGGACCCCCAAGAAGCTGATGATCGCGGCGCTGATCGCCAGCTCCATCGAGTGGTACGACTTCTTCATCTACGCGACGGCCGCGGCCCTGGTCTTCGGCCACCTGTTCTTCCCCGGCGCCAGCCCGCTGATCGGCGTCCTGCTGTCCTTCGCGACGTTCTGGGCGGGCTTCATCGCCCGGCCCGTCGGCGGCCTGATCTTCGGGCACCTCGGCGACAAGATCGGCCGCAAGCCGGCCGTGGTGACCTGCCTGATCATGATGGGCACGGCGACGTTCCTGATCGGCGTGCTGCCCGGCGCGGACTCCATCGGCGTGTTCGCGCCGATCCTGCTGGTGACGCTGCGGTTCCTGCAGGGCATCGCGGTCGGCGGGCAGTGGGGCGGCATCGTCCTGCTGCTCACCGAGAACGCCGGCCGCGGCCGGCGCGGGATGGCGGGCACCTTCGGGCAGATGGGCGTGCCGTTCGGCGTGATCCTCGGCAACATCACGTTCCTCGCCGTCGGCGCGGCGCTGAGCCCCGAGGCGTTCCAGGCGTGGGGCTGGCGGATCCCGTTCCTGGCCAGCGCGGTGCTGGCGCCGGTCGTGCTGTACATCCAGATGAAGATCGAGGACACCCCGGTGTTCCAGGAGCTGAAGGAGCGCAAGGAGAAGGCGGACGCCGAGGTCGTCAAGGCGCCGCTGATGGAGGTGCTGCGCACCAGCAAGCGGACCGTGCTGCTGGGCGCGGGCCTGCTGTTCGCCACCAACTCGATCTTCTACATCAGCATCTCGGGCCTGCTCGACTACGGCACCCGCGAGCTGGGCATGCCGCGCCAGTCGCTGCTGGCGGTGACGCTGGTGTCGTCGGCGGTCGGCATCGTCGTGATCTTCGCCAGCGGCGCGCTGTCGGACCGCTGGGGCAGGCGCCCGCTGATCGTGGCCGGTGCGGTTCTGCTGGCGGTGTGGGCGTTCCCGTTCTTCTGGCTGGTCGACACCGCGTCGATCGCCGGGGTGGCGATCGCGGCGACGGTGGGCAGCATCGGGTCGAGCCTGACCTACGGGCCGCTGGCGGCGTACCTGAGCGAGCTGTTCGCCCCGCGCGTCCGCTACTCGGGCGCGTCGCTGGCCTACCAGCTGGCGGCGATCCTGGTCAGTGGCGGCACGCCGTTCATCATGACCGCGCTGCTGGCGGCCACCGGCAGCTCGGCGTCGGTCTCGGTGTACCTGCTGCTGATGGGCCTGTGCACGCTCGGTTCGGTGCTGCTGCTGCGCGAGACCCACAAGACCGGTTCGACGGAGCCCCAGCACGCCCGCGAAGCGGTGGCGGAGGCCTAGGTTTCGCCTGGTCAGGCCCGTGAGCACTTTGGGTTGCCATGGCAGACCGAAGCGCTCACGGGCATTCACCTGCGGAAACGTCCTAGTCGGGGTCGACGTCGAGGAGCCCGGCGATCTCGCGGAACGCCTCGGCGGGATCCCGGTCGCGCGCCGCCGCCGGGAGGTTGCCGGTCAGGCGGAGCGTCGCGAAGCCGTGCGCGATGGACCACGCCGCGAGCGCGGCCCGGTCGGCTTCGGCGTCGCCGAGTGTCGCGGGCAGGCCCGCCCGCAGGGCGTCCCACGCCCGGGCCTTCGCGGCGAGCAGGTCGGGATCGTCGAGGTGGCACCGGTCCGGTTGGTGCATCACCTCGAAGTGGCACGGGTGCACCACCGCGAAGCCGACGTAGCGGGCGCCGAGCTCGATCAGCGTCAGGTCGTCGGCCAGGGCTTCCGCGAGCAGCCGGTAGCCCTCCGCGGCCAGCGCGGTGAACAGCCCGGCCTTGTCCTTGAAGTGGTGCCGCGGCGCGGCGTGCGAAACGCCGGCGCGCCGGGCCAGGTCCCGGAGGCTCAGCTGCGCCGGGCCGTTCTCGGCGATCATCTCGACCGCCGCGTCCAGCAGCGCCTGGCGGAGATCTCCGTGGTGGTAGGGCCGCTCCGTGCTCATGCGCCCATCTTGCCATTGACAAGATGACACCTGCAGGCCCAATCTTGTCAGCGACAAGATTGGGAGGGGTCATGGCGGACGAACTGGGACTGGCAAGGCGGATGTGGTGGTTGCTGGAGCCCGTGCACGCGCTGCTCTACTACGCGCCCGAGGCGTTCGAGCAGGCGGAAGAACTGGGCTACCGGATCGACGAGCGCTGGCCGAGCTACTTCGCCTGGCGCTCCGCGCCGCTCGGCGCCGCCAGCGCGGAACTGGTGGCTGCGGCGTTCTACAGCTTCGACCCGCAGATGGTCCGCGAGCACGTGCCCGCGGCCTGGGAGATCACCTCGCCGGAGCGCGTCCTCGCGGCGCGCGCGACCGCGATGGACCGGACCTTCCGGAGGCTGCTCGACGGTGTTCCGGTGGCCGAGGCCGCGAAGCTGGCCCGGCGCGCGGCGGAGGCCGTCGACACCGCGGGCCGGCCGCTGGCGGCGGCCAACGCGGGGCTGCCCTGGCCGGACGAGCCGCACCTCGTGCTGTGGCAGGCGGCGACGATCTTGCGGGAACACCGGGGCGACGGCCACGTCTCGGCGCTGCTGAACGCCGGGCTGGACCCGGTCGAGGCGCTGGTCTCGTTCGCCTCGGTGGGCGTGGCGCCCGCCGAGGTGTTCGCCAGCCGCGGCTGGGGTGACGAGCAGTGGTCCGCCGCGCGGGAACGCCTGATCACCCGCGGCTTGGTCGACGCCGACGGAACGGCGACCGAGCGCGGGCGCCGACTGCGGGCGGAGGTGGAGCACCGGACCGATGAGCTGGCCGCCGGGCCCTGGCGGGAGCTGGGGGAGGCGAGCGCGGGAGCGCTGGCCGAACTCGTCGAGCCGGTCTTCGGCAAGGCCATCGGCTCCGGCCTGCTACCCGCCCGCAGCACGCTCGGAGTCGGAACGCGGTTCGCTTGAAGGCGCGAGGTCCCGACACGCCGGAGGCTGTGGACAACTCCCGCAATTTCAATGGAAATCAGAGGTCCGATTTCCATTGAAATTGCGGAACCCCGGTCACACGTCGGTGGCGAGCTGCTTGACCTGCTCGATGAGCTTGGCCCGGCCGGCCGCGTCGCCCGCCAGCGGCGTCACGTTGAGGGTCGTGACGCCCGACTCCTTCAGCGCCGCCAGCCGCTCCTTGACGTGGCTCGCGGTGCCGACCAGCGAGGTCTTCTCCAGCAGCTCGCGGGGCACCGCCGCGGCGGCCTCCTCCTTCTTGCCGCTGAGGTAGAGGTCCTGGATCAGCTCCGCCTCGGCCTCGAAGCCGTAGCGGCGGGCCAGGTTGTTGTAGAAGTTCTTGCCCTTCGCGCCCATCCCGCCGACGTAGAGCGCCACGTGCGGCCGCGCGAAGTCCAGCAGGTCGTCGAGCCCCTCGCCGATGGCCAGCGGCGCCTGCGCGACCACGTCCAGCGGCGGCAGCGACGCGTCGCGCTTCGCCTTGCCCGCCGCCAGCGGCTCGCCCCACACCTCGGCCGCCCGCTCCGGCAGGTAGAAGATCGGCTCCCAGGCCTCGGCGATCTCGGCGACCAGCTCGACGTTCTTCGGCCCGATCGCGGCGATCATGATCGGGATCCGGTCGCGCACCGGGTGGTTGATGATCTTCAGCGGCTTGCCCAGCCCGGTGCCCTGGTCGGCGGGCAGCGGGATGCTGTAGTGCTTGCCCTCGTGCTGGACCTTCTCGCGGCGCCAGACCTGGCGGCAGATGTCGACGATCTCGCGGGTCCGGCCCAGCGGCGCGTGGTAGGGCACCCCGTGGAAGCCCTCGATGACCTGCGGCCCGGACGCGCCGATGCCCAGGGTGAACCGGCCGTCGGAGACGAAGTCCAGGCCGGCCGCGGTCATCGCGGTCAGCGTCGGCGTGCGGGTGTAGATCTGCAGGATGCCGGAGGCGATCTCCAGGCGTTCGGTGCGGGCGGCGATGAAGCCCATCTGGCTGACCGCGTCGAACGAGTACGCCTCCGGGACGTACACGATGTCCAATCCGGCCTTCTCGTAGGTGGCCAGGTCGTCGACGGTTTCCTTGAACCCTCCGCTGTAGTTCAGCGGCATCCCGATGCGCATTGGCCGAACCCTTCCGGTCTGTGGCGAGCGGCGAGGCCGGGGCGTCGGCCACGCCGCCGAGGTAGCCCAGAGGCTACCGCCGGGTAAGTCGCGCCGGGAGACGGTGCCCGACCCCGAGAATGTGACACAACTCTCAAGAAAACCTTGGCGTGGCGGGATTTTCGGCCGAAATGACCCCGACAATGGGAGCATGCCGCCAATTACCTCCACCACGCCGCGCCGCGAGCCGCGTGGTGCGCGGACGGTCGCGGCATGAAATTGGCTCTGCTGGACATCGGGTCCACTGCTGCGCGCCTGGAAATCGTCGACCTCGACCGGTCCCGGATGCCGCGCGCCGACTGGAGCGCGAAGGCCCGGACCAGGCTCGCCGAGCACACCGGGGCGGACGGCCTGGTCACCGAGCTGGGCGTCGAGCACGCGGAGCGGGCGGTGCGGCACTGCGTGAACGCGGCCATCGACGAGAAACCCGACGCGCTGATCGCGTACGGGACCTCGGCGGTGCGGGACGCGGTCAACGGCGCGGAGCTGCGGCAGCGGCTGAGTGAGGCGGCGGGGGTGCGCATCGGCGTGCTCAGCCCGCGCGACGAGGCCGCCGTCACCTATCACGCCGCCCGCCGCTGGCACGGCCGCTGCGGCACCGTCCTGACCATGGTGGACATCGGCGGCGGCACCATCGACGTGGCCACCGGCACCGGCGGCGAACCCGCCGACGTGGTCTCGCTGCCGTTCGGCGCGGCCCGGCTGACCAGGCAGTACCTGCCGGACGATCCGCCGAAGCCGCAGCAGGTCGACGAGCTGGTCGCGGCGGTCCGCGGCGCCATCCCGGGCTCGCTGCGCACCTTCGCCGACCGCGACCTCGGGCATCCGGTGGCGCTGTCCAAGGTGCTGCGGCAGCTGGCCGTGCTCACCGAGAGCTCGCCGGGCCGGATGGCCCGCCACCCCGACCGGCTGCTCCGCGCCAAGCTGCGCCCCTGGATCCCCCGGCTCGCGGAGCTGGGCCAGAAGCAGCGGGCGGCGCTGCCCGGCGTGTCGCGCAGCCGCGCCCGCCGGATCCTGGCCGGGGCCATCGTCGCCGAGCTGATCCTGCGCACCATCGGCGTGGACGAGCTGGAGATCTGCCCCTGGGGCCTGCGCGAAGGCCTGGTCTTCCGGTTCGCCGAGGCGCACGACGACACCGACGGCGACGCCCTCCGGCTGATGGCGACCCTCTTCAGCTGAACCGGAGATCACAACGCCACGCGAGCGCGCGGCCCCCGGACACCGGTAGCGTCGATGATGTTCGTTGCGGAAGCCGGCAAGGAGGGGCGCGTCGTGGCAACGCTGCTGTACATCCTGATCACCATGGTCGCGGTGTGGATCACCACCGCGCTGCCCGGCATCACGCTGGAGGGCGAGGACACCACGGCGAAGATCCTCACGCTGCTGGCGGTGTCGGTGATCTTCGGCATCGTCAACGTGGTGCTCAAGCCGGTCGCGAAGACGCTGGGCTGCCTGCTCTACCTGCTGACACTCGGGCTGTTCGGCCTGGTGGTCAACGCGCTGCTGTTCTGGCTGACCAGCTACCTGGCCGGCGAGCTGCGGCTGCCGTTCCACGTCGACGGCTTCTGGTCGGCGTTCTGGGGCGCGCTGATCGTTACGATCGTCAGCAGCGCCCTGGCAGGCATCGTGCGGCGCACCCGGCCCCAGGTCGAAGAGCGCTGACCCCGTCGATCCCGGCCAAAACGCCGCGAAGCGGGCAGCGCCCCGGTTATCCTGCCGCCCACAGGGGATCTTGATGGACCACGGAGCCGGCCGATGCGATGCAGCCTGCGGGAGTTCGACGGCCTGCTGCGCGATCACGCGGTCGGGCCGGAGGTCGCGGCGTTCCTGATCGAGCGGCCGCAGACCGCCGACGAGCCGCCGGACGGCCCCTGGGCCGAGCTGGCCGCGAACCTGGCGCGCGCATCGGTGTTCGGATTCGCGCAGGTCAACGTCCCCGATGAGGCCGAGCTGCGTGCCGTCGTGGCGGTCGGCAACGGACACGCGGCGCGGGTGCTGGTGCAGGACGGGTCGGTGACCGCGAAGAAGGTCCGCCCCGATGCGCCGTGGCCGGCTCTGGTGGGCTGCCTGCCGGACCGCGAACCGGCCGAGGGCTGCGAGGTCACCGTGCCGACCCGCGTGCTGGCCGAGGCGCGCGCCGACGCCGAGCAGCGCGGAGATCGCCAGGTGGACTGGCTGGCCTACGAGCTCAAGCGCCGCCGCGTGCCGCCGGAAGACGCGCAGGCCATCGGCGACCTGCTGCGGCGCGCGGACGGGATGACCGCCCACCTGACGGTGGGCTTGCGCGTCGCCTCCGGCGCGGTGCGCAGCGGGCCGTTCGGGATCGAGGTGCACCACGCGCCGTCCGGCCGCGCCGCCGTGATCCCGGAGTCACCGGACGACACGTTCACCGTGGTAGCCCCGGCGGGCGCCTACCTGCTCGGCAAGACCCTCCAGGAGTACGTCGAGGACCTGTGGGAAGGCACCAGCGAGCGCACCCAGCCCCTGCCCCGCTGACCCTGTCCACTGTGGATTCCGGTGGGTCGGGATAGCCTGGCTTGGAGGTAGCCGATGGGAAAGAAGGCCGACGTGGAGTTGCTGCTGCTGTCCAGTTCGATGAAGCACGGCACGGGTTTCCTCGAACACGCCATGCCGGCCGTGACCGAGCTGCTGGCCGGTCGCGGGCGGCTGCTGTTCGTCCCGTTCGCCAAGCGCGACCACGACGGCTACGCGGCGACCGTGCAGGCCGCGGTCGCGCCGCTGGGCATCACCGTCGACGGCCTCCACCGGGCCGACGACCCGGTGGCGGCGGTGCGCGAGGCCGAGGCGGTGTTCATCGGCGGCGGGAACACCTTCCGCCTGCTGTCCACGCTGCACCGGCTCGGCCTGGTCACGGCGCTGCGCGAGGCCGTGCGCGGCGGTACGCCGTACATGGGCGCGAGCGCGGGCACCAACATGGCCTGCCCCAGCCTGCGGACCAGCAACGACATGCCGATCGTCGAGCCGCCGTCGTTCGAGGCGATCGGGCTGGTGCCGTTCCAGATCAACCCGCACTACCTGGACCCCGACCCGGGCAGCACGCACATGGGCGAGACCCGCGAGCAGCGGATCGCGGAGTTCCTGGAGGACAACGACGTGCCCGTGCTGGGCCTCCGGGAAGGCTCCTGGCTGCGGGTCCGCGGCGAGCACGCCGAGCTCGGCGGCAGCACCGGCGCGCGGCTGTTCACCCGCGGCGCGGAGCCCCGCGAGCTCGGGCCCGGCGACGACGCCACGTTCCTGCTCCGCACCGAGCCGCACTACGACGCCTGACCGCGGCAACGGTGATGAAACGTTTCCGTGTTTTCATGATCACCCTGTGCTAGTGTTTTGCCGCGCGACCGCCCGCGTTTGGTGCGGGAGCGGGCTGGTCGCAGGGGGTTCGACATAGCGGAGCACTGTGACGCGGACGAGCAGTTCGGGTAGTGACTACAGGACGATCCGGGCCCGCCTGACGCGCATCGGCGTGGTGCCGAGCGTGATCCTGCTGGCCCTCTGGCTCGGGTTCTCGTCGCTGACCGTGTACGACGGCTACAGCGCGAGGGTGATCGCGGTCGGGGTGAAGAACGCCTCGATCCCGGCGGTGAACAGCCTGGCGGCCCTGCAGAAGGAGCGCCAGCTGGCGATGGAGCGGCTCAGCCGCCCGGACATCGACCCGGCCGCGCTGATCGAGCAACGCGCGAGGACCGACACGGCCGTCGGCGAGATGCGCGCCAACCTCGGGCAGCTCGCCGAGGAGGCGCCGTCGCGGATCGCGACCCGGGCGCGCGACCTCGACGCGCTGCTGGTCCAGCTGCCGCACCAGCGCGCCCGAGCGGATGCCGGGAACTCGTCGCGGGCGGAGACCTTCCGCTTCTACAACCGGCTGCTCGACGCCGGTGTCAACCTGTTCGACACCCAGTCGCGGGTGACGCCGGATCTGGCCGTCAGCCAGGCCGCCCTGGTGGCGACCGACGTGTTCCGCGCCGCCGACCAGATGTCCCAGGCCGCATCGCTGGGCGGTGCCGCGCTGGTCGGCGGTGAGTTCAACACCGAGGACCACCTGTCCTTCTCGGCCCTGGTCGGCGCCTACCACTCCAGGATGGAAACCGCGGTGCCCGCGGCCGCACCGAGCACGATCGAGCTGTACCGGCGACTCATCGCCAGCCCCGACTGGCAGCGCCTGGTCGGCTTCGAGAACGCGCTCGTCGAGCACCCGCCGCAGCGCAGCGGGAAGTTCGCCGTCGACGAGGAGGAGTGGCGGCAGTCCACCAACGCGGTCGCCGAGGACCTGGTCGAGATCGCCATCGAGCAGGCCAAGACGACCTCCGACCTCGGCCTGCAGAACGGGACCGACCGGTTCGTCCAGGTGATCGTGGGCAGCCTCGCGGCGCTGCTGGCCGTGCTGGTCGGCATCGTGCTCGCCGCGCGCAACGCCCGGAGGCTGGTCGACCGGACGCTGGTGACCAGGCTGGCGAAGCTGCGCGACGACACGCTGCGGCTGGCCAGCGGGCGGTTGCCCGACATCATGTCCAGGCTCAAGCGCGGCGAGCAGATCGACGTCGAGGCCGAGCTCTCCCCGCTGGAGCACGGCAACGACGAGATCGGGCAGGTGGCGGAGGCCTTCAACACCGCGCACCACACCGCGGTCGCCGCGGCGGTGCGGGAGAACCAGGCGAAGGCCGGCATCAGCAAGGTCTTCTTGGGCATCGCCCACCGGAACCAGGGGCTGGTGCACCGCCAGTTCAAGGTGCTCGACGAGTTGGCGAGAGGGGAGGAGAACCCGCAGCGGCAGGACGCGCTGCTGCGGCTCGACCACCTCGCCACCCGGGCCCGCCGCAACGCGGAGAACCTGATCATCCTGGCCGGCGAGCAGCCGGGGCGGCAGTGGCGAAAGCCGGTGCGGCTGGCGGACGTGGTGGGTGCGGCGGTCGCCGAAACCGAGCTCTACGACCGGATCCGGATACATCCGATGCCCGACGTGTCGCTGGTGGGTGCGCCGGTGGGCGACGTGATCCACCTGCTGGCGGAGCTGATGGACAACGCCACGTCGTTCTCCTCGCCGCGCTCGGAAGTCCAGGTGTACGGCAGCAACGAGCGGCGCGGCGTGCTGGTGCGGATCGAGGACGAGGGGCTGGGGATGCGCCCGGCGGACCGCGACGACGCCAACGTGCGGCTGTCGACGCCGCCGCGGTTCGAGGACATCACGTTGCGCGGCGATCCCCGGCTCGGGCTGTTCGTGGTGGCGCAGCTCGCCGCGCGCCGCGGCATCAAGGTCGTCCTGCAAGAGGCCGCCGAGAACGGCACGGTGGCGACGGTTCTCCTGCCGACCGAAATCCTGGCGACCGAGCCGATGTTCGACACCAGGACGGATTTCACCCGCCCGGCGGAATGGGAGGAAGTCGAACCGAGATTGCCGACCCCGCCGCGAATTCGCCCGGATGCCCGCAATTCGGAGTCGGGTGACGGCGATTCCGGGCGTGCCGGGCACTCGCCGGCGCGAAGCCGTGGCAACATGGCCGCTTTCCAACGCGGCACGCGCGCGGCGCGGCAGGCGGAGGAACCGGAATGACCGGTCCGGCGACGAAGGGGAAGTGCGCGGATGACCGACAGGATCGGCCCCGATGGTGAGCTGAACTGGCTGCTGGACGACCTGGTGGCCCGGGTGGTGGGAGCCCGCGACGGAGTGGTGCTCTCGGCGGACGGCCTGCTGATGGCCCGCTCGGCGGGTCTGTCCACAGCGGACGCGGAGCACTTGGCGGCGATGGCGGCGACCTTCCAAAGCCTGGCGAAGGAAACGGGAAGGCATTTCGGCGGCGGCGGAGTCCGGCAAACGCTGGTGGAGCTGGACCACGCGTTCGTCTTCATTACGGCAGCGGGCGCTGGCGCATGCCTAGCGATTCTGGGAGAAGAAGAAGCGGACGTGGGAACGATCGCCTACGAGATGAACCTCCTGGTGATCAGGGTGGGCAATTACCTGAGCTCGGCCCCAAGAGCAGAAGTCCCAACCCAACAACAAAGGCCCTAAAAAACCCCAACAACCCCAACAACCCCTCACCCCAAACAAAGCGAACGGCGCTGCACCACAACAGAGGGAGCGGCGCTGCACCACCAAACCGAGGCGACGACGGACGCAGCCCAATCCAAGCGCCCCATGCGCACAGTCCAGCCCCGAAGGGGCGAAGACGAGCCCACCGAACCAGCCCGCCACCAAGGCACCCAACACGCTCCACACCGGGCTGCCAAGGTGCCCAACACACTCCACGTCGATGCGAAGCGGCCGAACGGAGGGCTGGTCGGAAATCAGGCCGGGAACGGCTCCCGTCGCAAGGAGCCAACGAAACGGACCACCGCACCGTGGGGGGGAGTGGGGGGTTCGACCCCCCACAGCAAAAACGAGTGAGCCCCGTCTACGCATTCGGTAGACAGGGCTCACCCGGCGAACTCGGTGGGCGATACTGGGATCGAACCAGTGACCTCTTCGGTGTGAACGAAGCGCTCTCCCGCTGAGCTAATCGCCCTTGTTCTGTTGTTTCGTCCCCGTTTCCCGGCGACGAGAAGAACAATACACGATCGTTTTCAGGCGCCGAACAGGGGGGAGGCCAACCACGTCCAGTGCAGGCCAAGCCACCCGCCGACCGTGTTGAACAGGCCCAGCAGCCACAGCGTCGTGAGGACGACGAGGCAGGTGGCACCCATGACGGCGAGCTTGGTGGCGAGGTGCTGGCGGGCGAGCCAGCGCACCCAGCGCTGGTAGTAGCGCTTGGCGAACATGTTGACCCGGTGGGCCCAGTGGAACTCGGTGGCGAGGATCCCGAGGCCGGCGAAGACGACGAGCCAGCCGGGGCCGGGGTAGGGGATCATCAGGATGCCGGCGAGGAGCACGGCGGTGCCGAAGACGCCGAGCACGACGCGGTAGGTGATGTTGAGGCCGGGCTTGCTGCGGACTCGTTCGCGGAAGGCGTGCAGGCGCCGTCGCAGGGCGTGCAGCCTGGGCGCGCGCTGCTGGTCGGTGGTGGGTTCCGCGTCGGTGTCGCGGGGTCCCGACTTGGTCGTGTCGTTCAGGGCTGTCCACCTGCCGGTTGCGAACGGTCGTCGGCGTTGGACACCTCTCGTGGGGCGCCGGTCGCCCGCGGTGTCCGATGTGCGTCAGAATACGGGCCTGGGCCGGTTGTGGCCGTCACCGTGCGGCTGGGGTGTCAAGCGCGCAGTTGGCCGGTGCGGGTTCGCCCGGCGTGGTTCGGATGTGACCGGAATCATCGCCGGTGGTGGGTGGTGCCGGGTCTTTTGGCCCTGTCGCCGGTCTTCGATCCTGGTCACAGTGTGACGCCACTCTCGATCGGGCGTTCGGGTGCACGCGTGGTCGATAACGGAGACGGTTCGGACCATTAGCCCGATAAGGGGAACTGTGGTGGCGAGCGTCTCATCGGAGGGCCTCGCTGCGAGAATGCCGGGTGGTCCGATCGCCTATTCTTGAGCGGACGTCAAGCGAGCTCGACGAAGCGGTAAACCCGGTGGTCAGACCGGGCGCAGCAGCGGGTTCCGCAAGGCGAGGGCGACGGATCGAAGGCCCGGTGCAAGAGCGATTCGCTCGGTTACGGAACGTAGTGGAGTTCGGTCACTGGGTGGAGTGCTGGTCCTGCGACTCAACGTCCTGGAGTCGAGTTCGTTCGCGGCGGATCTTCCTCCGGTGTGGACTTCGGTTCCGGTCCGTCTCGCAATGGGGTGGCCGGATCCGTGTTCGCCCCGAAACCGGAGTCTCGCGAACACGCTGCGCGTTCGCTTGATTGCCCAGCGAATTGGGGCCTGCCCCGTACGGGTGATCTATGCGGGAGTTGCGAGCGTTTCGGCCCGATGAGGCGTCACAACTGTGTTGCTCGGTCGATAAGCGGACCGGGAAGGAGCGGAAAGGGGAGGACAATGCGTAACGATCACGTGACACTCCGTTCGACGGCCGTGTTCGATCTGTTGGCTCCGCAGGCACCTGCCGTGCCGGTTCAGGTCGAGCTGCGTTACGACACCCGGGATCCGTACGCGGTGGTGGCCGCGTTCCGCACCGGCCGCGCCGGCTGGGTCGAGTGGGTGTTCGCCCGCGACCTGCTCGCCGACGGGCTGATCGCGCACGCGGGCGAGGGCGACGTGACGATCCGGCCGGTGGTCGACGACCCCGAGGTCGTGGCGATCGAGCTGAGCTCGCCGTCCGGCCACGCGGTGTTCGAGGCCTCGGCGCAGGAACTCGCGGACTTCCTCGACCGCACCTACGACGTCGTGGTGCCGGGCAACGAGAACCTGTGGGTCGATGTGGACGAGGCACTGACCCGGTTGCTGCCCCACGACCTGGGCTGATCCGGGGGGAGATCGGCCCGGCGCGGCGGCGCGCCGGGCGATGGGACCCCCCTTTGATCGCGGTCGTGGGCGTGGTCTAAAGTTCACTGTGCAACGCGGCGGACGGGCCGGAGGTTCTCCGGCTTCGAAGTCGCAGGCAGGCGGACGTAGCGCAGCTGGTAGCGCATCACCTTGCCAAGGTGAGGGTCGCGGGTTCGAGTCCCGTCGTCCGCTCTGGATTCTCTGGCGGTCCAGCCGACTTCGGTGTGGATGCGGAGTCCGGCGGAGTGGCCGAGTGGCTTAGGCAAGGGCCTGCAAAGCCCTGTACGCGGGTTCGATTCCCGCCTCCGCCTCGCGCGATTAGCTCAGTGGGAGAGCGCTACCTTGACACGGTAGAGGTCACTGGTTCAATCCCAGTATCGCGCACCATCTGTTTTCGCAGTTCGCAGCCCCTGCGGTGGTCATCACCGGCAGGGGCTGTTCGCGTATGGGGGCTCAGGTCTCGCCGCGGGTCGGTTGTCCTTGCTGCGCGTCGCTTTCATCTTGTCGGACGCAGTCTCGAACCGGCGTCGGCGCTGGTGGGCGTAGGGCAGAAAGGCATTGGTCCGGTTCTGCCGCGTTGCCGCAGTCTGGCGTGGTGAGGGCGTCCTGCGATGGCGTAGCCGGGCCCAGCGGTGTGGCCGATGAGCGGGACGTGGATCGCACGGTGACGAACGGCCGCCGGATCTGAGTCGGCAGTTCGGGGGGTTCGATGATCGGGTCGGATCTCGGCAACGGCTCGCGCGTCGTCATGCCGCGCCGGGAGGGGTATGCGCCGCTGCGGGACTACGCGGCGCTGGGCGATGGCCGGACCGTGGCCCTCCTCGCCCTGGACGGCTCGGTGGACTGGCTGGCGGTGCCGGACCTGGATTCGCCGACGGTCTTCGGTGCCGTGCTCGACGCGCGTCGGGGAGGCCGTTTCGCGCTGGAACCGGAGCTGCCCTACCAGGTCAGCCGCCGGTACCTCCCGAGCACGAACGTGGTGGAGACGACGTTCGCCACGGCCGAGGGTGCGGTCCGGGTGACCGATGCCTTGACGCTGCCCGGAACGGCGTTGACGCCAACCCGGGAACTGGTCCGCAAGGTCGAAGGCTTGTCGGGAGCAGTACCCATGCGCTGGTGCGTGCAGCCCCGTTTCGGCTACGGCGCCGCGGGCCTGCGCATCAACCAGCGAGCAGACGTGCCGGTGGCCTCGGCAGGCACGGACGCGGTGGCCGTGTGCACCTGGGGCGCGGGCGAGCCGATGTGCTCCGGTACGGAGATCGAAGGTGCCTTCGAGGTCCGGATGGGTTCGCAGGCCGATCTCGCGCTGAGCTTCGCGCATCAGGAGCCGCTGGTGGTGCCCGCACGGTCGGAGTGCGCGGCGCGGCTGGAGGAGACCGGCCACCAGTGGCGGTCCTGGCTGCGGGATCGCTCCGGCGCCGGGCGCTGGCAGGAAGCCGTGACGCGCAGCGCGTTGGCCCTGAAACTGCTGGTGTTCGCCCCGTCGGGGGCAGTGGCCGCCGCTGCGACCACGTCACTTCCCGAGGAGATCGGCGGCGGGCGCAACTGGGACTACCGGTTTTCCTGGCTGCGGGATTCCGCCTTCACCCTGGACGCCTTCCTCGCGCTCGGGTACCCCGACGAGGCGCAGGCCTACTTCTGGTGGCTGATGCACGCCACCCAGTTCACCGAACCGCGCCTGCGCCCGCTGTACCGGCTCGACGGCGGTGTCCGCGCACCCGAGCACATGCTCGCATTGGCGGGGTACCGCGGGTCGGCGCCGGTGCGTGTGGGCAATGCCGCAGTCGCGCAGCTGCAGCTGGACACCTACGGCGAACTGCTGCAGACAGCCTGGCTGTACGCGACGGCCGGCGGCCGGCTCGATGCCGACATCGCGCGGCGGTTGGCGAGGGTGGCCGATTTCGTGTGCGCGAACTGGCGGCAAGCGGACGCGGGGATCTGGGAAGTCCGCAGCGCGCCCCAGCATTTCACCCAGTCGAAGATGATGTGCTGGATCGCCCTCGACCGCGCGCTGGGCTTGGCCGAACGAGGGCTCCTTTCCCGCCGGCACGCACGCGCGTGGCGGCGCGAGCAGGATGCGATCGAGGACTTCATCGAAACGCGGTGCCTGAGCGAGGACCGGAGCAGCTACGTGCGCAGCGCCGGCGCAGAGGAGGTGGACGTCAGCGTCTTGCTCGGCCTGCTGCGCGGTTATGCGGGTCCGCAGAACCCCCGGCTGCACGGCACGATCGAGGCCATTCGCCGACAGTTGGCGAGCGGACCGTTCGTGTACCGCTACGGCGGCGACGACGGTCTGCAGGGGACTGAGGGAGCGTTCGTGGCCTGCTCGTTCTGGCTGGCCGAGGCCGTTGCGCGCTGCGGGCATGTCGAAGAGGCCGCGGAGTTGATGGACCAACTGGTAGGGCTGGCCAATGACGTGGGCCTCTACAGCGAGGAGATCGACCCGGCCACGGGGGAATTCCTGGGGAACATGCCGCAGGGCCTGACCCATCTGGCGTTGATCAGCGCGGCCTGTGCGATCACCGAGCAGGCGGTGGCGCGGTGACGATCTGGGGAGCGCTCGCCGGCGGGTTCATCGGCACCCTGGTGCTGACCACGGCATTGCGCGCGGCGAACGAGTTCAAGCTGACCCGCATCGACATCCCCTTCCTGCTCGGCACCTGCCTCACGGTCAACCGCTCGCGCGCGAAAGCCCTCGGCTACCTGGCGCACTTCCTCTTCGGGGAGCTGTTCGCCCTGGGCTACTTCGGGCTGTTCGTCGCGCTGGGAACCAGCAGCTGGTGGTTGGGGGCGTTGTTCGGTCTGGTCCACGGCCTGTTCGCCGGCACCGCGTTGGTGAACCTCCTGCTGCCGGTGGTGCACCCGCGGATGGGAACCAGCCTGACCAGCGCTCCCCGCACCGCGCTGCTCGAACCGCCGGGGTTCCTCCTGCTCAACTACGGGGTGGTGACACCGGTGGTCAGCCTCGTGGGGCATGTCCTCTACGGCGCCCTCGTCGGCGGATTCATCTCCTACACCAGCTGACCTGGTCGCCGGCGGAAGCTCGCCGCCTCGACAAGGCAGCGTGAGGCCTGGTTCCCGGCGGGGCGACGGGTTAGGGTTCGGCCACGGTACTTAGGACGGCTAACGGGAGTGGCATTGGCGGAGATCACCAGCACCCAGCACGCGGTCGCGGAACTGACCGCGGACGGCATCGCCACGGTCACCATCAGGAACGCGAAGGTGCTCAACATCGTCGGCACGCCCGTCATCGAGGACGTGACGGCCGCGATCAACGGGCTCGCCGACCGCGCCGAGGTCCGGGTGCTGGTGCTGCGGGGAACCGGCGAGCGGGCCTTCATCGGCGGCGCCGACATCAACGAGATGTCCACACTGGACCGGGCGACCGCCGAGAAGTTCATCGAGGGGCTCAGCGGCCTGTGCGAGTCGGTGCGCCGGTTCCCGGCCCCGGTGATCGCCCGGATTCCCGGCTGGTGCCTCGGCGGCGGCCTGGAGGTGGCGGCCGCCTGCGATCTGCGGATCAGCGGCAGCGATGCCCGCTTCGGGATGCCCGAGGTCGCGGTCGGCATCCCGTCGGTGATCCACGCGGCGCTGCTGCCGCGGCTGATCGGCACCGGCCGCACCGCCTGGCTGACCCTCACCGGCGATCACATCGACGCCAACACCGCGCTGTCCTGGGGCCTGGTGCACGAGGTGTGCGAGCCGGCCGCTCTCGACGCCGCGGTCGAGCGCATGGCGCGGAAGTTCGTCGAGTTCGGCCCGGCCGCGGTGCGCAGGCAGAAGGAACTCCTGCGGTCCTGGGAGGACCTGCCGATCGACCAGGCCGTCGCGAACAGCGTCGCCGAGTTCGGCGCGGCCTTCGACACCGGCGAACCGCAGCGGTACATGTCGGAGTTCCTGAACCGCAAGCGTTCCTGACCTGTTCACGCTCCTTCGGCGAGCGTCCACGCGCGGTTGCGCGCGCGCTGGCCGGCGGACACGAGGTGCTGCCAGCTTTCCCGGTCGATGCCCCGGATCTCGCCGAGCTGCCGCAGCGCTTCCGGCACCCGGCCGTCCGGCCGGTGCGGGTGGACCGCGATCGCTGCCAGGTCGCCGCGCGCGGTGAACAGCGTTTCCGGGTCGAGCCGGTCGATCGTCGGGCGCTCCGGTTCGGCCGAGCCGGAGCGCGCCGCGCGCAATGCGGCCAGCAGCGGTTCCCGGTCGCGGCCGCGCAGCCTGGTGAGCAGGAACGGGTCGGCGTCCAGCATCGGGGCCAACACGTAGTGCACCGCCGCGGCGTGCGCGCACGGCTCGTTCTTGCTGGTGCATGTGCACGTCGAGCCGAGTTCGCCGGTTCGCGGGAACAGCGACAGATCGACCTCGCGCAGCGTGTCGTCGACGTCCTCCGGCAGCTCGCCCTGCAGCAGGGCGGCGGCGTGCCGGAGCTGACCGGCGAGCGCCTCGACGGCCCTTTCCCAATCGGCGTCGGAGAAAACCGGAAGCGTCAGGACGATGTCGTGCGCCCGGCCGCGCCCGTGCACCTGGGCCCGGATCCGGCCCGGCTCGACGACCAGGTCCTGCACCGCGCCGTTGCGCGCCAGCGATCTTCCGTGGGGTAGGCGCGGATTGGGGTAGGTGGCGCCGAGCGACTCCAGCGCGCGCCGCCAGCGCCGTCCCCACCACGTCGCGCCGAAGGATTCCGTCCGCTGCTTGCCGCTCATGAGTCCTCCGTATCTTGCGGGCGGATCTCATGAGCGGGGAAGCCATTTTCGCTCATGAGTCCTCCGTGGACAGTTCGACGAGTTCGCGCAGCGCGTCGTCGGTCAGTTCGGCCAGCCACGTCTCGCCGCTGCCGATCACCGCGTCGGCCAGGGCGCGCTTCTGCTCCAGCAGGTCGGCGATCCGCTCTTCGAGCGTCCCGTGCGCGACCAGCTTGTGGACGTGCACGCGGCGGGACTGGCCGATCCGGTGCGCGCGGTCGGTCGCCTGGTCCTCCACCGCCGGATTCCACCACCGGTCGTAGTGCACGACGTGCGTCGCGCGGGTCAGGTTCAGGCCGGTGCCGCCCGCCTTCAGGCTGATGATCAGCAGCGGCGAGGCGGTGTCGTCGTGCTGGAAGGCGTCCACCATCGCCTGCCGCCGCGCCGTCGAGACGCCGCCGTGCAGGAACGGCACCGCGGGCAGGCCCAGCTCGGCGGCCAGGTGCTCGGCGAGCAGCTCGCCCATCGCCCGGTACTGGGTGAACACCAGCGCCCGGTCATCGGCCGCCACCACCTCGGCCAGCATCTCGGTGGCGCGGGTGAGCTTCCCGGAGCGACCCGGGAGCGGCCCGGTCTCGCCGAGGAAGTGCGCGGGGTGGTTGCAGATCTGCTTGAGCGCCGTCAGCAGCTTGAGGATGCGCCCGCGCCGCCCGATGCCGGCGCCCAGGCCGTCGTCGAAGGTTTCCCGCACCGTACGCCGGTACAGCGCGGCCTGCTCGTCGGTCAGCGTGCAGGTGACCACCGACTCGACCTTCGGCGGCAGGTCGGTCGCGACCTCGGTCTTGAGGCGGCGCAGCAGGAACGGCGCGACGACCGAGCGCAGCCGCCGCGCGGCGTCGGCGTCCTGCCAGCGCTCGACCGGCACCGCGAACCGCTCCTTGAAGCGGGGAAAACCGCCCAGCAGGCCGGGATTCGCGAAGTGCATGATCGACCACAGCTCGGCGAGCCGGTTCTCCACCGGCGTGCCGGTCAGCGCCACCCTGGCGCCCGCGCGCAACCGGCGGGCGGCCTGCGCGGTCTGCCCGGCGTGGTTCTTGATCTGCTGCGCCTCGTCCAGCACCACGACCTCCCAGTCCACTTCGGACAGGAGTGCGGCGTCGGTGCGCAGCAGGGGATAGGTGGTGATCACGACGGAGCCGGGGGCGAACGCCCCGGGAGTGGTGGGCCGCCGCGGGCCGTGGTGGCGCACGACCGGCAGCTTCGGGGCGAAGCGGTTGAGTTCGCGCTGCCAGTTGTCGACCACCGATGTCGGGCACACCACCAGCTGCGGCCGAGAACCGGCGCGGGCGGCCAGCAGCGTGATGGTCTGCAGCGTCTTGCCGAGCCCCATGTCGTCGGCGAGCACCGCGCCGAATCCCAGCTCGGCCATGCTCTGCAGCCAGGCCGCGCCGCGCTGCTGGTAGCCGCGCAGCGTCGCGTCGATGCCGGCCAGCCGCGGTTCCCGGGACGGCTCGCCGAGCCGCTCGACCAGCGTCCGCAGCCGCCCGCCGGCGGACACCTCGACCTCGCCGAGCTCGGTGGCCCGGCGCCCCTCCAGAACCGCCGCCAGCGCTTCGGATTCCGACAGCGTGTGCGTTTTCCCAAGCACGGCGCGGACGTTCTTCGCCTCGTGCACGTCGACGCGCACCCAGTGGCCGCGCCAGCGCACCAGCGGGCGGCCCGCCGCGATCAGCTCGTCGAGCTCGTCCGCCGTCAACGCCTGGTCGCCGATGGCGGCCTCCCAGCGGAACCGCGCCGAATCCGGGGAGTGGAGGCGCGCCCGCAGGCGGCCCACCCCGGTGAGATCGGTCGGCACGTCGACGGCGATGCCCGCGGCGGTCAGCTCGGCCTCGCCGGTGGCCAGGAACTCCGCCGCCTGCGCGACGTCCAGCAGGGCTTCGGTCGGGCACTGCTCGGACAGCGCCGCGTCCAGCGGCCGGAAGATCCGGGCCGCCTCGGCCAGCCCGCGCACCAGCGAATCCTGCGGCGCGCCGATGGAACCGCCCGGCAACCGGATCGTCGCGGAGCCCGCCGACCAGGCCCGCGCGGCCGGCACCGACCCCGTCCGGTCGGCGGCCTGGAGGTGGAAGCTCAGCGCCCACGGCGCGCCGTCGTCGGCGGGTACCTCCAGGCGCAGGCGGAGCCGGCCGCCGAGCGGACCGGCCGGGCTCGCCGGAAGCGGCCGGGCCCAGGCCAGGACCTCGGACCTGGCCTGCTCGTCGAGCCGCACCGCCGGATCCGGGCCGGTCAGCGCGGTGACCCACCTGCCTCCCCAGGAGTCGTTCCCGGCGATCGCGGTGCTCCGCGCGCACGCGTCCGCGACGGCGTCGCCGAAGGCGGCGAGGAGTTCCGCCGCGGTCCAGAGCGCGTCGCCGCGGCGCAGCCCGTGCGCGGCCGGGGGCAGGGCCTCGGCGAGCGCGGCGAGCCGATCGTCGTGCGGGTTGGCCAGGCGCCAGCAGGCGATGTCGTCGCGCACCTCGGGCACGAGGTGCCCGGCGGCGACATGCTCCAGGGCCAGTTTCGCCGCGACGCTCCAGGCGATCAGCGAGTCGCCGGGGCGGCGCCAGCCCGGCCACCGGTCCGGGCTGGGCAGCGCCGCCAGCGGCGCGAGCGCTTCGCCGACCGGGATCAGCACGACGGGCACGTCGGCCGCCCCGACCCCGCGTCCGGACGGCAGGACGGTCGGCAGTTCCCTTTGCACACCAAGGGGAAAGCCGAGCTCGGTCGCCGCCGCGGACGGGTCGTCGGTGCCCCACAGGGCGAGCTGCCCGGCGGACGGCAGCGGGCCGTGCGGCCGGAAGGTCGCCTGCAGCCGCGCCGGGATGCCGGTTCTTCTGGTGCTTGCCGGAGCGGTAATGGGTGTCCTCCGTTCAGGCCGGTCGGCGGGCACAGTTGTCCCCCGACCGCGATGCCACGATTTCCCCGCTGCCGGACAACGGTACCCAAGAATCGTTGTGCTGCCCAGAAATCCAGCTCAGCGCGCTATTTGACAAATGCCGCAGATTCTGGCCGCGAAGCGATTTGACAAATCGCCTCGGATGCCTTCTAGGAAGTTGCTGACCTGCGGTTCCGCTTCTGTGTTGGTGCCGCGGAAAGCGTGATTCCGGTCGTTTTCCGAACGGGCCTTTCGGGGCGCATTGCCGATGCAGAACCCCGGAGCTGCCGGAAGTGGGCTAGCCGAAGAAGTCGAGCAGTGCCGCCGCGGTTTTCCGCGGCTCGTCCTCGGCGATGAAGTGCCCGGCATCGGGCACCGTCGCGCGGCGGGCGCCGGGAATGGCCGCGGCCAGGCGATCGCCGACCGAAGGGTCCAGCCACTCGTCCCGCTCGCCCCACAGCACCAGGGTGGGCGCGGTGATCTCGCCGAGCCGGGCCACGACCTCCCGGGTGTCCTCGAAGCTCACGGCGGCCACCTGGTCGATCCAGCGCTGTTGCCCGGCTTCGCCGCTCCACGGCGCGAGGTACGCCGCCGCGGCGGTGCCGGACATCCGGTGCGCGGCGGTGCTGAAGCGCGCGGCGATGATGTCGCCGAAGACGTGCGGCGGCATCGTGCGGTAGGCGTCCTCGTGGGTCTGCATGTGCTCGGTGAACGGGGTGTTCCACGGGCCGAGCACGGCGGCGTCGAGCAGCGCGAGGCTCCGGGCCGGGACCTGCTCGACCAGGTGCGCCCGCAGCACGATCCCGCCGCCGATGTCGTGTCCGACCAGGCTCGGTTCGTCGAGCCCCCAGTGCTCGACGAGCTCGGCGAGCGTCCGGGCCTGGCGGGCGATCGACGGTGCGACACCGGGTTCCGCGCGGGAATCGCCGAAGCCGAGCAGGTCCCACACGTGGACGGTGTGCCGCCGCGTGCCGTGGACCAGGACCACCGGCGGCCCGTCGCCGAAGACGCCGGTGGCGACCTCGCCGCCCGGACACCTCGACCCGCTCGGTGAGCCGCCACGTCTCGGGATCCGGAAGAGCGTTGCGGCCGGCCTGCGCATGTTGTCCCACCCAGAAACGCGAAGAATCTTTCAAGATTCAGATTAACGAGGCGAACCGGGCGTGCCGACGTGATCTGCGGCGCATGGGAAACGGCCCGGCCCGAAAGGGAATCGGGCCGGGCCGTTCGGGGGCGCCGGATCAATTCTGGGAGATCAGCGAACGCAGGAAGAAGACCAGGTTGGCCGGGCGCTCGGCGAGGCGGCGCATGAAGTAGCCGTACCACTCGTCGCCGTAGGCCACGTACACCCGCAGCTTGTTGCCCTCCGCGGCGATCCGCTTCTGCTCCTCGGCCCGGATGCCGTACAGCATCTGGAACTCGTAGCTGTCCGCGCTGCGCCCGGACCGGGCGGCCAGGTCGGCGGCGATCGCGACCATCCGCGGGTCGTGGCTGGCCACCATCGGGTAGCCCTCGCCCGCCATCAGGATCTTCAGGCAGCGGACGTACGAGCGGTCCACCTCGGACTTGTCCTGGTAGGCAACCGAAGCGGGCTCGGAGTAGGCGCCCTTGCACAGCCGCACCCGGGAGCCCTCGCCCGCCAGGTCGCGGCAGTCCTGCTCGGTGCGGTGCAGGTACGCCTGCAGCACCGCGCCGACCCACGGGAAGTCCACCCGCAGGTCGCGGAGGATGCCCAGCGTCGAGTCGGTGGTGGTGTGGTCCTCCATGTCGAGGGTCACCGTGGTGCCGGCGGCGGCCGCGGCCTCGCAGATCAGCCGCGCGTTGTCCAGGGCGATCTTCTCGCCGTCGCTGGGCAGGAACTGCCCGACCGCGGAGAGCTTCACCGAGACCTCGGCCCGGTCGGCCAGGCCCTCGGCGGCGAGCACCTCCAGCATCTGCTGGTAGGCGCGGACGGTGTCGGTGGCCTGCTGCGCATCGAGGGTGTCTTCGCCGAGGTGGTCGAGCGTGACGTACATGTCCTGGTCACGCAGGGCTCGGGTGGCCCGGACCGCGTCCTCCGGCGTGGTGCCGGCCACGAACCGCTCGACGACCGGCTTGGTCAGCGGGTTGGCCTCCACGAGTCGGCGCACGCCCTGGGAACGGGCGGCGGCCAGCAGGGTGCTGCGCAGCATCGTGGTCTCCTTCTTTGCAGCTGTGCTCGGGGTTTCGGGGATCTCCTGCCTTCCGCGTTGCCTGCAGTCGAAAGTGCGTGCCGCGGTTCGCCGAACGGGGCGAAGGGTTCGGAGTGGGGAACTGCTCGGGGATTCGGGGCGCCCTCGGCCGAGGGCGCCCCGAACGCTCAGCCCATGTGCGGGTAGGAGATACCGGTGGGGGCGTCCCAGGTTTCCTTGATCGCCCGCGGGCTGGTCCACCGCTGGATGTTCAGCAGCGAACCGGCCTTGTCGTTGGTGCCGGAGGCGCGGCTGCCGCCGAAGGGCTGGCGGGAGACGATCGACCCGGTGGGCTTGTCGTTGACGTAGAAGTTGCCGGCCGCGCCGCGCAGCTTCTGGTGCGCCAGCTCGATGGCGCTGCGGTCGGTGGCGAACACCGCGCCGGTCAGCGCGTACGGGCTGGAGGAGTCGACGACGTCGAGGACCTCGGAGTACTTGGCGTCGTCGTAGACGTGCACGGCGATGATCGGCCCGAAGTACTCGGTGGTGAACACCTCGTCGGCCGGGTCGTCGCAGACCAGCACGGTGGGCTCGACGAAGTAGCCAACCGAGTCGTCGTAGCCGCCGCCGGCGAGGACCTCGATGGAGTCGGTCTTGGCCGCGCGGTCCAGGGCCGCCTTGTGCTTGGCGAAGGCGCGGGCGTCGATGACGGCGCCGCCGAAGAAGGAGAAGTCGGTGACGTCGCCGTAGCGGACGGAGCGGGTCAGGTCGGCCAGCTCGTCGCGCAGGCCGCCTTCCCAGATCGAGCGCGGGACGTAGGCGCGGGACGCCGCCGAGCACTTCTGGCCCTGGTACTCGAACGCGCCGCGGGCGAACGCGGTCGCCAGCGGGACCGGGTTGGCCGAGGGGTGCACGACGATGAAGTCCTTGCCGCCGGTCTCGCCGACGATGCGCGGGTAGCTGCCGTAGCTGTCGAGGTTGTCGCCGACGATCCGCCACAGCTTCTTGAAGGTGGCGGTGGAGCCGGTGAAGTGCAGGCCGGCGAAGCCCGGGTCGGTCAGCGCGACCTCGCTGACGGCCTGGCCGTCACCGGTGACGAGGTTGATCACGCCCGGCGGGAGCCCGGCGGCCTCGAACAGCCGCATGGTGAAGTGCGCGGCGAACTGCTGCGAGGGGGTCGGCTTCCACACCACGGTGTTGCCCATCAGCGCGGGCGCGGTGGGCAGGTTGCCGGCGATGGCGGTGAAGTTGAACGGCGTGATCGCGGTGACGAAGCCGTCCAGCGGGCGGTAGTCCATGCGGTTCCACTCGCCGGGAACCGACCGCGGCTGCTCGGCGATGATCTGCCGCGCGTAGTGCACGTTGAACCGCAGGAAGTCGATGAACTCGCAGGCGGCGTCGATCTCGGCCTGCTGCACCGACTTGGACTGGCCCAGGATGGTGGCGGCGTTGATGGTGTCGCGCCACGGGCCGGCGAGCAGGTCGGCGGCGCGCAGCAGCACGGCGGCGCGCTCGTCGAACGACGTCGCGGCCCACGCGGGGGCGGCGTCCTTGGCGGCCTGCACGGCGTCGGCGACGTCCTGGGTGGTGGCCTGCGCGGCGGTGCCCAGCACGTGCTGGTGGTCGTGCGGCTGGACCACGTCGAACTTGTCACCGCCGCCGAGGCGCTGCACGCCACCGATGGTCTGGGTGAGTTCGATGCGCTCGGACTCCAGCTCCGCGACCCGCTTCTGCAACGACTCCCGCTCCGGCGAGCCGGGCGCGTAGCCCTTGACCGGCTCGTTGTAGGGCACCGGGACCGAAGTGATGGCGTCCATGGCCAATTTCGCCTCCTTGCGAGAGTCGCTGTCTGGGACAAGGGTCCTGTTACTTGGGAGATTAAGGTTTCGTTAGCGCCCCGGGCTTGTCCATTCGGCTATCGTTGTCAATATCGGATTGTCCGCTTGAACAAGTGGGGTTCCTGGGTTGCACGAGGTCGAAAGCGCCCCGGCGGTGGACGCGGTGGGCGTCGCCGTGGTGGGGGTGCCATTGCGCCAACTCCTGATCGCGGTGGGTGAGCCGCTGGTCGACGTGCTCGCGGCGCCGCGCGGCTTCGAGGTCGAGGTGCGCGACGTCGTCATTGTCGACCCGGAGGAGGAGTCCGGCAGCGGGCGCAACGGCGACTTCGTGCTGGTCATCGGCGCACGGGGCCGGGCGGCCGCCCGGCTGGTGCGCGCGGCGGCGCGCGACGGAGCGGCGGCCGTGGCGGTGAAGGTCGACTCGGAATCCGATGCGCGAGCCCTGCGGGACACCGCGATCGACTGCCGGATCGCGCTGCTGGGCGTGCGGCCCGAGGTCCGCTGGGAGCGGCTGGAGTCCTTCGCGCGCTCGGCCGTCGACAACGCCCGCCTGACCACCGACGCGGACCTGGGCGAGGCGCTGGGCGACCTGTTCTCGCTGGCCCAGACGGTGGCGGCGATGACCGAGGGCATCGTCGCGATCGAGGACACCGCGAGCCGGGTGCTCGCCTACTCCCGCTCGGACGACGAGGTCGACGAGCTGCGCCGGCTGTCGATCCTGGGCAGGCAGGGACCGGAGCCGTACCTGGCGATGCTCCGGGAGTGGGGCGTCTACCAGCGACTGCGCGCCGGCGAAGACGTCGTGCGGATCGACGAGCGGCCCGACCTGGGCATCCGCCGCCGGATGGCGGTCGGCATCCACGCGGGCACCCAGCCGCTGGGCACGATCTGGGTGCAGGAGGGCAAGCGACCGCTGTCGGAGCACTCCGAGCGGGCGCTGCTGGGCGCGGCGCGGGTGGCGGCGCTGCAGCTGATCCGGCAGCGCACCGAGGCCACCGCCGGGCCGCGGTTCCGGGAGAACCTGCTGACCGGGCTGCTCGACGGCCTCATCGACGCCCAGTCGGTGGCCGACAACATCGGCGCGGACCCGGCGAAGCCCGCAGTGGTCGTGGTGTTCACGCTGCGCCCGCCGGACGCCAGCGCGGACCGCTCCGAACTGGAGCTGCAGCGCGCCGAGATGACCAGCCTGATCTCGGTGCACGCCTCGGCGTACCGCCGGAGCGCGCTGGTCACCACCATCGGCTCGCGGGTGTACGTGCTGCTGCCGGACCTGCCGGAACGCTCGGCGGTGGCGTCGGCGCTGAGCCTGACGCGGGAGATCGTGGCGGCGGCCAAGCAGCACCTGCGGGCGCGGGTGCAGGTGGGCGTGGGCTCGGCGGCGCGGACGCTGGACGAGGTGGCGGAGTCGCGCACCGAGGCGGACCGCATCCTCGACGCGATGACCCACGACCTGCGCGCGGAGATCGCGACGATCTCGGACGTCCGGGCGCAGGTGGTGATCAGCGAGATCCTGACGGTGCTGCAGGGCAACGAGCGCTTCCGCGACTCCCGCCTGGCGGTGCTGCACGAGCACGACGCGGAGCACGGCACCGATCTGGCCCGCTCGCTGCTGGCGTACCTGGAGGCGTTCGGCGACGTCCGGGGGGCCAGCGACGGCCTGCACGTGCACCCGAACACGCTGCGCTACCGGGTCCGCCGGGCCGGCGAGATCACGGGCATCGACCTCACCAACCCGACGGAACGCCTGAGCGCCCACCTCCAGCTGCTGCTGTCCCGCCGGGCCGCCCGCCGCTGATCGCTATTCGGTGGCGCCCTTGCGGGTGGTCGCCACCAGCGCGGCGAAGCCGTCGTGCGGCTCCGGGGCATCGCCGTCGCCGGGCCACCAGTCGTACGCGGTCCACTCGCCGTTCTCCGCGGCGCTGCCCGCTTCCAGCAGCCAGTAGTTGCCCGCGCCACCGTCGTCGATCGACACCAGCAGGCAGCGCTCGACCAGCTCGACCCATTCGCCCATCTCGGCCGAACGCCAGGCCTCGACCAGCTCGGGCTCCAGATCGGCGAACCACCCGACCTGCTCGGTGTTCAACAGGTCGACGGCGCAGGAGATGGTGCTCCAGCCGTTGCTGGCCAGCAGGAAGTTGCGGTAGCTCGGCGGCAGCCGAACCCCGAGGCGCGCTTCGGCGGCGCGGTCGGCTTCCTCGCCGGCGGGCTCGTAACCGAGCCACCGGGCCTCGCGCTGGGTCTCGTTCACCAGCCACTTCGCCCGGCCGTCCGCCTCGGCTTCGCGCAGGTAGGACGAGGCCAGGAACTCGGTGCTGTAGTCCTGGAGGAATTCGCGCCACTCCGCGACGGTCGAGGGCTGAGACGGATCCATGGGTGAAACTCCTTCGGCGGTACGTGCGGGCCAGTCTCGCGGAACCCCTGGGCGTTCCGGGCGGATTTGCCCCTTCAGGCCCGGCTTCGTGCCCACCCGTCCCCGGCGATCGTCCCTCCACATAGGACCCGGCTCACGTCGGGCGCCGACCTTGGGCGTCGGATTCCACCGCTTCCACGTAGCGGCCCGCGATCTCGGCGGCCGGGGTGCGCGGGGTGCCGTCCATCCCCAACCGCGTCCGCGCCGGGATCTTCTCGTGCTCGGTGGGGTTTTCGACCGTGGTGCCGTCAGCGAGCTGCACGCGTTGCTCCAGTTTCGGTGTGGCCGACCGGAGGTTGCTGGAGCCGCGTGATCGTTCCTGCGATCAGAGCTTGCGGAGGCGGACCCGGTTGATCGAGTGGTCGATGTCCTTGCGCAGCACCAGGGTCGCGCGGGGGCGGGTCGGGAGGATGTTCTCCACGAGGTTCGGCTCGTTGATCGTGCGCCACAGGTGCTCGGCCTCGGTGCGGGCCTCCTTGTCGGAGAGCTCCGAGAAGTGGTGGAAGTGCGAGTCCGGGTTCGCGAACGCCGTGCTGCGCAGCGCCAGGAAGCGATCGGTGTACCAGCGGGCGATGTGGTCGGTGTGCGCGTCGACGTAGATCGAGAAGTCGAACAGGTCCGACACCGCCAGGCTCGGGCCCGGCTGCAGCACGTTCAGACCCTCGATGATCAGGATGTCCGGCTTGCGGACCACGTTCCGCTCGCCGGGCAGGATGTCGTAGGCGACGTGCGAGTAGACCGGCGCGGTGACCTCCGGGGCGCCGGACTTCACCTCGGTGACGAAGCGCAGCAGCGCCCGCCGGTCGTAGCTCTCCGGGAAGCCCTTGCGGTGCATCAGGCCGCGGCGCACCAGTTCGGCCTTCGGGTACAGGAACCCGTCGGTGGTGACCAGGTCGACTCGCGGGTGGTCGGGCCAGCGCGCCAGCAGGGTGCGCAGGATCCGCGCGGTGGTCGACTTGCCGACCGCGACGCTGCCCGCGATGCCGATCACGAACGGCACCTTCGTGCCGTTCGTCTCCTCGCCCAGGAACGTCGTGGTGGTCTCGTGCAGCCGCTGGCGGGCCGCCACCTGGAGGCTGATCAGCCGCGACAGCGGCAGGTAGACGTCGGCGACCTCGGCGAGGTCGACCGGCTCGCCGAGCCCGCGCAGGGCGACGAGCTCGTCCTCGGACAGCGGTAGGGGCAGGGAATCGCGCAGCTCCCGCCACTGCGCTCGGTGCAGCTCGACATACGGGCTCAGTTCGCGAACGCGCGTCACAAGCACCCCTCGGCATTGAGGCCCGGCAGGAACTCCAACGCCCCCGGGAACTTCCGGCGACGCCCGGGAAAACCCTAGGACGCCGGAGCCCCGCCGCGCTGTGATCCAGTGCACGCTGAGACACAGCGAACACCCTTGATCGATCGCGACTCATTCCGCTTCGCGGACAACAACTTCCATTTCCGCAATTTCAATGGAAATCGGACCTTCGATTTCCATTGAAATTGCGCCGGAACGCCGGAACGCCGGACGACGCAGGGGGAGGGCGTCATCCGGCGTTCCGGGTTCCGGTCGTGGACCGGGGTCAGCAGGTCACTTCGGCGGCTCGGTCGTGGTGGCCTCGTTCAGCTTCGACTTGCGGTAGCCGTAGGCGAAGTAGATCACCAGGCCGATGGCGAACCAGGCGGCGAACCGCAGCCAGGTCACCGGGTCGAGGAACGTGACCAGCCAGATCGAGAACACGATGCCGATGATCGGCACGATCGGCATGCCCGGGCACTTGAAGCCGCGCGGCAGGTCCGGCCGCTTGTAGCGGAGCACGATCACGGCGGCGCACACGATCACGAACGCCAGCAGGATGCCGATGTTGGTCAGCTCCGCGGCCTCACCGATCGGCAGCAGGCCGGCGATCCCGGCCGAGGCGATGCCGATGAGCCAGGTGAAGCGGCTCGGCACCTGCTTCACCGGGTGGGTCTTGGAGAACCACTTCGGCAGCAGGCCGTCCCGGCTCATCGCGAAGCCCACGCGGGTCACGCCGAGCATGAAGGTGAACAGCACGGTGAGGATGCCCAGGATGGCGCCGACCGCGATGATCGCGCCGAGCACCGGCAGGCCGACGTCGGCGAAGGCGGTGGCGAACGCGCTCTCGCTGCTGATCTGCTGGTACGGGATCATGCCGGTGAGCACCAGGCAGGCCAGCACGTAGAGCACCATCGAGATGGCCAGCGAGTACATGATCGCCTTCGGCATGTGCCGCTGCGCGTCCTTGGACTCCTCGGCCGCCGTGCTCATCGCGTCGTAGCCGAACACCGCGAAGAACACCGTCGCCGCACCGGCGAACGCGCCGCTGATGCCGAACGGGAAGAACGGGTTGTAGTTGCCGGCGTTGATGTGGAAGGCGCCGACGACGATCACGACCAGCACCACGGCGACCTTCAGGTACACCAGCAGCGTCTCGAAGCGCGCCGCGCTCTTCATGCCCTGGTTGAGGATGAAGGCGATCAGCAGGCACAGCAGCGCCGCGAACAGGTTGATCTTGTAGCTGCCCGCCGGTACGCCGGCCTCCTCGGTGCCCGGCGCGCCCATCATCCACAGCGGTAGATCGATGTTCAGGAAGCCGAGCAGTTCGTTGAAGTACCCGGAGATGCCGATGGCGACCACCGCGACGATCGCGGTGTACTCCAGCAGCAGGTCCCAGCCGATCAGCCACCCGACGACCTCGCCGAGCACCGCGTAGCCGTAGGTGTAGGCCGAACCGGCCTTGGGGATCATGCCCGCGAACTCGGCGTAGGAGAACGCCGCGGCCGCGCTGGCGATGCCCGCGATCAGGAACGAGATCAGCACCGCCGGCCCGGCCTTCTCGTTGGCCACGGCGCCGGCCAGGGAGAAGATGCCGGCGCCGATGATGCCGCCGACACCGATCGCGGTGAGCTGCCACAGGCCCAGCGTTCGCTTGAGCCCGGTGTCGCCGCCGTCCTCGACGATCGAGTCGATCGGCTTGCGGCGGAATATCCCCCGCCCGGGGTGGAGACTTGGTGTGGTCACGGCTTCTCCCGATGCATTTGTTCTCGCGAAACGGTACGTACATGGCGTGATCCGGCCCGGTGGACGTCCCGCGCAACGTCGTCCGTGTCCTGCATCACCAATGGGTTTGCACGTTGCGGCGAAACCTACGCGTCGACGACGCGCAATCTGCTTGTGGGGTCGGATGAGAGTTTCGCGGCCGGTTTGGCCGACCGGACAAATTGGCCGGTGGGGGGTCGAAGCCTGCCTCACAGCCGGGCTTGATCGGTAGCGACCCGTGACCCGCGGGCATCGCGATCGTTAGTGTTCACGCCGGAGTCCACCCGAGGCCAGCCCCGCGGCGGAAGTGAGAGTTGTGATGTCCAGTTACCGAACCGTCGTCGTCGGGACCGACGGCTCGGCGCCCTCGTTGCGCGCGGTGGCCCGCGCCGCCGGGGTCGCCGGCGAATCGACGGCACGGCTGGTGATCGTCTGCGCCTACTACCCGAGCAGCGCGCGGGAGGTGGAGGAGGCGAAGGACGCGCTCGGCGACGAGGCGTTCCAGGTGATCGGTTCGGCCCCGGCCGAGGACACCCTGCGCGAGGCGGCGGACGTCGCCCGCTCGGCGGGCGCGGCGGCGGTCGAGACGTTCGCCTCGGTCGGGGCGCCGGTGTCGGTGCTGCTGGCCGCCGCCGAGAAGGAGGCCGCCGACCTGCTGGTGGTGGGCAGCCGCGGGCTGAACACGTTGAAGGGGCGCATCCTCGGCTCGGTGCCGTCCGAGGTGTGCCGCCGGGCCGATTGCGATGTGCTCGTTGTCCGAACCGCGCGGTAAGCCGTCGATGCGCGGTCACGAGGTCGAGGAGACCATCCTCGGCGGGCCCGCGCGCTACACCAAGGACGAGGTCGCCGCGGCGGCCGGGGTGCCCGTGAGCCGCGCCGAGCAGCTGTGGCAGGCGATGGGCTTCGCGCACGTCGAAGACGACGCCGTGGTGTTCACCGACGCCGACGTCGCCGCGCTGCGCTCGCTGGTCGAGCTCGTCTCGGCGGAGGTGATCCCGCCGGAGCTGGAGTCGGCGGTGGCGCGGTCGCTGGCCCAGACCATGTCCCGGCTGGCGGAGTGGCAGGTCGGGATCTTCAAGTCGCTGCTGGGCGAGCAGTTCGCGGTGGACGTGGCGACCACCGCGCAGGTCGCCGACGTGATCCTGCCGGTGATGGAGCGGATGCAGGACTACGTGTGGCGGCGGCACCTGGCGGCCACCGCGGCGCGGGAGCTCGCCGAACGCGATCCCGGCGCCGACGAGCGGGTGCAGGTGATCGGCTTCGCCGACATCGTCGGCTACACCCGGTTGATCCGGGACTTCACCGAGCTGGAGCTGGCCCGGCTGATCGACGGCTTCGAGTCGCTGGCCGGCGGCGTGGTCGCCGAGAACTACGGCCGGGTGGTCAAGACGGTCGGCGACGAGGTGCTGTTCGTGACCGACAACGCGGCGGAGGCCGCCGAGATCGCGCTGACGCTGAACGAGGAGATCGCCAAGACCGACCTGCTGCCGCCGCTGCGGATCGGGCTCGCGATGGGCCCGGTGCTCGCGCGCTTCGGCGACGTCTACGGGTCGACGGTGAACATCGCGAGCCGGCTCACCTCGGTCGCCCGCCCCGCTTCGGTGCTGGTGGACCGGGAGGTGGCGGCCGCCCTGCGGGGGCGTGCCGAGTACCGGCTGATCTCGGTGGGGCCGACGAAGGTGCAGAGCTTCCGCGGCCTGCGGGCCTGGGCGCTGCGCCGATCGGAGTGACACCACACGAACGGATGTATTCGATGTGATCTAAATCCCGTTTCACTTGCATGTGACAAGCAAGTATGCCTGATATAAGGCCGCTCGGCGTTGATCACCTGGCCTTTTGCGATCTCCGCCGGTCGGCGGCCTCGTTCCGGCCGGGTCGATTTGGCCTCTTTGTCCGCGTTGCGGTCGTGTTCGCGCCGCGTAAAGCGGGATGCCTGCTGGCTTGACCGGCAATAGAGTCGGGACATGGCCGATCGGGGAACAGTCGCGGCAGGAAGCCATTCCGACGAAGTATCCGCTCTGGTGGCGCAGTACGGCCGGTTGCCGGCCGGCGCGCCGGTGCGCCTGGCCAAACCGACCTCGAACCTGTTCCGCTTCCGCGCGCCGTCGCAGGGGCCGGGGCTGGACGTCGGGCGGTTCAACCGGGTGTTGGAAGTGGATTCCGCCGGGCACACCGCGCAGGTGCAGGGCATGGCGACCTACGAGAGCATCGTCGACGCGCTGCTGCCGTCCGGGCACATGCCGTTCGTGGTGCCCCAGCTCAAGACGATCACGCTGGGCGGCGCGGTCGCCGGGCTGGGCATCGAGTCCACCTCCTTCCGCAACGGCCTCCCGCACGAATCCGTGCGGGAGATGGAGATCCTCACGGGTTCCGGCGAGGTCGTCCGGGCCCGCCCGGACAACGAGCACGCCGACCTGTTCCGCGGATTCCCCAATTCCTACGGCACGCTCGGCTACGCGCTGCGGCTGGAGATCGAGCTGGAGCAGGTCAAGCCGTACGTCCGGCTGCGGCACGTGCGCTTCGGCTCCGCGCAGGAGTGCGCCACCGCGATCGCCGAGATCTGCCGCGACCGCAGCTACGACGGGGAGCCCGTCGACTTCCTCGACGGCACCGTGTTCGGCGCCCGCGAGCAGTACCTGACGCTCGGGTCCTATGTGGAGAAGGCGCCGTTCGCCAGCGACTACACCGGCCAGCAGATCTACTACCGGTCCATCCAGCAGCGGCAGGTCGACTACCTGGGCATCCGCGACTACCTGTGGCGCTGGGACACCGACTGGTTCTGGTGCTCCCGCGCGCTCGGCGCGCAGCACCCGCTCGTCCGCCGGTTCTGGCCGCAGCAGTACCGCCGCTCCGACGTGTACCGCCGGATCGTGGCCTGGGACCGCCGCCACGCGGTCACCGACCGGATCGCGACGCTGCAGGGCAAGGGGCTCAACGAGCCGGTGATCCAGGACGTGGAGATCCCGGTCGAGCGGCTGCCGGAGTTCCTGGAGTTCTTCCACCGCGACATCGGGATCGCTCCCGTCTGGTTGTGCCCGGTGCAGCTGCGTGATGGCAAGGGCTGGCCGCTGTACCCGATGGATCCCGACGCGCTGTACGTCAACGTCGGCTTCTGGGCCACGGTGCCGCTGCGGCGCGGCGAGGCGCCGGGCCGGTTCAACCGGGCCATCGAGCGCGCGGTGACCGAGCTCGACGGGCACAAGTCGCTGTACTCCGACTCCTACTTCGAGGAAGCGGAGTTCTGGCAGCTCTACAACCGCCCCGCCTACCAGCAGCTGAAGGAGCGCTACGACCCGCAGGGCCGGCTTCCCGGCCTCTACGAGAAATGCGTGGGGAAAAAGTGAGCAGGAAGGAGATCCGCTGATGGGCTGGGCAGAGGTGTTCGCGCGCATCCTCGGAAGCGACCTCTCGGTGGAGATCCGCGCGTTCGACGGCAGCCGCGCCGGACGACCCGGGGCGGACGCGTGCGTGGAAATCCGTTCACCGCTTGCGCTTTCGCATCTCGCCGCCGCGCCGGGCGAGCTCGGCCTGGCGCGCGCCTACGTCACCGGGGCGATCGAGGTGCACGGCGACATGTACACCGCGCTGGCGGCGTTCCCGGCCGTCGCGCTCAACGACATCCCGCCGAGCCTGCGCCGCGAGCTGGCGGTGAAGCTCGTCGGATACCGGCTGTGGTGGCCGGTGCGCCCGCCGGTGGTCGAGCACCGCCCGCGCGGCTGGCGGCACTCGAAGCGCCGCGACAGCACGTCGATCGCGTACCACTACGACGTGTCCAACCGGTTCTACGAATGGGTGCTGGGCCCGTCGATGGCCTACACCTGCGCCGTCTACCCCGAGCAGACGTCCACTTTGGAGGAAGCGCAGTTCGCCAAGCACGACCTGGTGGCGCGCAAGCTCGGCCTGCAGGGGGGCATGCGGCTGCTGGACGTCGGCTGCGGCTGGGGCGGCATGGTGATGCACGCGGCCGAGCACTACGGCGTGCGCGCGCTCGGCGTGACGCTGTCGCGGCAGCAGGCGCAGTGGGCGCAGAAGGCCATCGCCGAACGCGGCCTCGCGGACCTCGCCGAGGTGCGCTACCTGGACTACCGCGACGTCGCCGAGACCGGCTTCGACGCGGTCAGCTCGATCGGGCTCACCGAGCACATCGGCCTGGCGCAGCTGCCGGGCTACTTCTCGCTGCTGGCGAGCAAGCTGCGTCCCGGGGGGCGGCTGCTCAACCACTGCATCACCCGGCCGGATGGCAGCCACGGCTCGCGGCCGGGGAAGTTCATCGGCCGCTACGTGTTCCCCGACGGCGAGCTGGAGCCGGTGGGCACGCTGGTGTCGGCGATGAACGACAACGGCTTCGAGGTGCGCCACGAGGAGAACCTCCGGGAGCACTACGCGCTGACGCTGGCCGGCTGGTGCAAGAACCTGGAGGAGCACTGGGACGAAGCGGTCGCGGAGGCCGGGCTCGACCGGGCGCGCGTGTGGCGGCTCTACATGGCCGCCTGCCGGCTGGGCTTCGAGCGCAACATCGTCCAACTCCACCAGGTCCTCGGCGTCCGGCTGGACGACACCGACGCCCACTACCCGCTCCGCCCGACCTGGTAAGCGCCGTTTCCGCTGGTCAGGGCCCGTGTGTGTGGTGTCGCTATAGCAGCACAACGTACGCACGGGCCCTGACCTGCGTCCGGGGCGATGAGTTCTGCCGCGGTCGCCGGTCTACCCGTCTGCAGCCAGCATGGTGGCGACGGGACGGGAGACGGGCATGTACGAGATCAAGCAGAAGATCATCACCAACCTCTGGTTCGACACCCAGGCGGAGGAAGCCGCGCAGCACTACGCCGGCATCTTCGACGACTCGCGCATCGTGCACGTCCAGCGCTACGGCGACGCGGGGCCGGGCGAGCCGGGAACGGTCATGACCGTGCTGTTCGAGCTGGCCGGGCAGCAGTTCGTGGGCATCAACGGCGGTCCGGAGTTCAAGTTCACCGAGGCGATCTCGCTGGAGGTCCTGTGCGACTCGCAGGACGAGGTGGACCGGCTGTGGCAGCGGCTCGGCGAGGGCGGCGAGCCCGGCCCCTGCGGCTGGCTGAAGGACAAGTACGGCCTGTCCTGGCAGATCGTCCCGCGCCGCCTGTACGAACTGATCACCGACCAGGACGAGGCCAAGGCGCAGCGCACGATGAAGGCGATGCTGAGCATGGGCAAGCTCGACATCGCGGCCCTGGAAGCCGCCGCCGAGGGCTGACCCCGCCGATCCGCGCATTCCTCCCCCGGAAAGGTGTTCGCTGCTGGCAAACTGCCGGTGGCCGACACGAGGTGAGGGATGAGCGAGATTTCCGGGGAAGCGCGCGATCTCAGCGACATCGACCTGCTCCGGCGCCGCTGCGAGTTCGACGCGGCGCAGCAGGCCGCCGACGCGGCTCTCGCCTTGGCGGACAGCGCCGAACTGCGCATCCTGCGGGGCCGGGTGGCGCTGGACCGGATCGCCGTCGGAACCGCGTTGATCGAGTTCGAGCGGGCGGTCGAACTCGAGCCGGATTCCGAACGCGCGCACGCCTGGCGCGTCGCCGCGTTGGCACGCGACTACCGCTACGACGAGGCGCTGGAATTCGCCGAATCCGGGATCGAGCGCTTCCCGGACGGCGTGGTCGTCCGCGTGGCGCTCGGGCGCCTGCTCCTCGGGATGGAGCGCCCGGATGACGCGATGCGGCACCTGGAGAAGGCACTCGCGATCGCCCCGGATGACGTCAACGCCATCGAATGGCGATGCCTGGCATTGCACGCGGCCGGCGAGCTCGACGCCGCCGTGGCGGCTATGCGCGAAGCGCTGCGACGGCTCCCCGACGAGGCGGATCTCCTGGATTCGCTGGCTTACCTGGAGATCGAGCAGCTCAGCTACGAGTCGGGGTTGCGCACCCTGGAGCGCGCGCTCGAAGCGGACCCGTGGCACGCGCTCGCGCACGAGCGCAAGATCTCGCTCCTGAGGCTGCTGACCAGGTTCGATGCGGCCGAACAAGCGGCCGCCGAAGCGCTGGGCCGGCTTCCGCGCTCGCCGGACCTGCTGATCGAGCACGCCCTGATCGCAAGCCGGCGAGGCCAGGACGAACTGGCCGTCGAGCGCATCGAGCGGGCCGTCGCGCTCGCCGCGGGCAACCCGCTCGTCGCGGACTGGCACGCGACGTTCCTCCGGGACGCGAAGCGGACCGAAGACGCCGAAACCGTGCTCGACGCGGCCCTGGCCGTGAACCCGGAATCGCCCCGGCTGCTCCTGGAACTCGCGTGGCTGCGCGCCTCCCAGGACCGGCACGACGAGGCGGTCGAGTTGGCGCGGACCGCGGTGCGGATCGATCCGTACCGGATGTACGCCCGCACCGTGGAGATCGGCGTGCTGCGCGGCGCGGGCCGGTCGGAGGATGCGGAGAAGGCGGCCCGGTCCGCACTGCGGCAGTTCCGCTCCGGCGAAGACATCCGGCTCGATTTGGTCAACGTGCTCAGCTCGCAGGGCCGGAACGAGGAGGCGTTGCAGGAGTGCCTCCGCTTCCTGGACGACTGCCCGTACGCCCTCGATCTGATCTTCGCCAGGTGCAACCTGCTCGACCGGCTGCGCCGCCACGAGGAAGAGCTGGCCGCGGCGCAGGACGCGCAGCGCCGGTTCCCGGACGTACCGGCACTGCGCTACCTGGTCGGCCGGATCCACCGGTCCCGGGCGGACTACGACACCGCACTCCAGTGGGTGGAGCGCACTCTCGACGTGGCGCCAGCCCATGTCGACGCACTGGAATCAAGGGCGTTGATCCTCCGCGTGACCAGGCGGTTCGACCAAGCCGAAGAGGCCGCCCGGGCGGGCTTGCGCAAGGTGCCGACCGCCCCCGAACTGCACGAGGAACTGTCCCTGGCCTTGTCCTGCCAGGGCCGGTACGACGACGCGGTCGCTGCGCTGGAGGACGGCCTCAAGGCATGCGGTGAGACGTGGTACCTGTGCGTGGCACTGATCGCGGAGCACACCCGGCAGGGTCGTCACGAGGAGGCCCTCCAGACAGCCGATCGCGCCTTGCGGCTGGATCCCGGGAACGTGTCGGCCCTGTTGGAGCGCTTCGACGCACTGGTGGAGCTGCGCCGGTTCGACGAGGTCGACGCCCTCGCGGCCCGGCTGGCCGCGGAGTTCGGCGAGGACGAGGACGTCATCCGGAAACTCGGTTGGCGGGAGTTGCTCCTCGGCCGTGTCGATGCGGCGATCGAGTTATTCCGCCGCAACCGTGGCGGCAACAGTCCGATGGTCGCCGTGCAGGACCAGGTCAAGGCGCTGCGCATCGCCGATCGTTACGACGAGGCCGCCGCGTTGCTGCGCGAGGAGTTGGCGCTGGATCCGGATTCCCGGTTCCTCCTGCTGGAACTGAGCCGGACGTTCCGCCAGGCCGGCCGGTTCGAGGACGCCCTCCAGCTGGCACGCCGGGCGCAGCGGGTGGAGCCGCACTCCCTGGTCGCGGTGTGGGACGAGATCATCGCCCTGCAGCGGATGCGCCTGGCCGCGGAGGCCGAAGCGGCCACGCTGGCCGCGATCGAGCGATTCCCCCACGACCTGGACTTTCCGCGGCTGCTGAGCGAGATCTACGCCGACACCAACCGTTCGGAGCAGGCGCTGTCCTGTTTGGACAAGATCCTGGCGGTCAGCCCGTACAGCTCGGACGTCGTCGTGCTGAAGGCCGGTGTGCTGCGCAAGCAGCGCAGGTATCGCGAAGCGGAGCGCGTCGTCCTCGGTTACCTGCGGCGATATCCCCGTGACCGGTCGTTGCTGGTCGAGCTGGGCTGGATCCAGCTCGCGCAACGGCGGTTCACCGAGGCGGAGAAGCATTTCTCCGGGCTGCTCGACGACGTGTTCAGGCCAGGCGAGCGGATCAACCCGCTCCTGGGCTTGGGCTGGGTGTCGTTGCACGGCAACGACGCCCAGAAGGCGCAACGGCATTTCCGGGCGGCGCTGGAGATCGACCCGCGCGACGACGAAATCAGGCTTTCGCTGGCCGCCGCCCTGCTGCGCGATGTGGGAACGGCACAGCACGACGAGGTGGAGCGGTTGTGCCTCGGTGTTCTGGAAGACGACCCGTGCGACGACGAGGCGCATGCGCTGCTGGGCGTGCTGAACTTCCGGCGCGGCAACCACGCCGCCGCCGAGCACCACCTGCGCACCGCCGTCGAACTCGTCCCCGGCGGTGGTCCCGTCGTCGACCTGGCCGCGCTGTACAGCCAGCTCGGGCGTTTCGACGAGGCGGAGAAGCTGCTGGACCAGGCCGTCGAGCGGGACTGGTACGACGTGCAGGCGCACGTCGAGCTGGGCAACGTCTACCTCCAGCGGGACGTCGACGGCGGAGAGCCGGGCGAGTGGGCCGGGCAGGCGGCGCAGCAGTTCCGCCAGGCGACGGTCCTGGCTCCGGGCAACGGGACGGCCGCGATCGGGCTGACCCGTTCGGTGGTGCGGTCCTCCGGCGACCTGGTGAGCGCGGAGGAGCCGCTGCGCTACGCGCTCGACCGGTCGGACTGCGACCTGCCGAAATGGCGCCTGCAGGTCGAGCTGGCCCGGCTGCTGGTTCAGCGCGGCGACGCGACCGGCAGCGAGGACCTCTACCTGGAGGCGCTGGCCGTCGCCCGGGAGGCGATCGGTTCGGCCTCGGACCAGGCCGAACCGTACTTCGTGGCGGGTGTTGCGGCGTACAAGATCGGGGAGAGCGGCGACGTGCAGCTCTCGTCGCTGCACTTCCGCCGGGCGATGCGCTACTTGCGCCGGGTGGAGAAGTTCGACAGCCGGAACTCCGAGGCGCACCGGGTCCGGGTGCTCGCGCAGCAGCGGATCCAGCGTGCCCGCTCCAGCCTGGTCGGCAGCACCGCGCTGATCACTGTGTCGCTGGTGATGCTGGCCATGCTCTGGAGCGCGTTCTTCCTGCGGTACCAGGTGCCGACCGTGCTGCTCGGCACCTTGACGCCGGTGCTCGTCGCGATGGTGGCGATCGGTTTCCTGCTGCCGCTGCTGGTCCGGCTGAAGCTGCCCGGCGGCCTGGAGGCCGATCTTTCCGCGAGCCTGCACCAGGTCTCCTCCGGCCCGACCGGCGAGGTCACCCTCGGCTCCGGGCGTTACGGGAGCCGGCCCAACGAGCAGGCGCGGTCCCGCCCGGCATCGCTGAGCGAAGGCCCGCGCGGCGAGCTCTCCGGCCGCAGCTGACTACTCCAGGTCCTCCAGGGTCAGGGGCGGGACGAAGTCGCCGATGCGGCTGCGGATCCAGAACGCGCCCGTTTCGCGGCGCTCGGCGCGGGTCGCGAAGCGGTAGCGGTAGAACTGCGCCCGGACCAGCCGCGGCGGCGACTCCGGGAACGGGTTGTGCCGCAGCAGCCGAAGCACGTGCTCTTCGTTGCGCAGCAGCGCTTTCACCAGGTTCGGCAGCCAGGACCGGCCGTAGCTGGGGGAGATCGCGAGGAACCACATCAGCCAGTCCAGGCGGAGGTGGTACGGCGCCACCTGCGGCGGCCGCCGGTGCGGGTCGCCGGGCTTGCCCTTGAACTCGTACGCCAGCCACTCGCCGTCCGCGTCGGCCGCGCCCTCGATGATCACCTCGTAGCGGGTGCGCGTGACGCTGCCGAAGGCTCCGTAGGTGTTGCCCAGGTGCAGCCTGTTGAAGCTGCGGTTCATCACCTGCCGCCGCCCCAGCATGTTCCGCACCGGCCAGTAGCTGAGCACCACGAACACCACCGCCACGACGAGCACCGCGGCCACGAACCACGGCGGCGGCGCGGCCAGCGGCGGCGGTTCCGGCGTCACCCAGCGCAGCAGCCACGAGCCCATCGCGGAGAAGGCCAGCGTGATGGTCACCCAGTTCAGCCATGCGAAGTTGCCGCTGAGCATCAGCCAGCCCTGCGTGACCACGACGACCAGCGCGGCCACCGTGGCGGCCGGCTGCGGCGCGAACAGCACGAACGGCACCACCAGCTGCGTGCCGTGGTTGGCCGCGACCTCGACCTTGTGCAGCGGGCGCGGCAGCCAGTGGAACCAGCGGCTGAGCGGGCCGGGCATCGGCTGCGTCTCGTGGTGGTAGTACAGCGCGGTGAAGTCGCGCCAGCAGGAGTCGCCGCGCAGCTTGATCAGCCCGGCGCCGAACTCCACGCGGAACAGCAGCCAGGTGAGCAGCCACAGCACCGGCGCGGGCGGCGCGAGGGAACCGGGCCCGAGGAAGATCGCCAGGAATCCGGCCTCCAGCAGCAGCGATTCCCAGCCGAAAGAGTACCAGACCTGCCCGACGTTGACGATCGACAGGTAAAGCAGCCACAACACCAGCCACAGCACGATCCACACCCACAACGGCGCGAAGTCGACGACCAGCGCCAGCACGCTGCCGGCGATCCCGACCCAGCAGACGCCTGCGAAGAACCGGTCGGAGTAGTGCAGGTGGAACAGGCTCGGCGAGCCGCGGAACGGGACGCGCGCCGCGTACCGGGGGATCGGTGTGAGACCGCGTTCGCCCAGCAGGCCGCGGAACTGGCGCAGTGCGCAGGCGAAGGCCACCAGGTAGCCGACCGCGAGGAGGTGCTGCACCGCGAACCGCGCGGCCCAGTAATCGGGAGCCGAGAACCAGTCCCACATCCTCCCCACCATCCCTGCCGGTGGACGGCTCCTAGAATCTCGTACCGACGGTGTGGAGGCGAGCTTGCTGGACGACGTGGTGGCGGTGCTGGCCTGTCCGCACTGCGGTGCGGACCTGAACAGGGCCGGGAACAGCCTGCGCTGCGCGGCGAACCACGTGTTCGACATCGCGCGCCAGGGCTACGTGAGCCTGCTGCCGGGCGGCACGAAGGTCGTCGGTGACACGGCGGCGATGGTCGCGGCGCGAGCGGAGTTCCTCGAAGCGGGTCACTACGCCCCGATCGCCGACGCGGTGGCATCGGCGGTGGCCCCGCTCGACGGCTGCGTCGTGGACATCGGCGCCGGTACGGGCTACTACCTCGCCCGGGCCCTGGCGGATTCGGACCGCATCGGGGTCGCGCTGGACGTCTCCAAGTACGCCTGCCGCCGTGCGGCGAAGGCCCACCCGCGCATGGGTGCTGCGGTGGCCGACGCATGGCAAACGCTGCCGCTGCGCAGCGGCGCGGCGTCGGCGGTGCTGAACGTCTTCGCGCCGCGCAACGCGGCGGAGATGCACCGCGTGCTGCGCCCCGGCGGCCGGCTGGTGGTGGTCGTCCCGAACCCGGGCCACCTCGGTGACCTGGTGTCGGCGCTCGGCCTGCTCAACGTGGACGAGCGCAAGCAGGAACGGCTCACCGAACAACTGGCCGACCACTTCGACCTGGTCGAGCAGGAGACGTGCGAGTTCAACCTGTCGCTGGCGCAGGAAGAGGCGGAGTCGGTGGTGGCGATGGGCCCCAGCGCCTGGCACGCCGACCCCGGAGACCTGCGGGCCCGTATCGCGGCCCTGCCGAAGCCCCTCACCCCGACGGCCTCGGTCACGGTCGCGGTGTACCGCCGTCGCGGTTGATCCGGAGGTGCCCTTCGCCCACCGTCGAACGCGGGATGGGCGAAGGGCATCCGCCTGATGCGGCCGTCCTACTTGGGTTCGTGGATGGTTTGGGGGATGTTCCAGGGGTTTTCGTCCCGGAGGGCTTCCGGGAGGAGGTTCTGCGGGACGTTCTGGTACGTCACCGGGCGCAGGAAGCGGTCGATCGACGCCGTTCCCACCGAGGTGAAGCGGGCGTCCGTCGTCGCCGGGTACGGGCCGCCGTGCTGCATCGCCGGCGACACCGCCACACCGGTCGGCCAGCCGTTGAACAGCACCCGGCCCGCGCGCTCGCGCAGGCGGCTCACCAGGGTCGCCGCGAACTCCGTGTCGTCCGGCTCGGAGTGCAGCGTCGCCGTGAGGTTGCCCTCGAACGCCTCGGCCGCGCGCCGCGCGTCGTCCTCCGAGGCATAGGTGACCACAATGGACAGCGGGCCGAAGACTTCCTCGAGCAGCGCCTCGCGATTCGCCAGGAGCGTCTCGACGTCGGTGGCCAGCAGCGTCGGCACCGCGCCGTCGTCCACGCTGCCTTCCGCCAGCACCCGCACGCCCGGCACCTCGGTGACGGCCGCCCGCCGCCCGCAGTAGCCCTCGTGCAGCCGCTCGTTGAGCAGCTTGTGCGCCGCGACGGCCTTCGACTCCGCCGCCAGCGTCTCGTCCAGGCCGTGGTCGGCGGGCAGGAACAGCAGGCCCGGCTTGGTGCACAGCTGCCCGGCGTTGCCCGAGTACGACGTCACGTAGCCCTTGGCGATCTCCTCGCCGCGGGCGCGCACCGCACCGGGCGTGGCGAACACCGGGTTCAGGCTGCCGAGCTCGCCGAAGAACGGGATCGGCGTCGGCCGCGAGTTGGCGATGTCGAACAGCGCGCGACCCGCCGGGACCGAGCCGGTGAACGCCGCGGCCTTGATCCGCGGGTCCTGCAGCGCCGCGGTGCCGACCTCGAAGCCCAGCACGACGGCGAACGCACCGTCCGGTGCCCCGGCGGAGCGCAAGGCATCGACGATGATCTCGCCGGTGCGCACGGACAACTGAGGGTGCCCGGGGTGGCCCTTGAGCACCACCGGGCAGCCCGCCGCGAGCGCCGACGCCGTGTCGCCGCCGGCGACGGAGAACGCGAACGGGAAGTTGCTCGCCGCGAACACCAGGACCGGGCCGACCGGCTGCAGGATCCGGCGCAGATCCGGCTTGGCACCCAACGGGAATCCGGCGTCCGCGCGGTCCAGGGTGGCCTGCAGGTAGCGGCCCTCGTCCAGGACCTCGGCGAACAGCCGCAGCTGGAACGTGGTGCGCTTGAGTTCCCCGGTCAACCGCCCCTCGGAGAGGTTGGACTCGGCCATCGCCAGCGGCACCAGCTCGCCGGCTGCGGCGTCGAGCGCGTCCGCGACGGCGCGGAGCTGCCGGGCGCGGGTAGCGGGCGGCTGCGCGCCGAAGGCATCGGCGGCGTCAGCGGCTCGCTGCAGGACGGTGTCGAGTTCGGCTCGGGTGGTGTCCGGGATCTCGGTCGCGGTCAACGTGCCCATCCTTTGCGCGTTGCGGGTGCGGTCCCCCACACCGTAATACGCCTGGCTAACGGCCCGCCGCACGCTGTTCGAAATCACGCACCGGGTGGAATGCGTGGGGGCACCCTTTGCCAAGCAACTTGGCTGTGCAACTTGGCAAAGGGTCCCCCTATCGCAGAACTACAACCCTGTGCGCTGTGTCTTTGCTGTTATCCCAAGTCCGTGCGCCGGTTCATTAACGAGCGTTTAGTGAATCGCTAGCGATGATCAATAGGATCCTGTGACATGTTCACACAAACGCCGTAGCGTAGGGAGGCTGCGATCATGGAGGTCAGCCCCGTTGATGAGCGGGACGTGACGATCGAGGATGACCACCCTGTTTTCCGGGTGTACATGTGGTCGCAGCCCTTTCCTGACGTCCACGTTCCTCCGGAACGGGCTGGGTGGTGGAACTACGCCTACGAGCTCAAAGAGTGCGACGTGCACCAAGCGATTGCGTGGGCGCAGGACAACCTTGCCGAAGGCGGCCGGTACACGTTGTACGTGTGTTATCGGCGGGAGGACGGCCGCCTGACGGCAGTCCGGATCGCAGGCACGGAGCCGACACGGATCGACTCGTAGCGTCCTGTCAGCCGGGAATCCGTTGCAGATCTGCGGAGCACGCTGGTGTTGGCCGAGGAGACCGTACGCCGATACGAGTTGTCATGAGCGCAGCGCACGGGCGAGCCCAGCCCAGGAACAGGCCCGGTGATGATCTTGTGTAGCGCTACAGGTAGCAGGCGCCCGATCAAGATCGCCTACACCGGTCCTGAACTGGGAGGGCACTTCTGGCCGACTTATCGGCCAGAAGTGCCCTTCACAGGAAAAGATCACTCGGCGCGGGAGATCCGCACCATCTCCTCGCGCGGCACGACCTTGACGCGCTCGCGGCCCTGGGCCTCGCCCAGCGCCTTCTCGTGCGCGTCCAGGCGGCCCCAGCCCTCCCACGTCGTGTACTCCACGCCGCGCTCTTCGAGCAGCCGCAGGATGCTGTCGTTCGCCGGCTCCTCCGCCTGCGGCATCGTCGGCAGGTCGGCGAGCAGGTTGTTGATCGTCTCCAGCGCGTCGCCCTTGGTGTGGCCGATCAGGCCCACCGGTCCGCGCTTGATCCAGCCGGTCGCGTAGACGCCCGGGATGTGCTCGCCGTCCAGGTCCAGCACCCGGCCGCCGGCGTTGGGCACCGTGCCGGTGCCGTGGTCGAACGGGATGTCCGCCAGCGGCGAGCTCAGGTAGCCGACCGCGCGGTAGACCTGCTGCACCGGGTAGGTCTCGTACTCGCCGGTGCCGCGCACGTTGCCGTCACCGGTGAGCTCCATGACCTCGACCTTGAAGCCCTCGACCCGGTCGGTGCCCTGCACCTCGACCGGCGACCGCAGGAAGTGCAGGTGCAGCCGCCGCGCGGTGTCGTGCTTCGGGTCCCGCAGCGCCCAGTCCTGCAGCGTCTTGACGATCGTCTTCACCTGGTTGTTGGTGCGGATCGCCTCCTCGCTGGCCTCGTCGAGCTCGAAGCCCTCGGGGTGCACGATGATCTCCACGTCGGCCTGGTGGTCGAGCTCGCGCAGTTCCAGCGGGGTGAACTTCGCCTGCGCCGGGCCGCGGCGGGCGAACAGGTGCACGTCGGTGACCCGGGAGTCCTTCAGGCCCGCGTGCACGTTCTCCGGGATCTCGGTGCTCAGCAGGTCGTCGGCCTGCTTCGCCAGCACCCGGGCCACGTCCAGCGCCACGTTGCCGGCACCGATCACGGCGACCTTCTCGCCGTCCAGCGTCCAGTCGCGCGGGGCCTCCGGGTAGCCGTCGTACCAGTAGACGAAGTCGGCGGCGCCATAGCTGTGCGGCAGGTCGATGCCCGGGATGCCCAGCTCCCGGTCCTTGTCCGCGCCGGTGGCGAAGATGATCGCGTCGTAGTGGTGGCGCAGGTCGTCCAGCTTGACGTCCACGCCGTAGTCGACGTGCCCGACGAACCGGATCTCGGGCTTCTCCAGCACCCGGTGCAGGGCGCTGACGATGCCCTTGATGCGCGGGTGGTCGGGGGCCACGCCGTAGCGGATCAGGCCGTAGGGCGCGGGCATCCGGTCCAGCAGGTCGATCTCGACCGGCGTCTCGGACTTGGTCAGGATGTCGGCGGCGTACACGCCGGCCGGCCCGGCCCCGACGATCGCTACCCGCAGTGGGCGAGTCATTCAATCTCCTCCTACGCCCGCTCCGGGCCGAACGGGGGTCGGCCGGATGGCGGCGCTTGCTTGCTGGCCCACGACTGGGCCCGGTGGCCGTCCACCAAGACCCCACCAGCTTAGGTATCCCTTACCCCGGATCCCGCGATGCGGACGGTGACAATGGTCATACCGGTTCCGCGGGCCTGGAGGCGGCGACGCTGAGTACGTGACTAGACGCCCTGGGTGACAGTAAGATCGCCGCTTGATCAACGCTCCGGTCGCGGCGACGTCGAGCTCGAACGTTCCAGATGATCCTGATCACGGCCGTGCTTCGGGGCGCCGGAAGACCGAGCCCTGGAGGTCCCGCGGATGCAGCGGCCGGACTGGATACCCGAAGGCGTCGACCTGGAGAAGCCCAGCGCCGCGAGGTGCTACGACTTCTACTTGGGTGGGGCGCACAACTTCGCCGTCGACCGCGAGCTCGGCCGCAAGGTGATGGAGGTCGTGCCCAACGTGCAGGAGGTCGCGGTGAACAACCGCGCGTTCCTGCGCCGCGCGGTCCGGTACTGCCTGGACCAGGGCGTGCGGCAGTTCCTGGACATCGGCTCCGGCATCCCCACCGCGGGCAACGTGCACGAGATCGCCCAGGCCGTCGACCCGGGCACCCGCGTGGTCTACGTCGACAACGAGCCGGTCGCCGTCGCGCACAGCCGGTCGATCCTCGGCGACAACAAGAACGCCACGATCGTCCAAGCCGATCTGGTCGACGTCGAGGACGTCCTGGACGCGCCGGAGACCCAGCGGCTGCTCGACTTCTCCCAGCCCATCGCGGTCATGATGGTCGCGCTCGTGCACTTCGTCCCGGACGGCAGCAAGCCCCGGGAGGTCATCCGCCACTACTACGACCGGTTGCCGGCCGGCAGCTACCTCGGCTTCTCCCACGTCACCGGCGACCACTACCCGGAAGGCGTCCAGGGACTGGTCGAGCTGTACAAGAGCAGCACCAACCCCGTCACCCTGCGCACCCGCGACGAGGTGGCCGGGATGCTCGACGACTTCGAGATCGTCGAGCCGGGCGTGGTCTACGTGCCCGACTGGCGCCCCGACACCGAGGACGACGTGTGGGAGAACCCGGAGCGGTCGATCGTCTACGGCGCCGTGGGGCGCAAGGTGTGACCCGGATGCCAGGTATGGGGGGACCGGCGGACGGGCAGCCGCGTGCGGACGAGGTGGTCCGGCAGTGGGCCGGCCAGATCATCAACACCAGCTACGTCCCGATGGGCCGCCGCGATCTCGAAGCCTTCCTGGGCAAGTGCTTCGAGGAACTGCTGGGCGAGCTCGACGGCGGCGGGGTGGAGGCCGCGCGCGACGTCGGCGAGCGGCTCGTCGGCGCGCACCTCACCAACTCGACGGCCCTGGCGCGCACGCTGCGGCACCTCGCCGCGGAGCTCCCGCAGTTCCGCGAGGCCGAGCCGGCGAGGCTGACCGCGGTGCTCGGCGAGCTGGCCGCCGGGTACGCCGGCGCGCTGCGGGAGCAGACGCTGTGCGAGCAGGAGGTGATCCAGAGCGCCGTCTCCGATGCCCGCGACGCGGCGGAGGAGGCGCTGCGCGCCAGCGAGGCGCGCTCGCGGGCGGTGTTCACGGCGTCGGCGCTGGGCATCGCGATCGTCACGCTGGACGGGGTGATCGAGGAGACCAACCCGGCGCTGACGCGGATCTTCCGGCGGCCGGCGGGTGAGCTCGTCGGCGGCACGGTGTACGAGCTGGCCGACGAGGGCTGGCTGATCAAGCTCGCCGACACCGTCGCCGTGCTGGCCGCGGGCGACACCGACCAGGACTTCCTGGACATCCGCTTCACCGAGCCCAACGGCTCGCACGTGTGGACCCAGCTGTCCGGGTCGCTGGTCCGCGACGCCCGCGGCGAACCGGACTACCTCGTGCTGCTCTACGAGGACATCACCGACCGGCACATGCTCCAGGAGCACTTCCGCCAGCAGGCCGTCCGGGACCCGCTAACCGGCCTGGGCAACCGGACCAAGCTGGAGTCGAGCCTGGCCGCCGCGCTGGAACCGAACCGCCCGGGCCGCCGGGTCGGGCTGTGCTACTTCGACCTCGACGGGTTCAAGGCGGTCAACGACAGCCTCGGCCACCCGATCGGCGACCGGCTGCTGCGGCAGGTCGCGCAGCGCCTCGAAGCGCTGGCCGCGGAGGCCGGTGCCGAACCGGCGCGGATGGGCGGCGACGAGTTCGTCGTGCTGGTGCCCGACTCGTCCGGCGCCGGGCCGGTGATCGACCTGGTGGAACGCCTGCTGCGGGAGATCACCCGGCCGGTGCTGATCGGCGCGCACGAGCTCCGCGCTTCGGCCAGCGTCGGCGTCGTGGAGCGCGAGGTGGCCGGCACCGACGCCGAGGCGCTGCTGCGGGACGCCGACATCACCCTCTACCGGGCCAAGAGCGACGGCCGCGCGCAGTGGGTGCTGTTCGACCCCGAGCGCAACGCCGAGGCGCGCGACCGGTTCAGGCTCTCGGCGGAACTGCCCGCGGCCGTGGACCAGAACGAGCTGTTCGTCGAGTACGAGCCGATCTCGGACCTGGCCACCGGCGCGCTGGCGGGCGCCGCCGCGGCCGTGCGCTGGGACCACGCGGAGTTCGGCGAGCTGGGCGACGAGCAGTTCCTCGGGCTGGCCGAGGAGACCGGGCTGATCGTCCGGCTCGGCAGCTGGGCGCTGGAGCAGGTGTGCGAGCACGCGGCGAGGTGGGTGCGGCAGCTCGGCGCGGACGCGCCGGTGCCCACGGTGAACCTGTCGCTGCGGCACTGCCGCGACCCCGAGCTCGTCGCCGACGTGCAGGAAATCCTGCGGCGCACCGGGCTGCCGCCGGGCGCGCTGGCGCTGGGGCTGCCGGAGTCGGCCCTGTTCGACCACCAGGACGACCCGGTCGACACCCTGGAGATCTTCGCCGACATGGGCATCGAGCTGGTGGTCTACGAGTTCGGCGACGACTACGCGCGGCTGGGCCGGCTGCGCGGCCTGCCGCTGGCCGGGGTGCGCATCGACGGGCCGCACCTGGCGAGCCTGGCCGATCCGGACGGCCCGGACCCGCTGGACCGGCACCTGGTCCTCGCCGCGGTCGGCGGCGCACAGCTGCTGGGGCTGCCGGCGCTCGCCACCGGCGTGCGCACCGAGCTGCAGGCCGACCGGCTGCGCGAGCTCGGCGTCAGCAAGGTCCAGGGCCCCTACGCCGGGGACCGCGCCTCGGCCCTGGAGATCGAGCAGTTCGTCGCGGCGAGGAGCTGAACGTCGCGGGCAGCCTGCTCGGCGCTCCGTTCCCTCTTCCGCCACGCGCGCAACTCGCACCGCCGCGGGTTCTCAGAAGTCGTCTGCGCGGGCAGACGTGTGCCGGGGATCCCACCGCTACCTGCGCCGCTGCGGGGAGCGGCCGAAAACGGGTCGCGACTGGCCGATAGCATCGGTATCCGAAGAGTATCCGCGCCGGTCCGCGGCCGGCCCAGCCTAGGAGTGATCGTGTCCGTACAGCCTTCCCAAGCTCAACAAGCTCTCCGGGTGAAGGTTCCGGCGGGCACTACTGCGGGCGCGGCGGTCGCCGAGGCAGGGCTGCCGTCGAAGGGGCCGGACGCGATCGTGGTGGTCCGCGACGCCGAGGGCGACCTGCGCGACCTCGCGTGGGCGCCGGATGCCGACGTCGAGGTGGAGGCGGTCGCCGCCGACACCGAGGACGGTCGCAGCGTCATCCGGCACTCCGCGGCGCACGTGCTGGCCCAGGCGGTGCAGAACCTCTTCCCCGACGCGAAGCTGGGCATCGGCCCGCCGGTCCGGGACGGCTTCTACTACGACTTCGACGTCGACCGCCCGTTCACCCCGGAAGACCTGCAGGCGCTGGAGAAGCGCATGAAGCAGATCATCAAGTCCGGGCAGAAGTTCTCCCGCCGCCGCCTGGAGTCGGTCGAGGCCGCCAAGGACGAGCTGGCGAACGAGCCGTACAAGCTGGAGCTGGTGGACATCAAGTCCGATGTGGACACCAGCGAGGTGATGGAGGTCGGCGGCGGCGAGCTGACCGTCTACGACAACATCGACCGGCACGGCGAGGTCGTCTGGGGCGACCTGTGCCGCGGGCCGCACGTGCCGCACACCCGGTTCATCCCGGCGTTCAAGCTGATGCGGGTGGCTGCCGCGTACTGGCGGGGCGACCAGAACAACCAGCAGCTGCAGCGGATCTACGGCACCGCCTGGGAGTCCAAGGAGAAGCTCGACGAGCACCTGGAGTGGCTGGCCGAGGCCGAGCGCCGCGACCACCGGCGGCTCGGCGCGGAGCTGGACCTGTTCTCCTTCCCGGACGAGATCGGCTCCGGGCTGCCGGTGTTCCACCCCAAGGGCGGCATCATCCGGCGCGAGCTGGAGGACTACTCGCGGAAGCGCCACGAGCAGGCCGACTACGAGTTCGTCTACAGCCCGCACATCACCAAGGACACGCTGTTCAAGACCTCCCGGCACCTGGAGTGGTACCGGGACGGCATGTTCCCGGCGATGCACCTCGACGAGGAGCGGGACGCCGACGGCGAGCTGCGCAAGCCCGGCGTCGACTACTACCTCAAGCCGATGAACTGCCCGTTCCACAACCTGATCTACCGCTCGCGCGGGCGTTCCTACCGGGAGCTGCCGCTGCGGCTGTTCGAGTTCGGCTCGGTCTACCGGTACGAGAAGTCCGGCGTGGTGCACGGGCTGACCCGGGTGCGCGGCATGACGCAGGACGACGCGCACATCTACTGCACCCCGGACCAGCTGCAGGACGAGCTGAAGTCGCTGCTGAACTTCGTGCTGGACCTGCTGCGCGACTACGGCCTGGAGGACTTCTACCTCGAGCTGTCGACCCGCAACGAGGAGAAGTACGTCGGCAGCGACGAGAGCTGGGCGGTGGCCACCGAGGCGCTGCGCACGGCCGCTGAGGACTCCGGGCTGGAACTGGTGCCCGACCCGGGCGGCGCGGCCTTCTACGGCCCGAAGATCTCCGTGCAGACCAAGGACGCGCTGGGCCGCAGCTGGCAGATGTCGACCATCCAGGTCGACTACCACCTGCCGGAGCTGTTCAACCTGGAGTACACCGCGCCGGACGGCAGCAAGCAGCGGCCGGTCAAGATCCACCGGGCGCTGTTCGGCTCGATCGAGCGGTTCTTCGGGGTGCTGACCGAGCACTACGCGGGTGCCTTCCCGGCCTGGCTGGCGCCGCAGCAGGTGGTCGGCATCCCGATCGCCGACGAGCACGTCGAGCACCTGCAGCGGGTGGCGAAGACGTTGCGCGCCAAGGGAATCCGCATCGACGTCGACACCAGCGACGACCGCATGCAGAAGAAGATCCGCACCCACACCACGCAGAAGGTGCCGTTCCTGCTGCTGGCCGGCGGCAAGGACGTGGAGGCCGACGCGGTGTCGTTCCGGTTCCGCGACGGCAGCCAGATCAACGGCGTGCCGGTGGACGCCGCGGTGGCCGCGCTGGAGGACTGGATCGGGCGCCGCGAGAACGCCTCGCCGACCGCGGAGAACTTCCAGGCGGAGCGGGCGTGAGCGGAGTTCGCGGCCCGGAGGGCGTGGAGCTGACCGAGCAGTCGGGTGTCGGGGTGCCGGACGCGTTGCAGCGGCTGTGGACCCCGCACCGGATGGCCTACATCCAGGGCGAGAACAAGCCGGAAGGCGACGACAGCGACGGCTGCCCGTTCTGCCGGCTGCTCGACTCGGGGCGGCCGGACGACGAGACGCTGATCGTCGCGCGCGACGAGCTGGTCTTCGCGATCCTCAACCTGTACCCGTACAACCCGGGGCACCTGATGGTGCTGCCGTACCGGCACGTGGCCGACTACACCGAGCTCAGCGCGGCGGAGACGGTGGCGGTCGCGGAGTACACGCAGCGGGCGATGCGGGTGATCCGGCGGGTTTCCGCGCCGCACGGGTTCAACATCGGGCTCAACCAGGGGCCGGTGGCGGGGGCGGGCATCGCGGCGCACCTGCACCAGCACGTGGTGCCCCGCTGGGGCGGCGACTCGAACTTCATGCCGGTCATCGGCCACACGAAGGTGCTGCCGCAGCTGCTCGGCGAGACCCGCCAGCTGCTCGCCACCGCCTGGCCCGAAGTGGGCTGATCGGGTGGTCCGCAGTTTCAATTGAAACTGCTCCCGGACGGCGACGGGCCGAGGACGTGATCGTCCTCGGCCCGTCGTGCCGTCGTCGCTCAGCCGCGGAGCTTGGCCTCGATGTCGAGCGTGATGGTGATCTTCTCGCCGACCATCGCGCCGCCCGCCGGGCCGACGCCGAAGTCGGTGCGGTTGAGGACCACCTTGGCCGACAGGCCCAGCAGGCCGTCCTCGGTGAAGCCGCCCAGCTCGGTCTCCAGCGACACGGGCTTGGTGACGCCGTGCAGGGTGAACTCGCCGTCGATCACGAAGTCCTCGCCGTCCTGGCGGACGCCGGTGGAGCGGAAGGTCGCGGTGGGGAACTGCTCCACGTCGAGGAAGTCGGCGTTGCGCACGTGCGCGTCGCGGTCGGCGTTGCCGGTGTCGATCGACGTGGCGTCGATGGTGGCGGTGACGGTCGACTCCAGCGGGTCGGCCGCGGTGACGATCTCGCCCTGGAACGCGCCGAACCGGCCACGGGACTTGCCGACGCCCATGTGCCGCACGGTGAACTGGATGTCCGAGTGCACGGTGTCGATGTCCCAGGTGCCCGCGACGTAGCCGGGGATCTGCGCGGTTGCGGTCATGCTGCCTCCAGGGGAGAACGAAGTGGAAATCTCGCCCGTAGAACAATATTGAAAGTTCAATTATTCCGCCTGTGTTCGCAGTCACGGCACCCGGATGTTCTCGCACACCTGCCGTGCGATTGATCAGCTGCGGCTAATCTGCAGGAAACGACACTCGGTGCACAGGCGGCTGACACTTCACGCAATGCTCAACATCTTCGCGCGGGCTTCCATTTCGCGACTGACCGACCCGATCGGCGCGGGGTTGGTCCGCCTCGGGCTGTCGCCGAACGCGGTCACGGTGACCGGCACGGTCGCCAGCGCCGGGGCGGCGATGTGGTTCTTCCCGCGCGGCCAGCTGTTCGTGGGCACCGTGGTGGTCGCGGTGTTCCTGCTCTTCGACATCCTCGACGGCGCGATGGCGCGGGCCGGCGGCAAGGCGACGCGGTTCGGCGGCGTGCTGGACGCGAGCTGCGACCGGCTGGTCGACGGCGCGTTGTTCGGCGCGCTGGTGTGGTGGGCGCTGGTCGTCGACGTGAACCACCTGCGCGGCCTGGCGCTGCTGATCTGCCTGGTGAGCGCGCAGGTGATCTCCTACGTGAAGGCGCGCGCGGAGGCCAACGGCCTCAGCGCCGACGGCGGCCTCGCGGAGCGGGCCGAGCGGTTCCTCGTGGTCCTGGTCGGCACCGGCCTGCACGGCCTGGGCGTGCCGTACGTGCTGGACGTCGCGGTCTGGCTGCTGGTGGCCCTGTCGCTGGTCACGATCGCCCAACGGCTGATCGCGGTGCACACCTCCTACCGCGACCGCTGACGCGGCCCCGCCGTCGGCGTCCCCCGCAATTTCAATGAGGTGATCTCAGTGGATTCGGTTGTGTTCGTGGTGGGTGAGGGTGAGTGCGGCGCGGACGATCGCGGTGATTTTGCGTGGGCTGGCGGTGATGCGTTTGAGTGTGCGCCAGCGTTCGGTGAGGAGCGCAAAGCCGCGTTCTCCTTGGGCTCGTAGGCCTCTGAGCAGGGCGTTGTAGGTGCGGTTGTCGGCCTCGAGTGGGTGGCCTGTGAAGGATTTGTGGTGTTTGATCGGTGTGTGGATACCGATGCCGGCGCCCTGGAAACCGCCGTCGGCCAGCGTCGGTAGATCGAGTTGGGAAGCCGCCCAGTAGAGGGCGCCGAGAACGTGGTTTTCGGCGGTGGTGAGGTCGTGGACGCTGCCGGGCTCGACCGGTGAGGACCAGAGCGGGAAGCCGGTCGGGTC